>ONHS01000031.1 GCA_900317715.1 uncultured Bacteroidales bacterium | reverse complement strand
TGAATACGTGGTCTTTGACGCACCGTTCGCCATGCTCTGCGATGCGCCGTCCGCATATCTGCAAGAGCCCGAATGCACGGAATTCATCGCCAATGTGCCCACCGTTTGGGACGAGACCCGCATCTTGGACGGACAGGTCGGCGACTTTGTAATTAGCGCTAAGCGTAAAGGCGACACCTGGTACATCGGCGCCATCACCGACTGGGAGCGCCGCACTTTCGAGATCGACCTCAAAGCTTTAGGCATCACCTCCGGCACCGTCACGATGTTCATCGACGGTCCCAACGCCCACCGCATTGACTATCAGAAGAAAACGATGGCTGTTCCCGCGGACGGCAAACTGAAAGTGGAGCTGGCTCCTGGCGGCGGAGCGGCGATAATAGTCAGAAGTTAGAAGTTAGTAGTTAGCAGTTACAGCCAACTGCCGATAGCCAACAGCCAATAGCCAATAGCCAACAGCTAACGGCCGACAAGCTCGTAAAACATCTTTGCGCCTGTCTCCACAATCTCGTCTGGAAAATCGAAGTCGGGATGGTGCAGCGGTGGTTGCGTTGTACCTGATCCCAATCCGAACAGCGCACCCGGGTAGTGCTGGGTGAATAGTCCGAAGTCCTCGCCCCAGAAGAAGGGAATCGGCTTGTTCTGATAGGTAAGATTCAGATTGTCAGCACATTCCTTGATGGCATTCACTGCCTCTTTCGCATTGTTGGAGGCAGCGAAATATTCCAGCCAACGGATTTCGCATTGGAGATTTTCGTTGGCAGCTTCCGTTTTGGCTTTCGTTTCGATTTCGGATATAATCTGCTGGAGATGAGCGTCTTCGCGAGTACGGATAGTAAAGCGTAATACCCCATCACCAGCGGCTACCCCGTACGCCTGACTGCCCACACGGAACTCAATGAGCGTGGCCACACAAAAGTCCTCCCGTTGGACATCCCGTTGGTTCAGCGACATCACAAAATCAGTGATGCGTTGTGCGGCCATAAAGGGAGATACAGCATTCCAAGGTTCGGCGGCGTGTGCGGTCTTGCCCGTCAGCACAATGTCGCAGCTGACCACGGAGCAGGTAAAGCTCCCTGGTTTACAAATGATTGTACCAGCTGTTTCAGCAGGGATGTTATGCAACGCGTAAGCACAGTCTATGGAATACGCATCTAAAATCCCGCTGTCGAGAATCTGTTTTGCGCCTTCGCCGGTTTCCTCTGCCCCTTGGAACAGCAACAGCACCTTACCCGCTGGCAGCGGTTTCTCGTGCAACATTTCCGCCAACCGCAGCAGAATCGTGCTGTGTCCGTCGTGTCCGCACTTGTGCGAAACACCCTCATGCTCAGACTTATACGGTAATTCCAACGTTTCATTGACCCGCACGGCATCCATATCGCCGCGAACCAGCACGGTCTTCCCGTCGCCAAAATCGTACTCTGCTAACAGGTGATGCCCTTTCGGAAAAGTGACGATTTTGGTCGGCCGGAGTTGCTCCAGCTGCTGACGGATGTATGCGGATGTCTGAACCTCCTCGTTGGAAGCCTCGGCCATGCGATGTAATTGGTGACGTATCTCTTTGCAATCCATAATGTTACAATCTTATTTCTGACTATTCTTACATGACCGGATGTAATTCTACGGTCAACCCCATGGCAGCGGCAATACGATAGAGTGTTGACACAGAAGGAATGATAAGTCCTCGTTCCACTCGTGATACATAACTCTTGTCCGCACCAATTCTGTCGGCGAGCTCTTGTTGAGTCAAACCGGCATTTTTTCTTGCGTCAAGAAGAATTTGTGCATTGTATTCTTCCCATGCCTTATCTTCCGCAATTCTGCGGCTTTCTGAACCTTTGGGACCAAAATCCCGTTCAAGTTCAGCACTGACATCAAATAATACCTCTTTCTTTTGCATTTTTATATTCCTCCATTAATTTTAATCCTTTGTCTATTTCCTTTTTAGGTGTTTTCGTTGATTTTTTTATAAAACAATTGAACAATATCACCATTTTATCTCCATCATAAATATAGAACATGCGAAACTCTTTATTTCCACCTGTGACACGAAATTCGAATAACCCATCCCGAATATAACTAATATAATGCCTCGGAATCTTATCCTCCGTCTCAAAGAGCAACAAAGCTCGCTTTATTTTAGTTCGTTCATTTTCAGTGAGTTTCAACATAAAGTCACGATAGTAGTTCTTATAAGCAACAATCCTTTTCATCCGGTGCAAAATTATAAAAATTGTATAATAATACAACAACGAGTTTTGAAAAGCCCTTTGTCAAGCTTTTTGCGAAATTTTTTGTTTCTTGAATATCAATGTGTTGAAAATAAAAATTAACTATTCAATTTTGAATAGTTAATTTTCACAATAAGATTTCGCAAATTATTAGGTGATTACGCGCAGATACGTACGATACGCGGAGACAAAACCGCAAGACTCATTCCACTAACTTCCAAGTACACCCTTTCTTTTTTTCGCTGAATTCACTCAATCCCTTGCCTCTCACACACTTTACGTCATAAATATTGTCGGGAGATTCTCCTCCATAGCTTTCCTTCTCAAACTCCACCGTTTTCCCGAATATTTTATAGAGCGATTGGATTTTACCATATTGTTGATTCGTGAAACATTGAGCCTTTTTCCACCAGTCATGTTCCGCCCCGGGAAGGGCATCTTGTGGAAAATCGAAACGGAGAGCGTAATAGAAAGCGTATTTTTCTTTCTCGTATGAATCACTAAACATCTCAAAATAGATCCGGACAACATCATCCCCATCAGCAAGTTCAACCGCCGCATGAGAGTCACAATGAGGCAATGGATTCGCATCGTCCGTGTAGGGTTCGTATAGGCCAAAGTTCACGTAAACATCTTTCACAACGAATGTTTTGGTCTCGCTATTCTCATTTTGAAAAGTCACGGTCTGCCCTTCTTGATAGGGGAAATAGTCGTTCCAAAAATCTTGAGGGACATAGTAGCAGAACGGCACCCTGCGGCACTGACATAAGCAAAGAACCGCTATGCCCAAAACCAATGCAATATAAAACCTCTTTTTCATAACCAATGCTATTTTTTCTACTGAAACTTGAAACCTGAAACTTGAAACCTGAAACCTGAAACTAAAATTCGTACCCCACACCCAAATTGACAAATCCCTTGATGCCGACACCCGCTTCGAAACTGCCGAACCAATGTTTTGCGCCAGCTTTCACCCCGAAGGCGGTCAGTTGGAAAGCGGAACCTGCTGAGGTATGATCAGGCAGCTCCGCCGGGACTAAGCCCCATGTTGCCGGCGCGAACTCTGGCAGTGTAGATAGATCGCCATAGTAGCGGTTGCCTCGGTTGATAAGCACGCCCACGGCAAGTCCGGAATAAAGGGTTACATGCGGACGATTTAAGTAGGAGAACCGCAACGAAGGCATAATCAGAAAATGGTGTTCCTTGCAATCCCAGTGAAAACCATCTGGTGATACTACATTCCCGGGATAGAGTTTCTCTTTCATAAAACTATAGCCTGTTGAAAGCCCTATCCAGAACCATTTGGCGGCGCGGTAGTGATAATCCAACGAGACCACAGGAGTGAAGTGATAATCCGTGGAAGTGGTGCCAACCCGTTCTCCTCCATAATCAAAAAAAGTAGTGTATTGATGAGCCCACCGACCAAGAAAACCGAAATGGTCGCTCACCCCTAACCGAAACTCGTGACGATAAAATGACTTGTCATCGTTCCAGTGCGGCTGCGCCTGCTTAATGGCCCGCTGCTTGCTAAAGCCATGGAGATAGGCGATTTGGAAATAGAGGTAGTGGTTTCGCTGAAAGGCATACAGTTCCTCATAACCCATCGAATACAGTTCAACTCCTCCACGCGCCCAATCCGTGGTGGCAATGTTCAACCCGGCCAAGAAGCGGAGATAATCTTGATTGGGTAATTGATAATAGAGCCCTACATCTGCCATCAGATCTGCATAAAAAACATGTCTATTAGGGCAATAGCCAGTATAGTACACTGGATTTCCAATATACCACAAATTAGCGGTAAACTGGCCCTCGTTTGGATTATAGCCATACAGAAAAGTCTCCCAGGGCATCCGCAACTGAACACCGGCATTCGCTGTCACCCACAATTTGTCCGCGACAGGATAGTGGAACTCGAACTTCAGAGGCATCGACACTCCGTAGTAAGGATAAAAAATGCCGGATTTGTCACTTCCAATATAGCCAAAATCCAATGCGGAGGAGACCCCGAAATAATCGGCGAAATGGTAGGAAAACTCCAACCCGACCCGCCCGCCATAGCGAACTGAGGAAAAAGATGTCTTCGCAGTGGCGTATGAGGTCATCTCCACGGGATGCACGATGTCCGCCTCCGCCGTATAGCCGAAGTGGAATCCGTTGAAAGGACTGTCGCGAAGAACCGACTCTGTCTTGATGGGATGCGAGCTCGCGGGCTGCGGTGCCTCCGTTTGTGCGGGCGCGAGGGAGTTCAAGCCCAAAAGCATGAGCCCCGCCAATCCGTATTTTTTGATGCTGTCCATTGTGGATACGTTTTGCTGTTCATACTGTATGACGCGATTTTCCAAAAAGGTAACGGTCTGCGCCCACAATTTTTCCAACGAATCGGGCGGCGTCTGCGCATCGGCACCGTTCAACTCGTAAAACAAATGCTTGAATTCGTCGCTGTGGATGTAGTCAGCGATAATGATGGTGTCTTGCACGCGCAACGTGTCGCGCACATAGACGGTATCGCGCACCACGTGCCGCTTCACCACATACATGGTGTCTGTGTTCTGTGCGAAGAGGCTCCTTATCGTGCTGAATACCAACACTAAAAATACGATGATGCAATGTTTTTTCATGGCTTTTGCATTAAATAGACCGTGTCTTTCACTATCGCGGTGTCACGGACCACCACCGTGTCGTTCACCACAATCTCTTTGGTGACGACGATGATTTGGGGTTTGGTTTCCGACTCATGATGTTTCACTGGCGCAATCGCTTCAGAAGGTTTGGTTGTTAAGCCGGGCTCTGCTTGCAAACCGTTCTTGGAAGTAGTGTCGGCAGAAAGGCGTATTGGCGATTCAGCGGGTGCGACAGGCTCTTGCAACGGATTGTTATCCAGCGCAGTACTACAAACCTGCCAGATGCAGACTCCGCCGGCGATCCCTGCGATGGCGGCGGTAGTCAAGGCCGCACGGTGCGCCGCCACAAAGACGCCCGCACTGGAGGGCGCTTCTGCCGCTGCCTGCCGTATTTGCGTGGTAGTAAGCGGCTTCGCAGGCGCATAAGTCAGTGAGGAGAGCCCGTTTCGGAACAATCGGTCAGTGCGGGCGGCCTCGGAATGCTGTAATAAGAATAGTAGTATCATGACAAAAACTCCCTTTTTGCGTTTTTCTTTCTCTTGGGCCATTTGGGTGAGCAGCTGCCGCAGCCGTTTGCGGGCGCGGTAGAGTGTCTCCTTGGAGCTGGCGATGGAGATGTTCAGCAGGTCAGCGATGTAGGCATGTGACTGTCCGTCAATGGCATAGAGGTTGAAGACGGTACGCTGTGGAATCGGCAGCTGCTGCACTGCCTTGAGCAGTTCCTCCTGCGTGAAGTCCGTCTCCCAAATGGATGCTTCCTCCATGGGAACATCCGGTGTTTCCTCATCCACAAACGGCACGGTAGCCATGCCTTGCCGCAGATGTTGGATGGCGTGGTTCACGGTGATGCGCATAAGCCAGGCCTCAAAATTGCCGGTGGCGCGGTAGGTGTCGGCACGCTCCATCGCCTTGAGAAACGCCTCGTGCGCCAAGTCCTCCGCCAACGCCAAGTCATTGACATAGCGATGACAAAGCCCAATCATCCTGCCGATGTTGGCCGCATATATCCGTTCCCAAAATGCTGCATTCTCCATTTTTTCGCCTTGTTCATGAATACGACGCAAAAATAGCAAAAGGTAACACTCGTGGGGAATAATTTTTTATCTGTCCTCGGTAAACAGAAAAATATTATTTTTGCAGCACGAAAATAAAACTAAAAAATGGAAAAAGAATACCACAAAAAACAAAAGGAACCACTTAAAGTGGAAGAACCAAAGTTGCCTTACGGCGTAAAAAACAATTCCGAATCACCTTCCCTGCAATCTTCTCGCAAGGCAAAGATTATGGAGAATACGGTGTCTGTTGATGAGTTTTTTGATGATTTAATCTCTTTGGTTCGCTCTGACTATGAAAGTATTTGAGGTTAGAATCAGTCAGAAAGCCCTCAATGATATGGGGGGATTACGCATTTTCCTGAACAGTATGATGTCTGAAGAAGGTGCTGTCCGTTATGCGAATGCGATGCGAGCTGAAATAAACGCTCTTTCAGTTTATGCCAACTTCACAGCACGAACTACATCCAAAACATTAAGGCAAATACATCCCGATGCAAGACGAATGGTTTCACACAATCGCCGATGGATTTACATTTACCACATTGAAGAAGATGTGGTGATTGTGGATAGGATTATTCCAGCTAAAATGAATAAGGGATAGGCACTCAGTGATGATACGGCTCCCCCTTAAGTATCGTGAACGCCCGATACAACTGCTCGGCAAAAATCAGGCGCACCATGATGTGCGGGAAGGTGAGCTTCGAGAGGGCCAACTGCGCGTTCTGACGGGCATAGACGGCGTCGGAGAAACCGTACGCACCGCCGATGACGAAGGTGAGCGTTTTCAATCCTGTGTTGGCACGCTGCTGGATAAAGTCGGCGAACTGCTTGGAGGTCAGCTCCTTGCCGCGCTCATCCCACAAAACCACAAACTCGTCGGGCTCTATCTTCTTGAGAATCAGTTCCCCCTCGCGCTTCTTCTGCTCCTCCACCGGCATGGACTTGGCATTCTTCAAATACGGAATCGCCACCGTCTCGTACGAGATGTAGGTGGCGATTTTGGCTGTGTATTGCCGAATGGCGGCATCGAAAACGTCGCCATCGGGTTTGCCAATCCATATTAGCTTTACTTTCATACTTCGTGTTGGTGACTTCGTGTTGATGACTTCGTGTTAGTTATTTCATGTTAATTACTTCGTGTTGGTTATTTCATGTTGATGAGTAAATGTTAACAGCCGAAGGCTAATCAACAGCGTAGCTAACTAACAGCGAAGCTAATCAACAGCCATAGGCTAACCAACACGCAGTAATCAACAGCGAAGCGTCTCTACTCCTCTAAGGTTATCGGAAACACAATATTATTGTTCAACATACATTGCGCACAAACGTTCAATTCGCCATGCAGACGGTGCTGGACCATGTTGCTGAGACGGTCGCGGAGGGCTTCGATGGTCACGTTCTGCACGATTTCGTTGGCGAAAGCGAACATGAGCAGACGGTTGGCTGCCGCTTCTCCGATGCCACGGGTGCGCAGATAGTACAACGCCTCTTCGTCCAGCTGCCCAACTGTCGCGCCATGACTGCACTGCACGTCGTCGGCGTAGATCTCCAGGAACGGCTTCGTGGTGACGTGTGCCTTGTCGGTCAGCAGCAGGTTCTTGTTGGTCTGGAAGGCTGCCGTGCGCTGGGAATCTTGCGCCACGAGGATGTGTCCGTGGAAGTTGGCGGAAGCCTCGTCGTCCATAATGCCCTTGTAGAGCTGGAAGCTCTTGCAGTCGGGGGCAGCATGGTTGATGAAGATGTGGTTGTCGCAAACTTGCTCTTTGTCAACGAGATACAGGCCGTACAGCTTGGTCTCCGCCATCGGTTCGTTCAAGTTCACATGGAAGGTGTTGCAGATGTAGCCCGCATTGAACGTGATGGCGGTGGAGGTGAACGTCGAGTAGCTCTTCTGGTGCACGAAAACATGGTTCAGCAGCATGGAAGCGGCATCCTTGTTCTCGGTTTTGTAGTAATGCAGATGCGCGTTCTCGCCCAAGTAAATCTCCGAAACGATATTCGAGAAGGAGGATTCCTTTTGGATGGAGTCATCGCACTGGATAACAGAGAGTTCCGCATTCTTGCCCAACGCGATAATGTGACGGTTGTTGACCAGAAGCGGATCAGCGATGTTCATCAACGAGACAATCTGCATGGGCTTCTCAACCTTCACATTGTCAGGGATATAGATAAAAGCACCGTCGTTGAAGAGGGCTTCGTTGAGGGCCACCAAACCGTTTTCTTTCTCCAAATTGGCGTGCGCTAACAACGGTAGCACCAAGTCGGGATATTGACGGATAGCGGCCAGCAGACTGCCCGTGATTACGCCCTGCTCGTCAATAGTAACTTCTTGTTTCTCAGAAATATACCAACCATTGCTGACCGGAAGAACCGTGGGGTGCAGATCCTGCACGCGGCACTGGAAATACTCCGCCAACGGACGGTAAGGATCCGGCTGCAGCTTTTGAATATAGTCTGTCTTGACCTTCTGGTTCAGTATCGACTGCTGCCAACCTTGCAAACGCTTGTCGGGCAGCTCTTTCTGCAAGAAAAGATCCATCGCCTTCTGACGGAGGTCGCGGATGGCCGCCTGCCCGCCGTCAGGGTACTGCGACTGGTTTTCGCTGTAAAGCTGCTGGATGAATTGTGTGAACGCTCTCATAACTTGCCCTGTTCGTATTCTTCCTTAATCCAGTCGTAACCGCGCTCTTCCAGTTCGAGAGCCAGCTCTTTCGGACCTGATTTCACAATTTTACCATCGAAAAGCACGTGCACCACATCGGGAACGATGTAGTCCAACAGTCTCTGGTAGTGGGTGATGACGATGATGGCCTTGTCTTCGCCGCGCAGGTGGTTGATGCCGTTGGCGACCACGCGCAGAGCATCGATGTCCAAACCGGAGTCAGTCTCGTCGAGGATGGCAAGGTAGGGATCGAGGAGTGCCATCTGGAAGATTTCGTTGCGCTTCTTCTCACCGCCGGAGAAGCCTTCGTTCACGGAACGGTTGCTGAGCTTGTCGGTGAGTTCCACCACTTTCTGTTTCTCAGCCATCAGTTTGAGGAACTGGGCTCCGTTGAGCGGGTCGAGGCCGCGATATTTGCGCACTTCGTTGAGGGCGGTGCGCATGAAGTTGGCGATGCTCACGCCGGGAATCTCCACCGGATACTGGAAGCCGATGAACACGCCTTCGCGGGCGCGATCTTCAATCGACAAATCCAGCAGGTTTTTGCCTTTGAACCAGACATTTCCCTGCGTCACTTCGTAGCCGCTCTTGCCGGCAATCGCCGATGCGAGCGTGCTTTTGCCCGTGCCGTTCGGACCCATAATGGCGTGCACTTCTCCCGCTTTTACCTCCAAATTCACGCCTTTCAATATCTCTCTATCCTTGATGGATACGTGTAAATCTTCTATCTTTAACATATTCAAAAATTAGGGTGCAAAAGTACGCTTTTTTTGCGAATCTTGAAAAAATTGTACCTTTGCCGCCTCAAAAAAAAACGATTCTTTTTCAGATGATGAATTCCAAGAAATTAGTTGTATTCGATTTGGACGGAACTTTGATCAATTCGTTGGAGGATTTGGCGGATTCGGCCAATTGGATGCTGCAACAGCATGGTTTTCCGACACATCCCGTGGATGCCTATCGCTATTTTGTGGGTGATGGAATGCGTAAGCTTATCGAACGGATTTTGCCGACAGAAGAACTCAAAGACCCGCAAATCACAAAATGCCAGCAAGAATTTTTGGATTACTACCGAATCCACATGGAGGATAAAACAACGGTATATGAAGGAATTACAGAATTGTTGACGGAGTTGAAATCGCGTGGATTGAAGATTGCCGTGGCCACGAACAAAGCGCACATTGCTGTGGAGCCGCTGATGGCCAAATATTTCCCCACCATTCGTTTCGATGCCCTTTTCGGTCAACGAGAGGGCGTTCCTGTGAAACCCGCCCCGCAAATCATGTACGATATTTTACGCCATGTGGGTTGCGAAAATACGGATGCACTGCATGTTGGCGATACTGCCACAGATATGCAATTGGCGCATAATGCAGGCGTTACTGCCGTTGGGGTGTTGTGGGGCTATCGCCCGTTGGAAGAGCTGCAAGAAGCCGGCGCCCAACGAATTATCAAACATCCCCTTGATTTACTGGGGATTTAGCTATTAGCCTTTAGCTTTTAGCTTTTAGCCAACGGCCAACGGCCAATAGCCAATAGCCAACAGCCAATAGCCAACAGCTACTTCACTAAGCTGACGGCGGCGGTGGCGGCAATGCCTTCTCCCGCGCCCGTAAAGCCCATCTTTTCGTTCGTCTTGGCCTTCACCGCCACGCGGTCGGGCTCGCATTGCAGAATCTGCGACAATCTTTCAATAATCGCCTCGATGTGCGGTTTCATTTTCGGGGCTTCCAAAATGAGCGTGCAATCCAAGTTGTTGATTTTCCATCCTTTGGAAGTGACAACTTCTACCACCTTAGCCAAAAGCATGGTGCTGTCGGCGTTTTTCCAGGTGGCATCCGTGTCGGGGAACCAAGTGCCGATGTCGCGGAGTCCGGCGGCACCCAAAATGGCATCGCACACGGCATGAATCAGCACATCTCCATCGGAATGGGCCGCCAATCCGAGAGGATAGGGAACAACAATGCCCCCAATGACCAACGGTCTATCGGGGGCAAATCTATGGGAATCGTAGCCAAAACCTACGCGAAAATCTATCATACCCAATTAGTTGAATCTGTTTTGTTGCTTAATTTCGTTCTTGTTCGTGGAAACGAAGTCCAAATTCAATGTGAAACGCAGTGTGTTAGCCAGCGGGTGATACTGTCTGGTGGCAATCAAATAAGAGACATCGAAGCCGAAAACAGTGTATTTAAGACCTGCGCCGATGGAAACGAACTCACGATTGCCTTTGTATTGGCTTTCGTGGAAGAAACCGAGGCGGAAGAAGAAAAGGTCGCGGTAGCTGTATTCAGCACCCACAGCGAACATGACTTCGCGCAACTCTTCGCGGAAACCACCGGGAGCGTCGTAGAACGACTGAATCATACCTTGAGGCACGGAGACATCGGGATTCATACCGTAAGCGATGACAGGGTCGCCAGCTTCGTTGTAAACAATGTGACCCATGCTATCCGTTTGGTAAATGGGGTTCGTGGGAACCAACAATTTGTTGATTTCACCATTGACAGTCAGTTTGTTATATCCATCGAAATCCATTTCGTAACCGATACCCAATTTCAGATTGGTGGGCAGGAAGTCACGACGCAATGTTCCGGAAGAGTAGGACATCTTGTTACCGATGTTCGAAATGCACAAACCTGCACGCAAAGTGCTGTTGTTCATTTTCTTGACCTTGAAATCTTGTTCATAGAACAAAGAAATGTCAGCGGCACCTGCCAAACCTGCTTTCGTCTCCTCACCCCCAACGAACTGACCTGCAGTCAAATTGGAATAGATGAAACGCGGCGTGATAGCAATGGACAGCTGGTCAATCAACTTACGAGAATAGGTGAAGTCGATGGCGAACTCGTTGGGCTTCTGAGTACTAATCCATTCACCATTAGGATCCATGAACTCGATATTACCTAAAGAGAAATAACGCAAAGACATGGCGATAGCGTCCATATCCGTAATTCTCCAATAACCCGTAAGATATGCTAAGTTGATGTCATTCACCAAATTACGCAACCAAGGGCTGTAAGAAATACTGAAACCGAATTTGTTTTTGTTGAAAGCGTATTTTGCAGGATTGTAGCTTTGGGAGTTGCCGTCAGAAGAGGTTGCACAGCCGATGTCGCCCATGGCACCTGCACGAGAGTCCGGCGCAATGGAAAGAAACGGTACAGCTGTCGTAATGGCGTTAATGTCTTGACCCAGAGAATTAGTCTGAGCATAACCCTGCATCGTAAACAAAAGAATCATGACAGACAAAATAGATGCTGCTTTTTTCATAAGTGATTTGTTCATTTGAGTTTATATGTACTTTAATTTATAATTCAAAAAAAAATCTACCCCTTAACGCATCATTACTTGTTTTATTATATAAAAACCTCAAAAAAATTTTCTTTCAAGCGTAATGATTTATATAGAGTTGTTATTCAGTGGGTTATAAAAAATTATTTTATAGAATCACTAGCTTTTCAATGGCTTCCGCCGTTTTTCCATCTTCATTTTTCACGCGGACCCGATACAAATAGGTGCCTTTCGCCAGTTTGTCGCCGAAATCATCCAAACCATCCCATGAGATGGCGCGACAACGATTGCCTTCCATCACTTGCGTGTCGTAGAGCGTCTTCACTAACCGTCCGGAAATGGTGTAAATCTGCACCTGAATGTCAAAAGTGCCACCGGGCTGGTTGTGCTCGAAGTAGAAATCCGTGTGTGTGGTGAACGGATTCGGGTAATTGAGCACATGGCTCAGCTCGAATTTGTCCTCACTGACCACTTTGAACGTCAATTCCTGCTCACTGCTGTTGTTGTTGACATCCCACGCCCGTACTATGATCGAATGTTCGCCTGGTTTCAAATCTTGCAGTTGGTAGCGGACAATTCCTCGATTGAAGCTGTCTTTTTCGGTTTGGTAGTAGTCGTTCAGGATGATTTTGTTGCCCGTGGCGTGGTCCAAAACGCCAGTCAGGTCATGTCCGATGCCGTTACCCGTCGTGTTGATGCCGAAATTGTCGGAAATCTTGGCAATCAACACGGGATCGGTCGTCGTAATGCCCCCGTTGACGAAATTTTCGTCGTTGAGGTACAGCTCGATCACGGGATTTTCGTGGTCTTCGATGCCGGAAGTGTCCATTCCTCCGATGATGAAATCCGTGAACGCACCGGCAGCATCCACATTTTCCGTGCGGGCATAATAGCTGATTCGGCCATTTCCGAAACTGTAGTCAATGTCTTTGGGCACATAGAACGAGAACTGGAACCGGCCATTCTTTACCGAAACATTTCCCTTGAATAATACGCTCTTTTGTACCTCATACTCAAAAGGTTGTGAGTAAGGATCAGGATCGTTGAACAACGTCTTGGTTTTGACTTTTTTGTCATATACCGATGGGAACATCGTTCCATTGAAGCTGTTGATAATTTGTGAGTTATCATCTACTATGTGGCCGCATATCGTCACTTTTGAGAGAGCGCGTACGGTGTCCATGGAACTGCCAACCGCTTCATGATTGATGGAGTCCGTTACAATATTATAAATAGGTATGGAAAGTTTTAATGAGGGATCACCATAAGTGACCATCATGGACAAGTCGGTATAAGAGGATGATGTCTGATAGCGTCTGTTTTTCGCTCTTCTCTCTAAATCGCTGACAGAGTAGAAGTTGCCGTTCTCATCTTTCGTGAACATCAATTCGAAAATATATTTTCCAAAGTTGTGGTTGGAGACGGACCAAGCTTCGCGCGTGGCGGCGATAACGGCTACAGCACCGCCATTATTGTTGAAGAAGATCAAATCGGACGGCGACTGAATTTCGCGGTCGTAATAGGCAAAAGTGCACGAAAGCGACAGCAGTGCGGGCATATTGTATTTGTTGGTCCATTTGTTGATATCCGAGTTTTCCAGCACGCGCTCCGCTGCCCAACCGTCTTTGCCGCTATGGCCGATGTAGGTGTAAAAGAGGGAACCACGGTTCATGCGGTTGTTGATGTCCGTAACCGCATCGGGGTAACGTTGTCCGCCGGCGTTGGAAACTTGCTGATAGGCATCCAGATAGATCTTATCGAAATTGATATTCGGATTCGCTTCACTCACGATTTGGTAATAGGTTTCCGCACTGTTCATGAAGTCGTTGCGCTCCTCGTCATCCGCCACAAAAGCCATGATATTCCGCCAGTCTCCGAAATTGGAGATCTGCGAGGAATTCTCGCTCACCAGATTGTGTTTTTCACTGTAACGAATGCTTTTATCTACAGCAGTATTCGCTTGTGTCGTGTTGTTGCAAGGGAAACGACCGATGGCGATATCCACCAACCCGGCACCGTTAAGTCCTTCATTATCATCCAATAAGCCTAAAACATCATCGTTGGAATATTGATAGAGGTCAGAGATTTTGTCTTTCGAAAGATATTGGTAGTTAGGTACATAGATGGCTGTCCCGTTGACACGTCCTCTGTAGTCGTAACTAGGGCGACCGAACAGCAACAGATATTTCGGATAGGATTTGTTGGTTTTGTCGTAAATCATCTTCATGTAGTCGCGAATAGCTATCGGGTCTTGGGAACCGCTCGAAAATTCGTTGTAAATCTGCTGAGGCGTGACCACTTTGACGCTCAAACCATCGTTTTCAGCCCGATATTGCGCCAAACGGTTGGCTTGCGATAGAAAATCGGGATGCGCTACAATCACCATATCCACATTTCCTGTAGCGTGGAGATTTTGGTTTCCAACGGATGACAATGGGTTGATGGACAAATAGTTGGAACCGTCAAATGCGATGAATTCCCGTAACACATCTGTGGAAGCTTTGAAATGCGCCCCCTGACCGTCAGCAGCAAGTGCATACCTGACCGTTTGGGCGGGATCGGTGACATCCCAAACGGACACGGAGGTAGAAGCACCGATGATGATGAATCTCGTGATATTGCCGTTGCCAACCGTAGAAGGATTCCGGAAAGAGGTCATTCCGTTTCTAAGTGTCAGTGTACAAGGCGTTTCCAGCTCAATCCAATCCAAATAGGCTGAAGATGAGGTGGTTGGCTTATTGTAGGTAATACCGATGCTCAAATCTTTTGATGTGGGAGTGAAGGTTAGGCTCCGATTGGCAATAGCGGCTAAATAGGGACTGGAAATGCCAGGTAATGAGGCATTTCCAATATTGCTGCTATTCACGCTGACCTGAAGTAATGAGGTTGTGTTGGAGGCGGAAGCAGCCTGAATTCGGATGTGTCCGGTTCCAATAGGGGTGCCGGGAAGTTGAAACAAGTGTGAAGTGTTCAGCGTAATGTCGTAACGTTCCCCAAACCAGTTTTTTCCTGATTCACAAAGATTATAAAGGTCTTCTTCAAAAAAGTCGAAATAGGTGAAATCTTGAACGGATAAATTTTCATTAAGATTCTCATTGTTAACGGTTTGTACGCGTTTTTTCTCGCCGATGCCTGAAGTCTGCGTGACAAAGTAGAAAGAGGCATCGGAGTAGATGTTGTAGTCGTGCTTAAATTGTTGATTTAATGAGTCGTAGCTGATGCGATGCGGGGATTGGCCGTAGAAGAGGAAATAGTCGTTCTCATTGATAACGTCATCGCCGCCATCCGACACCAAGATGGGCAATTCCTGCAAATCGTCAATGCGTTTTGCGGAATTTGCTTCAGGCAACATCATCCCGCCGTTTCCGAAAACGGCCAACTGCGAGGAATGGATCGGCGTTGACATTCCCATATTGACCAAATCTTGATAAGTCACTTTGTAAATTCCTGTCTGAGCAACGGAAAATTGGAACCATTGACCAGATGACAAAACAGATTTGGTGGCGTACCCTTTCTTTCCCTTGGAAAATACGGGCTGTTTCCCATCAATAGATAAAGTAATGGAAATCAATTTTTTATATTGACCAGAGGCGGTTTCCACGATGGGAATAAAGGAAAGTAAGGTAAAAGCATTCTTTCCTTCGTATGCGGAATTGATTTCGAACTGGATTTGCTTTTGATGGAAGTTGGAAGGTATTAAGCTACAGTCATTTGCGTTCATATTTTCCCATTCCTGGGCTACCACCTTGACCTCGTAATCCTCAAAAAAGTTTTCAACAGGAATCATTTCATAAAAAAGAGGAAGGGTGGGGTAGTCGTTACGATAGATGGCATTGTCAAAGGATAGAAAATCGGATTTGAACCCACTGTATGTGGTATAGGAGTAGGGTTCATTCCAATGAAAATTGATTTTTTTTTGGATTGTTTGAGCCTGAATATCAATAAGTTGAATAAAAACTAAAAGAAAAATATTAAATAGTACCCAAGATTTCTTATTCATTATCCGTTTATTTAAAAAAGAAAACACAATTTTCCTAACGAATTGTCGTTAGAAATATTGTAGAGAAATTGTAACAAAAAGAAGAGTGGGAACGTTTAATAATTTTGTATCTTTGCCCGCTATAAATATAATGATATGAAAAAACGAATTGCTGTCATATTAACCGTAGTTTTGGCGTTCGCAGGTTTGCGTGCAACGGCTCAGGATGCTATGTTTTCGCAATATTATGCCAACCCGTTGTATTTGAACCCGGCGTTTGCGGGAACCAACGTATGTCCACGCCTCGCTTTCCATTTTCGCGACCAATGGCCGTCATTGCCAGGCACATTCATGACCTATACCGCTTCTTACGACGAGCATTTTGACAAGCTTTCGGGCGGTATCGGCGTGTTGTTGTTCGGCGACCGCGCAGGTGAAGGCGGTATCATTAATACTTATACGGCGAGCGTGATGTACTCCTTCAAATTGAAGGTTTCCAAAAATTTCAATATGCGCTTTGCTTTGCAAGCCACTTACGAAAACCGCGGGCTCAACTGGGATAAACTCACTTTCCCGGATATGATCGACCCCAAATACGGTTTTGTCTATCAAACTGCTGAAGTACAACCCGGCCAATTGACGATTCACTCTTTCGACATGGCAGCCGGTTTCTTGGGCTACACCCCGCACTTCTATTTTGGTGTCGCAGCACATCACATCGTTCCTATCCTTGGTGCTAAAGGTTTTATTTCCAACGGCTTGGGCGCTTACGACTATCGCCCTGTGAAGTGGACCGCCCACGTTGGTGGTTACTTCGATTTGAAACGTAAAAGTAAGAAAGAGACTTCCTTCGGCGATATCTCCATCAGTCCGAACGTCATCTATCAACATCAACAGAATTTCAACTACTTCAGTGAAGGTTTCTACCTGAATTTCTATCCGTTCACCGTGGGTATGTGGCTTCGTCACGGTCTGACCTACAAGGGCGAACAGTTCATGGGTACCGATACCAACGGCGTGGCTATCACCCAACCCATCTCTTATCATAACATGGATGCTTTCATAGTGATGTTCGGCGTGGAATATGAATGGTTCAAAATCGCTTATTCTTACGACGCTACCATCAGCAAGCTCGCCAACTACTCCGGCGGCGCTCACGAGGTGTCCTTGCAGTTATTGCTTCCTTGCCCCAACAAACGCAAGGCTATCAAAGACCTCAAATGTCCCTCTTTCTAACCATTTAACATCAATTAAGAAAATCAATTATAACAATGAATACAGCAAAAAGATTATTAGGATTGTTTATCATGACAGCTCTGCTGTTTGGAATGTCCTCTTGTAAAAAGCAGAAATCCGCTACTACCGGTTGGAATTACAATGACGCCAAGAACGGCGGCTTTGAAGTGGCGCCTTTTGAAGAGCAAGCTACCGGCCCGGGCCTCGTGTTTATCGAAGGCGGTTCCTTTGTGATGGGCCAAATGGAAGAGGATGTGATGAAGGATTGGAATAACACCCAACGCCGCGTGTCCGTCGCTTCTTTCTACATGGATGAGTGCGAAATCGCCAATGTCGATTACCTCGAATACCTCTATTGGCTTGAACGCGTCTTCATCCCGCAAGACTTGAAAGTGGTTTACGACAACGCTGTTCCCGATGAGGCCGTTTGGCGCGACCGTTTGGGATACAATGAACCGATGGTGGAGAACTACTTCCGTCATCCCGCTTATCGTTACTATCCCGTGGTGGGCGTGAACTGGCTGCAAGCCACCAACTACGCCGCTTGGCGTACCGACCGTGTCAATGAGCAAATCCTCGTGGATCGCGGTTATATCGAATTCGCAGAAACCCCTTCCGCAGAAGGCTATTTCAATACCGATGCTTACCTGACCTACGAGTCTTACGAAGCTGAAGGCCAAAAACGTCTTAGATACATCTCCAGCGGTGAATACCGTAACGTGAAGATGGAAGACGGTATCCTCCTGCCGAAATACAGACTGCCTACAGAGGCTGAATGGGAGTATGCAGCTTACAGTACTATCGGTAATACGTTGAACGAGCGCGTGTTGGAGCGTAAAGTCTATCCTTGGAACGGCTCTCAACTTCGTACCGAAGACAAGAAATACTATGGTGCATATATGAATAATGTACGTCGTGGCCGCGGTGACTATATGGGTGTCGCCAGCGCATTGAACGACGGTGGCTTCTACACCAAAGAAGTGAACTCCGACTGGCCCAACGACTACGGCTTGTATCAAATGGGCGGTAACGTCTCCGAATGGGTGATGGATGTCTATAGACAATCTTCTCACGATGACGTGACGGAATACAACCCGTTCCGTGGTAACTACTTTGAAACCAAGAAGCTGTTGGAAGACGGTACCGTGGCTGAACGTGATAGCGTAGGTAAAATCCCGATGGTTCCCGTGTCTGACTTCAAGAACGACAGACGTCGTAACTATCGCGCTGCCGATAACAAGAACTATTTGGATGGTGACTGGCAGTCTCTGAAGAATATGGATGACTGGAAGAACGCTACCACCAACACCGAGGCAACGGATATGATGTATGCCAAGACTTCTGCCAACTACGACTTCTCACTCGTCAGCGACCACGCACGTGTCTATAAAGGCGGCTCCTGGAAGGATATTCCTTACTGGTCTTCACCGGGCACAAGACGCTATTTGGACGAGGATGAAGCTACGGATTATATCGGCTTCCGTTGCGCAATGTCACGCGTGGGTAGCCAAATCCAAGGCAAGAGTAGATAATTTATTGACTTTAATATATTAACTGACCTCTTTCCTCGTGAAAGAGGTCAATTTTTTTTTCTGTTTATGGCCAACCATCTTGTTTTTCAACCCGTTGATATTCAGCATCGACCGATGATGTTGCCCTATCTGAGAAAACATTCTCAGACTTGTGATCGCACTTTCACCAATCAGTTTTGTTGGCAGCGACACTATCACACCCAATGGGCGGAGGCGAATGGATGGTTAGTCGTTCGAGCGCATATTAACGGCGAACGAAGGGCGGCATATATTCCTTTTTCTCAAAAAGATAACCCTAACTATTCCGAGATTATTCCGCTTTTGGAAGAGGATGCAAAAAGCAATGACCAGCAGCTTACACTGATGGGACTTAGCGAAGAGGAGTGCAAACTCCTTCAGCAACAATACCCTAATGATTTTGTTTTTGACAGCAATCGCGACTTTGCGGATTACATCTACCGTGCTGAGGATTTGCGCACGCTCAAAGGTCGCAAATATGCCCAGAAACGCAATCATGTCAACAAGTTCAAGTCGTTATACTCTTTTCATTATGAACCTATTACGCGCGAAAATATTGCCGATTGCCTGCATCTGGAAGAGGAATGGATAGCCCAACATAATCAGGACGAATCCGCCCTTGCCGAATATCACACCATCCAATTGGCCTTTCAGCATTTTGAGGAGTTGGAACTCCTTGGTGGTGCCTTATATGTGGATAATCAAATTGTGGCTTTTACCTATGGCTCTCCTGCGAATGACCATGTTTTTTGTTCGCATGTGGAGAAGGGTGATCTTCGCTATGAAGGTATCTATCAGATGATTAACCACCAATTCGCGCAACATATTCCAGAACAGTACATCTATATTAATAGAGAGGAAGATTTGGGAATGCCTGGTTTGCGGAAGTCAAAGCTTTCCTACGAACCTGCGTATCTTGCATATAAGACCACTGCGTTGAAAATGACCTCCGAAATGCGTGATATGGTGGGAATTTGGGATAAATGTTTCGGCGCAGACGATCCCACGATCTATCCTTTCCTTTCAAGATATTATTTCTACCACTGTTCTGTGACCGAAAAGGTGGGTGGCAAGGTGGTTTCTATGGCGTTTGTGGTCCCTTGTCATACTGAAATGGGATTGGGCGCATACTTTTATGGTGTCGCCACCGATCCAGAGTATCAACATCGGGGCATTTCTAGTCGATTGATACGTAAAATGTTAGAGAAATGCAAGGAACTTGGAGCTCAGTTTTCTTTCCTGATACCCGGCGAACCTTCGTTGATAGATTTTTATGCTCCTTTTGGATTCCTTCCTACCAATTCCCATGTGGTCTTCCAATGCGACATGGATTTGGGCACAGGTGATAAAGAAAAAGACAGAATCATTGTTCTGCCTTTAACGGATGGTTTTCGTATAAAGAATCTGCCCGACACGTTGGTGTGTCAGCCGATGTTATAGTCTTACTCCACAGCATTCAAATCAACGCCTTTGAAGCTTATCACTTCTTTGTCTTCAAAGAATAAGATGAGCTTGTCTCCTTTGATTTCATATCTGTTGATGTCCTTCTTTAAGGCTTTGATGAAATTTCTTTCAACAGACATTTGCTGGCAAAGACGTTTCGTGGAACCTGTATAATGGATGGTCATTTTATCTTTTTTGTTGACCGTATAGGTGCCGAACAAGGAGTTGCAGCCTAAAGAGCCTGTGATGTTGTAACTGGAGTCGAATTGGATGAACGGACGCAAAGCGTAATCTGTTCCAATTTCCTCACCTTCAATGGATTCCAACATCCATTGAGTGTTAATAAGCGGAAATTGACCGCTTTTCACGTTTTTCTTGGAAGTTTTGCAACAACTGCATGTCAAAACCAATGCGATGACCATAATTGGATAGATGATTTTTTGCATAAGTGTCTATTTTATAGCGTGATAATTTTCGTTAATTTGCTCTATAAAGCCCAGGATTTCATCCCGTCCTGCGCCGGAGATGGCGGAAGATTTCATCATGACGGGAAGTTCTTCCCATGTTTCTGCGAGTTTGTTTTTCATCTTTTGGATGTTGCTCATGGATTTTCCGCTGGAGACTTTATCCGTTTTGGTAAAAATGATGGCAAAGGGGATACCTTGTTCTCCCAGGTTGTTAATGAAGTCAATATCAATCTGTTGCGGTTCTAATCGAGCGTCGGCCAAAACGAATACCAACTGTAGATTCTCACGAAAAAGGAGGTAGTCGGAAATCATTTTCCCCCATTTGGCACGGTTGGTTTTGGAGGTTTTCGCGTACCCATAACCAGGTAAATCCACGAGATACCAGTTCTTGTTGATCAGGAAGTGGTTGATAGTCTGTGTCTTTCCGGGCTGTGAGGAGGTTTTGGCCAGACTTTTGCGGTTCACCAGCATGTTGATGAGGGAGGACTTTCCCACATTGGAACGTCCGATGAAGGCATATTCGGGCAGATTGGGGGCCGGACATTTCTTCCAGTCGGCCTCACTTTGCAGGTATTCAGCGGTTTTGATGATCATAATTCCCTATTTTCTGGCTAACCATTCGTTGGGATTGACGTAGCGGTCGTTCTTCCAAATCTCGAAGTGCAGTTCGTAGGTATCGGAACTTTGGCTCTTGGATACAGTGCCGATGGTTTGTTTTGTGGAAACCTTGTCACCTTTCTTTACACTTGTTGACGAAAGGTTTTGATATACCGTGAGATATTCACCATGCCGGATCATTACCACCGTGGTGCCCATGATGTTCATCACGCTCGTGACGACTCCCTCGAACACCGCGCGTACAGGAGTGCCGGCCTCTACCATAATGTCAATACCACGGTTTTCTACTTGTACTGAGGGCACGTCGGGGTGCGGGTAATTGCCGAAATCACTCACCTTTGCGCCTTTGGCGACAGGCCATGGGAGCTTTCCTTTGTTGTTGATAAAGGAGGTGTTGAGCGTTTTCTCTTCTGGGGTCAAGGTGATTGTGGTTGAGGCCTTTGAGGAGGATGAGGAGGTGCTGGTAGATGCCGTGGAACTCTCTGATTTCGAGGATTTTCCACCCGACGATTTGGCGTTTTTCTTGCGTGCGGCATTGGCTTGGGCAATTTCCGCCTGCACCGCTTTTTGGATGGCGGCATCAATCTCTTTGCGCTTCTGCTGCTTTTTCTTCAAATCAGCGCTAAGTTTCTGAGACTCCTTCTTCAGCTTTTCGGCATTCTGTGTTTTTTTCCGTCGGTCATTCTCCAAGTTTTTGATTTCTTGCTCTTTAGAGGAAAGCGTGTTCAATTTGTCATTCTTCAACTCCACGATTTCCTCGTTTTTCTTCGTCAGTTCTTCCGTTGTTTTTTGGATTCTTTCGGACTGCTCACGCACGTTTCGGGAGAAGATGCTGTAGTAGCGCAGACGACGGAACATCTGGGAAAAATTGTCTGCGGCCAGAATGAAAGTCACCTTATCGATTAAACGACGGTTACGGTATGCATTGTACACCACTTGGGCATAATCTGCTTTCATATAGGCCAAGCGCTTTTCCAATTGACGGATTTCCTGTTCGTTAAGATCCTGCTCATCCTCCATTTGTAGAATCTGGGAGTTTAGCGTAGTGACCATTTTCTCGCGATTCTGGATCTGTTGTCGGAGCAGAGCGGCCTGTTGCACCGCCGCTTTTTGGTTCGATTCGTTCTTTTTCAACAGTTTTTGCGTATTGGCAATCTCGTTTTCCAGTTTTTGCTTGTCCTTTTTCAACTGGCTACTGCTCTTCCCACTTTGCGCGTCCAGATACGACGGCATCAGCAGTGCGCAAACGAGGCACAGCAGCGACAAAGCTTTTCTGATATAAGAGATTTGAATCTTCTTCATAGTAAATAATATAACCTGCAAAAATAACAGTATTTGTCGTGTCATTATTGTCTTTTAACAATTTTTATGAACACGAAAACGTTAATCTTGAAGAATGGAAAAAGCTGCTTTTTGCTTATTTTTTCTCCACTGAGAACCCGAATTTGCCCAGTTTTTCTCCCAACGCATAGTAGTGGCCATGGGAGTAGGTGACCAGTTTGGCGCGTTGCAAATCGATGGCATCGGTCTTCGGGGAGAATAGTTTTTCATTGACGTGCACGGCGACGATTTCCGCCAAAAAGAGGTCGTGGGTGCCGAGGGGAATCACCTGTGTGACCTTGCATTCCAGGTTGACGGGTGCTTCCTCGATCATCGGTGCGTTTACTTTGGTAGCCCGGATGGGGGTAAGTCCCGTCTCTAAAAATTTGTTGTACTTTTTTCCCGAGCGCACGCCACACCAATCGGCGAAGGGGGTTAATTCTTTGTCAACCAAGTTGATGACAAACTCTCCAGTCCTTTTCAAGATGGGGTAGGAGTGCCGGTTGGGACGCACGGAAATAGAACACATGGGCGGGTCGGAATTCACCGTGCCCGTCCATGCGATCGTGATAATATTGTATTCGTCAAGGGTGCTGCCGCAGGAGACCATCACCACAGGGGTGGGATTGAGCATATTGCCCCCGCGCAGTGTCCTTTTGCGTATTTTTCCCATTATCTGCCCAAACCAACGGACTGTACGTTAGGAATAATCAGCAGCGGCATCTTGGAAGTGCTGAGAATCTCGTTCATGTTGGAGCTGGACGTGAAGTCGGTTTCGCTCTCTTCGCGCATGATGACGATCAGGTTGGAATCCTGCTCATGGGCGTGGTTCAGAAGGGTTTGGACATAATCTCTGTGAACGGTCAGCGGAACCATCTCGTGGCGCACATTCGCATCTTCGCACATGTCTGCCGCGTGGCGCATTTGCACATTGATGATGTGGCGGGTGTCGGCATTGTTCGGATAATAGATACCGGCAATGGTGACTTTAGCGGCGAAACGTTTAGCCAAGTAGGTGGCATAGCGCATCTTCTGCAAGGTCTCGAAACTCAAATCGATAGGAGCATAAATGTTATGCAGGTCGCGTTTGATTTCGATGTTCTCACGCATAATCAAAATCGGAACTTTCGTCTCTCTGATCAAGCGGTTGGCATTGTTGCCGATGTAGCCCTCTTCGAAGCCGGAAGAACCGTGGGCACCCATCACAATAATGGGGTTGGAAAAGTTCATTGCGTATTTGGGAATCTCCACATGTACCTTACCTTCCAAAATAACCGTATTGACCTCTGTGTTAGGAGATTCCATTCTGCACATATCTTTCCATTCCTCTAAGGTAGCTTGGAGTTTGTGGATATAGTCATCTTCCCCGTTTTCGGCATTTCTGGTGATGCCCGGGGTCTTCACCCATACAAGGTGCATGTCGGCACCCGTTTTCAGGGCTATGGAAACAGCATGACGCATAGCGTTCATGGAACTGTTGGAAAAGTCAACGCCTACGATGATATTCTTGTTATTCATAACGTATTATTTTTTAATGATTACTAAATTACTTGGATTCACTGGAATAGTTGGGGGCTTCGCTCGTGATGGTGATGTCGTGCGGGTGGCTTTCGAGCACGCCGGCGTTGGTGATGCGGCAGAAGCGTGCATCATGCAGCTTCTCGATGTTCATCGCGCCGCAGTAGCCCATACCGGAGCGCAGACCGCCTGCCATCTGATAGACCACTTCATAGAGGTCACCCTTGTAAGGCACGCGACCGACGATGCCCTCTGGAACGAGTTTCTTGGCATCCACCACATCGCTCTGCATATAGCGGTCTTTGGAGCCTTGCTGCATAGCTTCTAATGAGCCCATGCCTCTGTAGGTCTTGAACTTGCGGCCATTGAAGAGGATGGTGGTGCCGGGGGATTCTTCCACGCCTGCGAGCAGACCGCCGAGCATTACGGAGCTTCCGCCAGCGGCGAGAGCCTTCACGATATCGCCAGAGTAGCGGATGCCGCCGTCGGCGATGATGGGTATGTCATAATCTTGCAAAGCTTTATAGACGTCGTAGATGGCGCTGAGTTGCGGCACGCCTACGCCTGCCACCACGCGCGTTGTGCAGATGGAGCCAGGTCCGATACCCACCTTCACGGCATCAGCACCGTTGTCAGCCAGCAATTTAGCTGCTTCACCGGTAGCGATGTTGCCGACCACCACATCCACGCAATCGAACTTGAGTTTGATGCTTTTCAGGGTGGTGATGACGTTTTTGGAATGCCCGTGCGCACTGTCGAGCACGAGTGCATCCACGCCTGCCTCCACGAGGGCTTCAGCGCGTTGTACGGCATCGTTGGTGATGCCGATGCCCGCCGCCACGCGCAGACGACCTAGGGCGTCTTTGCATGCGAACGGTTTGTCTTTGGCTTTCGTGATATCTTTATAAGTGATTAACCCTAAGAGTGTTCCGTCCTTGTCAACCACCGGAAGTTTCTCGATTTTGTGTTCTTGCAGGATGTCAGCGGCACGATACAAATCCGTGTCGCGGGAGGTCGTGATCAGTCCCTCTTTGGTCATTACGTCGCAAATATTGCGGTTGAAGTTCTTTTCGAAGCGGAGGTCGCGGTTGGTGACGATGCCGACGAGGACATGGTGTTCGTTCACCACGGGGATGCCGCCGATGTGGTAGTCGGCCATGATGCGCAGGGCGTCGCCCACAGTTTTGTCGGGGGTGATGGTCACCGGCGAGTTGATCATGCCGTTTTCGGCGCGTTTGACGGAAGCCACCTGTTTGGCCTGTTCTTCAATCGACATATTCTTGTGTATCACGCCGATACCGCCTTCGCGGGCGATGGAAATGGCCATTTTCGACTCGGTGACGGTGTCCATGGCGGCGGACACGAAAGGCAGATTCAAGTGGATGTTCCGCGTGAATCGCGTTCTCAAATCAATCTCTCTAGGAAGCACTTCCGAGTATGCCGGAATCAGGAGCACATCGTCAAAAGTCAACCCATCTAATGCAATACGTTCAGTAATAAAGGACATAATGACTATATTTTATTTTCGTGCAAAAATACGAAATTTATTAATATGCCGCATCGTTGTTGAAATATTTTTATTGAACCATAGAGTTGCCTCGCTGTTGAAACCTTGAACTTTGAACTTTGAACTTTGAACAAGCGACAACCTGAAACAGCGAATCACAAAGGGAACAAACTGCCGCAGTATGATGGAAAAACATATCTTCGCGGCGGCAAACCAAAAGCTCCGACTCTGCGTGGAGTAAACCGAAATCAGTCGCACCGCGGGCGGCTGACAACGAAAAACAGTCGAAAAAAGGACAAGCGACAA
>ONHS01000041.1 GCA_900317715.1 uncultured Bacteroidales bacterium | reverse complement strand
CCGAGCACGACATCGCGCAGGATACCGTTTCTGTCGGGCACGAACAATGAAACGACGCGCCCGCCGAGGTTAGTGATGGTCGCCCGGAGGCCGTGGGCGTTTTTCAGTGTGAAAAGGTTGATGGTGCGGCCGTTGAGCTCGTTCGGGTCTGATTTGGGGTTTGTTGGCATAAAAGTTCCTATTTTTGGAGGGCAAAAGTAGTATTTTTTCGGTTTCAAGTTTCAAGTTTCAAGAAGGAAATCTCCTGAAATCTGAGATTTGAGACCGACTGTGTTAAATTACGTTAACGCGTCGTAGTATAATGAAAAAATAGTACTTTTGCGGTTCGAAATAGGATATAGAAACTATGTGTACTGTAACAATAAATGTAGATGATGCCACTGTGAGGCGTATTAATCCCGACCTCACCACTCGTGAAAGTATAGGCCAATGGCTCCAAGACAAAGTGAATCTGCTGATTTCGGAACTTGCCGCCACACCTATTACATCCCCCAATGCACATACCGCCGAGGAGATGCAGGTCATTCTGCTTGACCGCATCCGTAGGGCTGAAGCTGGTGAAGAGTCTGTGGTCTCTCATCAGGAAGTTTCTGATTCAATCCGTTCGAAGTATGGTTTTTGAAATAGAGTGGTTGGCATCATTCCCCCATATCGGAGAGCAATATGAAGGTGCAACATACAAAGGTTGTGAAGTTCGAAAGATTGTCATTCGACAAATTACCGTTTTTTATTCTCCTCAGTCCGACAAAGTGACTATTCTTGCCGTTTGGAACAATTACCAAGATCCCAACAGCATCCCATATCGTTTGTCGGAATTGGAATAGACCTATCGCCTATTATTATTCTCCGAAGTTCTCCACGCACAGCTCCTTAATGCGCTCTACAACAATTTCCTGTTGGTCTTCGTTGAGCAGCAGTCCGAACCGCACCTTTTTGGTCTTTCCTCTCGCGTTTTTATAGGTCAGACAGAGTGTTTCGTCACCATCTCGCCCTTTAAACTTATACCACGGATAAGAAAAGGATTCCACATTCAAGATGCAGTCCCACAGAATCCGCCACTCCTTGCTGAACAGACTTTGATGCTGGATAAGCAAATCTTTGTCCGAATAGGAGACAAGTTCCTCGCCTTTTATCTGCCAAATCAGCATATCCAAAACCATTAGCGTGTAAGCGATGGGGACACCACAAATGATAAATGCCTGAATGAAAAGGTGTAAAAACGGCCAAAAACCGTCCAAACCCTGCCATCCGATTTCAATCATCTCGGAAATCACGAAATAAAACGCCATAAAACAGAAAAACAACCCGATAAGCGTTGCTATCCCGAATACCAGAATGTTATCCGGCTCCGGGCGGCTGCTCAGTAGTTTGGTACGGCCGTCAAATTCATTAGTGTCTGTTTCGGGGTTTGTTGACATAAAAGTTCCTATTAGGATGGCAAAAATAGCATTTTTCAGAAACCAGAATATGAATTATTTGGACACAGAATTATTTGGACACAATTCGCCTATAATTTTTGTCCATATAAACAAATATTATGATTTATTTGGACAAATAATATACTTAGAACTTGTCCATATAAAGAAAAAAATGTATTTTTGCGGACAATTTCAAATAGTTGGTTATGCAGCAAATTATTGGAAGACAGAAAGAAAGAGAAGAATTGGTTCGTTTGTACCATTCAGGCAGACCGGAGTTTGTGGTTGTGTATGGTCGGAGACGGGTCGGGAAGACTTTTCTGATTCGGGAACATTTTGAGGGCAGATTCGCTTTTTACCATACAGGACTTTCGCCGGCGGAAAAGGATACGGAAGGTTTCGATCTGAAACGCGAACAATTGCGGAGCTTCTGCACTTCGCTCCAGCAATATGGCGGCGAATGGGACACCTATCCGATCGATTGGTTTGATGCTTTCGATTGTCTGAAAGATTTGCTGGAAATGCAATCATCCAATGAACGACTGGTGGTTTTCATTGACGAACTGCCCTGGATGGGGTTGGAGTCGCCGGGATTTGTGACCGCATTGGAGCATTTTTGGAATAATTGGGGAGCTGCTTGTGCCAACCTTATGTTGATTGTGTGCGGATCCGCCGCCTCATGGATGTCAGATAACATCCTGAACAGTACGGGAGGTTTATACGGACGTGCCACATTCGATATTCACTTGGAACCGTTTTCCCTGTGGGAATGCGAGCAGTTTTTCCAATCAAGGAACATTTCCATGGATCGCTATGACCAAATTCAAAGCTATATGGCTTTTGGCGGTATTCCTTACTATCTTAATTATCTTCAGCCGAACCGCAGTTTGGCACAAAATATAGATTCACTTTTCTTTTCCAAATCCGGCAAACTGAGAAAAGAATTCTCCAAATTATATAAGTCTTTGTTCGCCGATTCCGATAAATATATGCAAATCGTGCGCACATTGGCGGCAAAAAGAGATGGACTCACACGGAAAGAGATTGCCGAAAAGACGGGAATCGCTTACAACGGCCGTCTGACCAAGATGCTCAAAACGCTCGTATTGAGCGATTTTGTTGTGTCATACATTTATTATGGGGGTTCAGCAAAAGAGGTCTATTACAAATTGACAGATAGTTTTTCCCTTTTTTACCTGAAATTTGTCGATAATCAGCCAAATGTGCGTGAAAATTTTTGGACAACCAATCTGCGGACACCTCAGTTGAATACTTGGCGTGGACTCGCGTTCGAGGACGTATGTATGACGCATATTCGCCAAATCAAAAAAGCCTTGGGGTTTTCCGCAGTGGAAAGTACGTCTTCCCCGTGGCGCAGCAAGGAAGGGAAAGCCCAAATAGATTTGCTTTTCGATCGTGCAGACCGTGTTGTCTGTGTGTGCGAAATGAAATTCTCATCTTCTGAATTTTCAGTGGACAAAGAATACGATGCGGAATTGCGACGGAAAGTGGACCGTTTTGCGGAAGAAACCCGATGCCGGAAATCCATCCAGCTTGCGCTTGTCACCACCTATGGCCTGACCCGGAACAGCTATTCCGGACAGTTCCATTCCGCCATCACAATGGACGCTTTGTTTGAGAAGGAGGCATGATCAATTTTCACCCGAAATTCTCCACCAACAGCTCCTGTATCCTATCAATCACGATTTCCCGCTGCTTGGGACTCAAATGGTAGCCGAATCGGAACTTTTTCGTTTGACCGTCGGCTTTTTTATACGTGATGCATATCGTCGGGTCGTGTGTAGGGAGCGCGTAATAAAGAATCGGCTCGTCATACGACTCAATGTCGGTAATGCAATCCCAGGGAATCACCGCATCCCTTCGAAAGGATTGCTTTTGTTGGATATAAAGCGATGATTCGGAATAATATACAATCTCACAGCCTAAAAATCCCCAGTAAATTTCGACGATAAGGACGAAAATAATCCAAATCGGAAGAGCGAAAATCAGCAACGAGAACAGTAAGTCTTCGATCATAGTAATATCAAAACTCTCCAACCATATTGTGAAAAACGGAAAAAAGAACAAAGAGACGAATCCAAGCGCGATACACTGCACAAATGCAGAGCCTGGATCGGGTTTGTTGCGGAGCAGAATGGTGCCATTTACCGCCTGTCTTTCGCCTTTATTCCAAAAATTATTCAACGTGTTCTATTTTTGGCTGCAAAAATACAAAAAAAACGTATTTTTGCCCTTTCTTTGTTAGGAATTAATGTATTTATAACAAACTGATAATCAATATGATAATAAAAGATGAATTTGTGTGCAGACACAATGGTCCCGCCGCTGATGAGCAACAGAAAATGCTGAATGTCATCGGTGTCAAAACGTTAGATGAACTCATAGAGAAGACGGTTCCCGCCGCCATCCGCTTGCCGAAGCCTCTGGATTTGCCCGAAGGCATGACCGAAGGCGAATACCTGAACCACATTCATGGTCTGATGGCCAAGAACAAGATTTACCGCTCCTACATCGGTATGGGTACCTACAACACCTATACTCCTGCGGTGATTTTGCGCAACATTTTCGAGAATCCGGGTTGGTACACCTCCTACACTCCGTACCAAGCAGAGATTTCCCAAGGCCGTATCGAGGCTTTGCTGAACTACCAGACGATGATCAGCAGCTTGACCGCTATGCCGCTGGCAAACGCTTCCATGCTGGACGATGCCACCGCAGCCGGCGAGATGATGCTGATGTTCTTCCGCAGCCGCAGCCGCGAGCAACAGAAGAACAACGTGGTGAAATATTTCGTGGCGGAGGGCGTGTTCCCGCACTGCATCGGCGTGATGAAGACCAACGCTGCTCCTCACGGCATCGAACTCGTGATTGGCAAACCCGACCAGGTGGAACTCGATGAGACCTTCTTCGGTGCGATGATCCAATACCCGAACTACTGGGGCGGCATCCACGATTTCAGTGCATGGGTCGAGAAGGCGCACAGCAAGAACATCTTTGTGGGCGTTGCCACTGATTTGTTGGCTCTTACGTTGCTCACGCCTCCGGGCGAATGGGGTGCCGACTGCGTGACCGGTTCCACCCAACGTTTCGGTATCCCGATGGGTTATGGCAGCCCCGCCGCCGGCTTCTACGCCTGCCGCGAGAGCTTCCTGCGCCAGATGCCCGGCCGTATCATTGGCATCACTGTCGATGCCCAGGGCAACCGCGCCGTACGTATGGCCCTGCAAACCCGCGAGCAACACATCAAACGCGAGCGCGCAACCTCCAACATCTGTACCGCCAGTGCCCTCACCGCCATCATGGCCGGCTTCTACGGCATGTGGCATGGTGCCGAGGGACTGAAAAACAAAGCTGTGAAAATCAACGTATTGGCTGGTGTTCTCGCTGAGGAAGCAGCAAAATACGGCTTCAAACAGTATAACGAAAACTACTTCGACACCCTCTGCCTCGAAACGCCCGAAGGCATTACCTGCGAGGACGTGAAGAAGGTGGCCCTGTCGAAGGAGATCAACCTCTGCTACCACTGCGAGCGTTGCTTCACGATTTCCTTGGACGAGACCGTCACCCACGACGATGTCAACAACATCCTCGAAGTGCTGGCCATCGCCGCTGGCAAACCGTTCACCCCGCACGTTTGCGACGGCAGATGCGGAGTTCCCAACTTGCACATCCCCGCTGAGCTGACTCGTAAGAGCCCGTTCATGCAACATAAAATCTTCAACCAATATCATTCCGAGACCGAGATGATGCGTTACATGAAGATGTTGGAAGTCAAGGATTTGTCGCTGAACCGCGCTATGATTCCGCTGGGTTCCTGCACCATGAAGCTCAACGCCGCCGCCGAAATGCTGCCGCTGAGCTGGGCAGAAGTCTGCAACATCCACCCGTACGCTCCCGCCGACCAAGCCGAAGGCTTCAAGGAGATGTTGGACGAGGTTTGCAACTGGCTGGCCAAGATCACCGGCTTCGCTGCCATCTCCCTGCAGCCGAACTCCGGCGCCGCTGGTGAGTATGCCGGTATGACCGTCATCCGCAACTACCACCTCAGCCGCGGCGAGGGTCACCGCAATATCTGCTTGATTCCGTCTTCTGCACACGGCACCAACCCCGCTTCTTCCGCGAAAGCCGGCAACAAGATCGTGGTGGTGAAGGCAACTGAACACGGCGAAGTCGATATTGACGACCTGCGTGCGAAAGCCGAACAATACAAAGACAACCTTTCTTGCTTGATGATCACCTATCCTTCCACGCACGGCGTGTTTGAGGAAGGCATCCTCGAAATCATCAAGATCATCCACGAGAACGGCGGTCTGGTCTATATGGACGGTGCCAACATGAACGCCCAAGTGGGCTTGACCTCTCCGGGCACCATGGGCGCCGATGTCTGCCACCTCAACCTGCACAAGACCTTCGCTATGCCTCACGGTGGTGGCGGTCCTGGCGTTGGCCCGATCGGCGTGTGCGAAAAACTCGTCCCGTTCTTGCCGAACCACGCTACCGTGAAGGTCGGCGGTGAACAGGGCAGCCAAGTGGCCAGCGCTCCTTACGGCAGCGCCTACCTGATCCCGATCACCTACGCTTACCTCAAGATGCTAGGCGGCAAGGGTTTGACGGAAGTCACCAAAACGGCCATCCTGAACGCCAACTACATGCGTGCACGTTTGGAGAAGGATTACAAGATCCTCTACACGGGTACCAACGGCATGTGCGCCCACGAGATGATCCTCGACTGCAACGAATTCGACAAACATGCGGGCGTGCAAGTCGGCGACATCGCCAAGAGACTGATGGACTACGGCTTCCACGCTCCCACGGTGGCCTTCCCGGTGCACGGCACCCTGATGGTGGAACCCACCGAGAGCGAACCGCTGAGCGAGCTCGACCGCTTCTGCGACGCCATGATCGCCATCCGTCAGGAGATCCGCGACATCGAAGAGGGCAAGGCCGACAGAGACAACAACCTCATCAAGAACGCTCCTCACAGCATGAACGTGGTCTGCGCCGACACGTGGGATCGTCCATATACCCGTCAGCAGGCTGCTTTCCCGCTGCCGCACACCGAGAAGTACTGGCCGACCGTCGGCAAGATCGACGACGCTTACGGCGACAGAAATCTCGTTTGCGTGCTGAGCGAGTAGAGAAGCGATGAAACGATGATAAAAAAGTGCAGCGGGGAGGACAAAAGTTCTCCCCGCTTTTTTTTCTAACATCGAATCCGACGCATCGAAAAAAAATGTATTTTTGCCGACTTTTTTTAACAAACTAAAAATTTAAATTTTATGGCAACAAGAATCAGATTACAAAGACGCGGTAAGAAGAACCAACCCTTCTACCACCTTGTAATTGCGGATGGTCGAGCACCACGTGACGGACGATTCATCGAGGATCTGGGTACCTACAACCCGCTGACCAATCCCGCTACTCTCAACATTAATTTCGACAGAGCGCTCTATTGGTTAGAGGTAGGTGCTACCCCTTCCGATACCGCCCGTTCGATTCTCAAACGCGAAGGTGTTTATATGATGAAACACCTTAGAGGCGGTGTGGCGAAAGGCGCGTTCAGCGAAACTGAAGCTCAACGCAGATTCGACGCTTGGAAGCAGGAGAAGAACTCCAAACTGAAAGATGTCGAGAATGCAGAACGCGAAGCTAAACGCAAAGTCGTGAAAGAACGTCTGGCCGCTGAGACGAAAGTCAAGGAAGCCATCTCCGCAAAAGTGGCTGCAAAGGCTGCTGAAATCGCTGCTGCTCAAGCAAAGGCCGCTCAAGAAGCTGCTGAAGCCGCTGCCGCTGAGGCTGCCGCTGAAGAAGCTCCCGCTGCTGAAGCTGAACAGGCTGCTGAATAGTTTTTATCCGCCTGACCATCATGGCAGACAAGAACTTCTACTACTTAGGCGCACTAACAAAACCTTTCGGACTGAAAGGCGAGTTGTGCGCCTTTTTTGATGTCGATGATTGCGAACGCTACCTCGACCTTAACGCCGTCTTCATCGAAACCGACGGCGAGATGCTGCCCTATATGATCGAAAATCTGCAATATAGAGGCAACAACCAGTTTGTCGTCAAACTGCAGGATGTGGATATGAGCAATGTGAAGGAGTTTGTGCAAACGGAACTCTACCTGCCGCTCAGCAGCCTCCCCAAACTCACCGGCAACCGCTTCTATTTCCACGAAGTGATTGGCTTCAAGGTCGTTGACGATAAACTCGGCGAACTGGGCATCTGCAAGGATTTCATGGAACTCTCCAACAATCCGCTCATGCAGGTGGACCACGACGGCAAGGAAATCCTCATTCCCGCCAGCCAGCAGTTCGTCACCAACGTGGACCGCGAGAACAAAACCCTCCACGTCACCACCCCGGAAGGACTGGTGGAATTATATCTTCAATAAAAAAAATTTATTTCGTGTATTCCTCAAGGAACATCTTGAGTTGTTGCATTGCGCGTGCGCGATGGCTGATGGTATTCTTAGACAACGCAGACATCTCAGCATACGTTTGTCTAAAACCCAGAGGTTTGAAGATGGGGTCATAGCCGAAACCGTCAGTGCCATGTTGTTCGGTCATAATCTCTCCGTCAACGCGGCCCTCAAAAAAGTACTTTTTCCCATCGAGAATCAAGGCGATGACCGTTTTGAAGCAGGCTTTGCGGTTGGTGACACCGCGCATCTCTTCCAGCATTTTCAGCACATTGTCCTGATAAGAGCATCCCTCGCCAGCATAGCGTGCGGAATAAACCCCAGGACGACCGTCCAACGCTTCGACTTCAAGCCCCGTGTCGTCGGCGAAACAGTTGACGTGATAATGGTCAAACACGTATTGTGCTTTTTGCAGTGCATTTCCCTGCAGGGTATCGGCAGTTTCCGGGATCTCGGGACAGCCGATTTCGCGCAGGTTTTTGACATGATAATCGGGACCGAGAATGGCGCTTACTTCCTCGGCTTTGTTCAGGTTGTGAGTGGCGAAAATAATATCCATAATGACAAAACTCAAAAAGATGACATAATTTCTTATGTCATCCATTCATTTTCAACAAACATCAACGAGGATGTTTACTCAGCAGCGTTACCGATTTCGATGGCTTGTTTGCCTCTGTAGTAACCGCACTCAGGGCATACGCGATGGGTGAGGATGGGCGCACCGCAATGGCTGCAAGTAGTCAGCTGAGGAGCGGTCATGAAATCGTTAGCTCTTCTCTTATCTCTTCTGATAGCAGAGTGTCTTCTTTTCGGATGTGGCATATCTATTTAATTTTTATTGTTATTAATCCAGTTTTATATTTTTGAGCGCATCCCAGCGGGGATCCGTTTCTTGTTCATTTTCAGCGTTTTCGGCATTCATCTCATCTAAGCGGCGCATCACCTCGGGGTCGCAAGTCGGATTCCCGTCGGCGTCATCCTCATGCACGATGCGGATGGGCAGCGCAAGCACGATAGACTCGTACACGAAATGAAAGAGGTCGATCTCGTAGGTGTTCTCATCCATCATCCAGATGTCGTCTTCCTGCTCTTCCTCAGAGTGGTAGTTTTCGGACACCAACTTCACGAGCAATCTTTCATCAAAGTTCAGCGGCAAGGTCACAGGGGCGAGGCAACGGTCACATTCCGCTATCACATCGCCTTCAAAGTGACAGAAGAAGTCAACCATTTTCTCAGATTTTTCCATTTCAATCCGCAAATTCAAATGGCCGTCTGTCAATTGTTCAATCCCTGCCAAGTCAAAGAACTCTTTATTACAATCTATTGAAAAACAATGCTTTCCGAGCTCGATCCCTGAGATTCTGATCTTAAATTCGTTACGCAATTGTCTCTCTTCCATCGCAATAATTTTTGGGGTGCAAATATACTCTTTTTTTGTTATGGCGCGTATGGTTTATTTTTTTATTTTTGCCGCCTAAATGTTGAATAGTGATTAAAGAGTTATTAAAGCGATATTTTGAGCCTCAATTTATACGGTTTGTGTTTGTTGCCATATTGAACACAGCCTTTGGATGGTGCGTTTATGCTGCACTCTTGTGGATTATAAATCAGTTCCATATTCCTAATCCCTATATCTGGGCCTCCTTGCTCGGCTATATTATCGGTATCTTATTCAACTTCACCACATACAGCAAGCTGGTCTTCAACAACAAGGACAAAAAGTTACTTTTCCGATTCATCATGGTGTATGTCATCTGCTGGATTTGCAACAGCCTTTGCATCGCAGGGTTGGAAAAGCTACATATCAACAACTACCTGGCCGGAGCCATCACCGCTATTCCGGTCGGCCTTTTAGGTTATATCCTCAACAGCATTTTTGTTTTTAACAAGAAGGCAAAATTCTTTAATCGAAATAGAAAAAAAACACCGGAATCTGAATAATTCCGGTGTTTTTATTTTAGGGATTATATTGCAGAACTATTATTCGGCAACAGCCACCTCTTCTTCAGCCGCGGGTTCGGGTTCGGGCTGGTCCATTCTGTTGTAGAATTGGCGGAAGGCAGCACCCAGCTCGGCGGAAACGCTGCTCATCATATCAAGTTGCGAAGCCGCAATGTCCTGAATCTTCTTAGCCGTTTGGTTATCGCCAATGATTTGGGCAATTTCCTGCAACTGGTGCAACTCTTGGAGACTACCAGCTATGGCTTGTTGATCGAGTTCAGCCTTGCGCAATTGAGCAGAAATCTGACCCTGAAGCGATTTAGCATAGTTCACCGCCACGTTGTCAATCTTCAACTCTTTATAGCGACTAGCCAGACTGTTGTCAGGATATTTCACATTCTTCAACATATAGTTGAGGAAGATGAAATCGTAATGAATGTCGCCATTGCGATAGTTCAGCGTACGATCGTCGCAGTTGTTGTACCAATCGAAAAGTGCCACGAAGTCGTTCCAAATCTGGTTGGCCATCTTCATACCTTCTTGATTAGCAGCAGGAGTACCGACTCTGAAGAAATCCTCCATATAGGTGATACAACCATGTGTATAACCGTAAATGTAAGACATCACAGACACATACGGGAAGTTGAAATCGGGCAGTACTTCGTTACCGTGCTTCAATACCTCAAGCGCTCTGTCTTTATCGCCTTCTGCCATCAACTGTTCAGCCAAGCGGGCGTACAGTCTGCGCATCAACGGAACGAGACGCGTATTATCTTCGCTGTGATAAACTTTCGGATCGTTGAAACCACCCCAAGCGTAAGGATAAGCTTCATGCTTAGGAGCGTTAGGATTCTTGACGAAATCGGCGCGACTGTGGTCATCAAACACCTCCATCAAGTTGTGATACAGACGGTCAGAGTTGATACGTCCGACCTCATAAGAGCGGTTATTGTTACGGATAGGAACCAAACGATAAGCGAAACCTTCCTGCTGGAAGTAATCCTCCAAACCGAGATAAGCTTCAGAACCAGCGGTGGATGCGTAGTAGATCGGGCGTTCCCAGTTGTTGTTAGCCAAGATATCCATCATCACGATGTAGGCTTTGGTCAACGGATTCACGCCGTTGGTCTTCATATTCCACATCAGCTTGTCAACCACGAGGGCGGAATCCTGAGGAGCCACCGTACCGTTAGCCAACACTTTCGCTTTATCCACAGGCAAGGAGAAACTTGCCGGAACCGGACGACCGTTGCTGCGGTATCCGCTCTTCTGATTCAACAAGAAAATGCCTCTCTGATTGTCGAATTCGGGAGATTTCACGTAATCCACCACCGCTTTCAAATCAACATATTGATTGCCAGCGGGTTCAAGATAAAGTACATCCCTTGTGCCATCCTTGTATTGATCCCAAGTCATGGAAATGGGCAACGGATCGGATTCGTATGCTTTACGTTTCATCTGATCCACATACCAGCTGGTACTCAACAACATAAGGTTACATACGCGCACATCGGTACGATAACCTTCCACCTCTTGGGCGTACCAAAGCGGGAAAGTGTCGTTATCACCCAACGTGAACAGAATGGCGTTCGGTTCACAGGAGTCGAGGTAGTTTTTCGCGACAGCCAATGCGGTATAGCGGTCGGAACGGTCGTGATCGTGCCAGTTTTCCTTAGCCATCACGCAAGGCACAGCACCGACGCAAACCAGCGTGGTAAGAACGGCGCCGATGGTTTGCGCATTCTTGCTCTGCAGTTTTTCGAACAGGCGGTAGATGCCCAGCACGCCAAAGCCCACCCACATTGCAAATGCGTAGAAGGAGGCAGCAAAAGCATAGTCACGCTCACGAGGTTGGAACGCATACATATTTAAATATACAGCGATAGCCAAACCTGTCATCACAAACAACATGAAAACCACGAAGGAGTGCTTGGAGTCGTTTTTCGTTTGGAAAATCAAACCGACAAGACCCAACAGCAATGGAAGGAGGTAATATTTGTTATGACCAGGACGCTCCATAGCGGCGGGCATATCTTTCAAATTACCCACCATCGGGTTGTCAATGGCACCGATACCGGTAATCCAGTTGCCGTTTTGGTAGTCACCATGACCTTGAATGTCATTTTGGCGACCAGAGAAGTTCCACATAAAGTATCTCCAATACATGTAACCCAATTGATAGGTATGGAAGAACTTCAAGTTCTGTTGCCAAGTGGGCAGATTGCCACGAGACAAAGATTTACGGTTCTCTTTATCCGATTGACTATCAGAATTATAACGATTGTTCAACCATTCAACATATTGGGATTGTTTTTCGGAAGACCACATGCGCGGGAAGAACATGCAACCCTTGGGATCATATTCATAGACAATCCCTTTGCGCGGGTCGGAAATCTCATAACGATTGGTCTCTTCATTGCGGTAGTAAATCGGGCTGCCGTCTTTGGCACCCACTACGCGCGTGTTGTAGCTTTGACCATAAACCAACGGATTGGAGCCGTATTGCTCACGGTTGAGGTAAGAGAGCAATGACACAGCGTCTTCGGGACTATTTTCGTCGATGGTCGGGTTGGCATTAGAACGGATGACCAAAGTCATGAAGGTAGAGTAACCGATAATCAACATCATCAAAGAGAATGCGCTGATGGAGACCACCGGTTTGTTCTTTTTGTAACCGTACCAAATGCCCCAGCCAATGAGGGCGGCGAGAAGCAGGAAGAAGAAAATCACGCCGGAGTTGAACGGCAGATGCAATGTGTTAACAAAGAAAAGGTCGAATTTGCCAGAGAGGTTAACCACTTGAGGCACAATACCCCAAAGGATAAATCCGAGCAATGCGACCGAGATAATCAAGGAAAGGAACACGCCCCATTCGGCCTTAGAGGTGAGCGCACCGCGTTTGCCGCAGAGAATGAGCAGCGGGGTGGTCACGAAGAGCCAGATCAGAATCATCCACATCGGAGAGCAGAAAATGCCGAACGCAAAGGAAATGATGGCGAAGGCCAGGACAGCACCCATACCGGTGGCTTTCGGGGAAAGACGGTAATAGATAATCAGTCCGATAGCGGGCAATGTCAGCAAGTTCAACAGGTGGACACCGATGGAAAGTCCTACTAAATAGGCAATTAACACAATCCAACGATTGGGATTCACGTTGTCTTTCGGATTGGAATACTCCTCGTCCCACTTCAAGATGCACCAGAACACCAGTGCGGTGAAGAAGGAGGACATAGCGTAAACCTCACCTTCCACAGCGGAGAACCAGAAAGTATCTGTGAACGTGTAAGTTAAAGCACCGACCAAAGCCGTTCCAAGAATCGCGATGAAACGCGGGGTGTTGATTTCTCCCCACTTCGAAACGAGCTTGCGAGCCAAACGTACAATGCTGAAATAGAGCAACATAATAGTCATACCACTGCATATTGCCGACATGCAGTTCACACAGAACGCCATTTTGGTCACATCACCGCCCGCAAAAAGCGTGGCAATGCGTCCGAGAATCTGGAAGGTGGGTGCTCCAGGCGGGTGCCCGATGAGCAGTTTAGAGGTCGTGGCAATGTACTCACCACAATCCCACCAGGATACGGTCGGCTCCGCTGTCATGATATAGACCGCAGAAGCTACTATACCGATAATCAAACCGATAAGGTTGTTGATTCGTTTTTGGGTTTTTGTCATTATTGTTTATTTTTAATGTTTGCTTTTATTTTTGACTTGTGATTTTTGACTTATGACTTGTGATATTTGGTATATTTTCTAATCATACATCACACATCATAAATCATAAATCACACGTCATACGTCACACGTCACACGTCACACGTCACACGTCACACGTCTTAACGCGTAGCGGCCTTGAATTGTTGCAAGAAACGGAGATCATTTTCGAAGTAGAGGCGGATGTCGTTGGTGCGGTACTTCAGCATGGTCATGCGCTCGATGCCGAGACCGAAGGCGAAACCGCTGTACTTGGTGCTGTCGATGCCGCAATTTTCCAAGACGTTAGGATCCACCATGCCGCAGCCGAGGATTTCCACCCAACCGGTATGTTTGCAAAGGTTGCAGCCAGCGCCGCCGCAGATGTTACAAGAAACGTCCATTTCAGCAGACGGTTCCGTGAACGGGAAGTAGGAAGGACGCAAACGGATGCGCACCTCATCACCGAACATACGTTGTGCAAAGTAAAGCAACGTCTGTTTCATGTCGGCAAAAGACACGTTTTCAGCCACATACAGACCTTCCACCTGATGGAAGATGCAGTGGGCACGAGAGGTGATGGCCTCATTGCGGAACACACGACCCGGGCAAATCACGCGGATCGGCGGTTGCTGTTTCTCCATAGTGCGCACCTGCAAAGAGGAGGTGTGCGTACGAAGCAACACGTCGGGGTGCAGCTCAATGAAGAAAGTGTCCTGCATATCGCGGGCAGGGTGTTCTTCAGCAAAGTTGAGCGCGGTGAACACGTGCCAATCGTCCTCAATATCAGGACCTTCCACCGCAGAGAAACCAATATCCTCGAAAATCCGACGCACCTCATTCATCATGATGGAGATGGGGTGCATGGAACCGACACTCTGCTGCGTAGCGGGACGGGTGATGTCGGGAATCAATGTCGTTTTCTTGTCAGCGGCCGCTTCGATGACAGACTTGAATTCGTTATAGTGATTTTGGGCAAGGTCGCGCAAATCGTTGACCAACTGGCCGAACTCCTTACGATCCTCTTGCGCCATATTTTTGAGCTGACCGAAAAGCGATTGGATTTCACTCTTCTTGCTCAGGAATTGTAAGCGGAACTGCTCTAAATTTTCAGCATTTTCGACTTGGAAACTCTCAATTTCCGATCTGATTTCGTCAATCGTCTTCATATTATCGTTGGATATTTATAACGCTCGTCACAAATTACAAAATGTAAATTATGAATTGTGAATTATGAATTATTGTATAATCGTCGCACTGATGATTTTAATGTCCTCCACAGGTCTGTCGGCACCATCTTTCGGTTGTTCGGCGATTTTATCGACAATTTCCATGCCTTTCACCACTTCGCCAAAGACAGTGTAGTCACCGTCAAGGAAGGGTGCACCGCCCACGGTGGTATAAGCATCGATTTGTGCAGGTGAGAAAGTTTTGCCCGTGCGCTGCGCAATCATGTTGAGTTTGTCATTGTCATAGACTGTGCCATCCACGATGTAGAACTGACAGCCGGAAGAGGCTTTCTGCGGGTTCACGTTATCGCCCATGCGAGCTGCAGCCACCGCACCGCGTTTGTGGAAGCGCGTGGAAACAAATTCCGCAGGGATGGTGTAGCCCACATCGCCGCTGCCTAACCGTTGTCCGGCTTTCGCGGTTTTGGAATCGGGATCACCGCCCTGAATCATAAAACCCTTGATGATACGATGGAACAGCACGCCATCGTAAAATTTATCATTTACCAATTTCTCGAAATTGGCTTTGTGCGCTGGCGTGTCATCATACAATGCAATCACGATGTCGCCGAATGTGGTTTTCAACAAAACTTGGGTCATCTTATTTGTATTATTGTTTTGGGATTTCTGTGTAGATTCTTGTGTTGTGGAATCGCTCTCCGTCCCTACTTTTTTAGGCGAAGAACACGCCGCTAAAGCAATGATAGACAACGCAATACAATAAATAGCCGTTTTTTTCATAACCTTCTTAGTCATTTTACAAACAAACGGCAAATGTACACTTTTTTTGGGAATAATTATTCGCCCCTAACACCCAAATTGAGATACGGATTCTCGCAATGCTTGAAAAGATCCCGGTAATTGGATTTGGGGTGTTTGGGCAGTTCCATTTCGTAGGTTTTGCCCGTGGCGACAGTCAGTCTGTTGTTGCGGATCCAAGGATTGAGGTTGCGCAGTTCGCGGTAGGTGACATGGTGCTCCTCGGCGAAACGCGGCAGACTGGTGATGGTAGAAGTCACCTTAACAGTCTTGGTTTCAATAGGATGATACATCTGCGCCGGACAAATCTTGACACCGTAATCCTGCGGATTTTCGAATATCAGTTTGAATGATAATATGCGATAGAGGTAGCGGGAGGTCTCACTGTTGAGCCACAAATCCCAGTATTCGCGCACTTGCTGGTCATCGACCGCCGCTTGCAGCCCACCGTCACCGCGGTTATAGCCCGCCGCAGCCATGGTCCAGCTGCCGAACTGTTTATGCATCTTTTTCAGGTACTTACAAGCCGCGCGAGTCGCTTTTTCAAGGTGACAGCGCTCATCCACGTCGTTGGAAACCTCCAGTCCATACACCTTGGCGGTGCTGGGGATGAACTGCCAGTAACCGCCGGCGTTGGCGGGTGAAGTCACATTTTCCAGGCCACTTTCCGCCACACAGAGGTACTTGAAATCGTCCGGCACCCCTTCCTCTTTCAGAATCTTCTCTATGGTAGGGAAATAGCGTGCAGAAAGTTTGATGATACGCAGAGTTTTGGAGTGTTGGTAACAATTGATGATGAGTTCACGGTCCAGGGATTCGCGCACCCAATAGACATCCAACGGAACATCTTCGCCCGCAAATGTCATACTTTGCGGCAATGGCGGCGCAGTAATGGTGTTATCGTATTGGTTTGGAGTAGGGTCAGTTTCCGTGTTGTTTTTCGTGATGGCCCAGCAGCCACTCACCGCTAAAACAGCAGTCACAATGCAGGTAACGATGATGATCAGATTCTTTTTCATAATGGTTAAAATGGTTTATATCAGCGTTTTACGATAACAAAAAGAGGAAGCATTCACTTCCTCTTTTGCAGTACCGAAGGCCGGGATCGAACCGGCACGAGTGTTACCTCATTGGTTTTTGAGACCAACGCGTCTACCTATTCCGCCACTTCGGCTCAAATCGGCGGCAAAAATACACTTTTTTCCGATATGGACAATAGTGTTGCGAATTTTTTCTGAAGATTTATTTCATCCGATTCAAATCCTTATTTCTGGAAACAGGCAACCGATTGCCCCTTAATTCCTCAAAATATTGCTCTGGATTCATGGTAATCATGTAAACAGCATCATCATACATGACTTTATCCACACTTTTATTTTGTACTTTCGCCTTTTCAAGCATCACAGAGTATGCTTTGGGGTCGCTCTTGAAATATTGAATGATGCCATCGGCAACAGTATCAATGGTCGATTGGTCATAACAGAGATATAATAACGCCTTGGGCAAGAAGTAACTGCCAAGCCGATAAAGGGAACAAGATCCGTAAGAAAGCATAATGTAGTCGTTACGCATCAGTTCCTTTTCAAAATCCAAATCCGATGTGTTTTGGTGTTCGTCATCTTCATAAATCGTACTGTTGTAAAACCAATATGGCACCTTCTGGAATATTTTCAAAAGGGGAATATTGAAAATGAAATTCCAATGATATGAATCCCCAATGACCGTCATAAAGGGCTTCACCTGCGTGGAATCCTCTTTAACATCCACATCTACATACCAATACGGAGATGACTTCATGGGGAAAACCAGATTGAGAAGATTCTCCAAATCTTTGTCGGGGTCACGCGGTTTTGCCTGATATTTTTCGCCAATCTCCAAATGAGGTAGCTGCCGCCCGCCCAAAGCCTCCATGTATCGAAGAATGGAATCGAAAACGTAAACGGAGGCAATATTGCTCCAATGCGTCCCCCTTTCATAGAACAATGGATAGTCAACGGTATCCTTGATCGCCTTAAAAATGGCCACATTGTCAATATAGTGGATTCCGAGTTCATCAAAACGTTTTTTGTAAAAATCGTATGCTCGAAGGCCGACCGGACGTGTATAAGAGACGTTTTCGGGCAGATATTCAGGGAAAATCACATCCTTGCTCGGTGTAATGTTGACAAAAATATGGATATTATGTTCTTTCAACAGCTCCTGCACTTTCCAAAGGCGCAACGCCTCGGTTTCAAGAATCTCCCGCATTTCGGCAGTGTCACTCGTATATTCATACATGGAACTCTCGTAATGGTCCCGTACATACACCTCCTCAAACAACCAGTTGTCTTTCCCGCGCACAACGGTGGTGTTGTCCGTCTCGCGAAAACAGCTCCATCGATATTGGTTGTAAAGCCGGATGAACCACTCCCGGAAACCGCAGTGTTCCCGACAATACTTCTCCAAATCGTTCTGGAACGTGCCATCCACATAGTTTTTGAAGGTCAGCTTCGGTTTTTCCGTTTCGACCGTCACACCCGCGAGCGGTTTGACATGCACCAAGCCCGTATAAGTCTGGACCATGAGAAGGGTCAAAACCACTATCGTACTAACAAACAATATCTTATGTAAGTTCTTTCGCATCGCCAGGTTCTAAAAACGGAAATAGATGAACGGACTGAAACCTGCAGCGTTGAGAGCACCGAGGCAGAACAACAGAAGGAAAACAGCCACCGGCCATGCCGCAAGATGCTGTTTCTTGGAGAAATCGGTGTAAAAGACTGCATTTTGCAGCTTTTTGCCGAAAGGAAGCAGGACAATAAACGCGAGAACCAAAGCCATGACAAGCGTGGTGTAAAAGTGCGGGCTTTGTATGGCCATAAATGACGTGAAATCAAAGGCAAAAAGTCTCGAAATGAAGGTGAACGCGTCCGACAGGTTCTCAATACGGAAAATAGCCCACCCTACCGTCACGATAAGAAACGTGAGGATGACACTGGGCACCTTCCCCATTTTTTCGTAAACCTTCCCCAAGCCCATGCGTTCCAGAACGAGCCAAATGCCATGGTAGGCACCCCAAACCACGAAGTTCCAGCTTGCACCGTGCCATAATCCGGAAAGGAGAAACACTACCCAGAGATTGAAATACATCCTCGGCTTGGAGCAGCGGTTGCCACCGAGCGGGATATAGAGGTAGTTGCGCATGAACGTGCCCAACGTGATATGCCAACGTCGCCAAAACTCACTGACACTCGCCGAGTTATACGGATTGTCAAAGTTTTCAGGGAAGTGGAATCCCATCATCTTACCCAGTCCGATGGCCATATCGGAATAGCCCGAGAAGTCAAAATAGAGCTGCATGGTATAACCCACGATAGCAATCCAGGCGGTGCTGGTACCCATCGTGGCCAAATCGCCCGCAAGCAACATATCTACCTGACGACCAATCACATCGGCAATCAGCACCTTTTTGGAAAGACCTATCACAAAACGGTAAAACCCTTGCAGACTCTCCGCCCAATTCTGCTCCCGACTGCGAATCTCGTCCGCAATGTCACAATATCGCACGATAGGACCCGCAATGAGCTGGGAAAACATGATGATGTAGAGCATGTAGTCCGTCAGCCGCTCCATCGGCTTGTGGACGTTGCGGTAGGTATCCACCACGTAGGTAATGGACTGGAAGGTGAAGAAGGAGATGCCGATGGGCAGCAGCACTTTCGCAAAAGTGAACGGCTGCAAACCGAAAAGCCCGAACAGCGCATTCAGATTGTCCACAAAGAAGTTCGCGTATTTGAAATAGCCCAAAAGCCCGAGACTGAGGGCAATGGCCAATCCCGCATAGAGTTTCTTATGCACAAGATTGTCCGTCTTGTACAGCCATTTTACCAAATAGAAATTGATGACGGTGGAACCGAGCAGCAGCAGGATGAAGGTGGGGGCGCCGTACGCATAGAAAATAATGGAAAACAGCAACAGCACAAGATTCCGCCACCGTTTCGGACAGGCAAAATAGCCTATCAGAAAAATGGGCAGAAACAGAATTAAGAAAACGTTGCTGCTGAAAACCATCAATTATTCTTTGATACCATACGCCAAATCGCCAGCATCGCCGAGACCGGGCACGATGAAGGATTGCGCGGTCAGCTCCTCATCGATGGCGCCAATCCAGTAGGTGCAGCTGTCGTCGGGGAGTTTGCTCATCACGTAGTCCAGACCTTGCCGGCTGACAATCGCGCTCACGATATGCGTATGCATCGGGTCGCCTTTGCTCATCAGTTCTTCGTAAGCCAATACCAACGATTGTCCCGTGGCAAGCATCGAGTCACAGAGAATCAACGTCTTCTCGTCCAAGTCGGGTGCAGAAAGATAGTCAATCTGGATTTCGAAAGTGCCGTCTTTGTAGTATTTTCGGAAAGCAGAGATGAAGGCATTGTCAGCGTGGTCGAAATAGTTAAGCATACCCTGATGCATGGGTAGGCCGGCACGCAGAATGGTGGCCAAAACGGGTTTTTCTACCAAACGCGGAACGGTGGCGATGCCTAACGGCGTAACTACCTCCTGATCAGCATACTGCATCGTTTTGCTAATCTCGTAAGCAAAGATCTCGCCGATACGCTCCATATTTCTCCGGAAACGCATGCTGTCGTTCTGCTGCTCAACGCTTCTGACTTCCGAGATGAACTCGTTGAAAAGGGAATTATGGTTTCCCAAAATGTGTAAGTTATTCATAATGTAAAGGGTTAAAGGTTACATGGTTAGTAGAGACGCAAAATATTGCGTCTCTACAATAATTCATCGTTTTTTCATCGTCCATTCATCGTCTCAACACCCGAACACCCGATCAAAAATAGCCGGAACTTGCTTCAGGTAGTATTCCAGCGTGAAGCACTGGTCGAGTTCCTCTGGGGTGAAGTTCGCCATGACGGTTTCATTTTGGAGCAAGAGTTCTTTATAGTCGAGGGCTTCAAACCAGGCTTTCATGGCGATGGGCTGCACGAGGTCGTAAGCCTTTTCGCGGGAGAAACCTTTGTTGATGAGGGCGGTCATGACGCGCTGCGCAAAGATGACTTTGTGGGTCAAGTAGATGTTTTTCAACATATTCTCCGGGAAGACGACGAGGTTTTCGAGGATATTGCCGAAACGGTTGAGCATATAGTCAAGCAGGATGGTGGCATCAGGGAGCATGATGCGCTCGGCGGAGGAGTGGGAAATGTCGCGTTCGTGCCAAAGCGGAATGTTCTCGTATGCGCTGACCATATAGCCGCGAAGGATTCTGGCACAGCCGCACATGTTCTCGCTACCGATAGGGTTGCGCTTGTGGGGCATGGCGGAGGAACCTTTCTGTCCTTTGCCGAAAGCCTCTTCGGCCTCGCGGAGCTCTGTGCGCTGCCAGTGGCGCACCTCGATGGCCATCTGCTCCATCGTAGAGGCGATAAGCGCGAGGGTGCCCATATAGTGCGCGTGACGATCGCGTTGCAGCACCTGCGTGGAGATACGGGCGGAATGGATGCCGAGCTGCTCGCACACATAATCCTGCACAAACGGCGGGGTGTTGGCGAAATTGCCCACAGCACCGCTGATCTTGCCGCACTCCACATCGGCGGCAGCCATCTCGAAACGTTCGATGTTGCGACGCATCTC
>ONHS01000108.1 GCA_900317715.1 uncultured Bacteroidales bacterium | reverse complement strand
GCCTATCCCGACGAGGTGGAGGAGTACCGCATGGAGATCTACAACCGCTGGGGCACCTTGGTCTTCCGCAGCGAGGAGAAAACCTTCGGCTGGGACGGCCGCAACGCGCCCTCGGGCGTATATGCGTACGTGGTAACCTACAAAACCCGCGGGGAGCACGCACGTTCGGTGACGGGGAATGTGACGGTAGTGCGGTGATGTTTGTTGGCTATTGGCTGTTAGCTGTTAGCTGTTGGCTTTGGGGCGTGCACTGGCGAGGAACGAATGCCTTGTTACGACTTAGACTTAGACATAGAACTTCGACGTATGACGTATGACGTATGACTTATGACTACTCCCTATTCCCTTTTGCCCTAACCCTCTAAACCCTAAACAATAAACCCTAAACAATAAACCCTAAACAATAAACCCTAAACAATAAACCCTAAACAATAAACCCTAAACAATAAACAATAAACTAAAAACTATAACCAATCAATAACCAATAACCATTCCCCCATGCAAGACCGCGAAACCTTCAACAACCACACCGTCTATTCCCTGTCGGATGTTGCCATGAGCCTGCATCGGATCATTGAGCGCACCTACACCCGTCCTTATTATATCAAAGCCGAAATTCTGAAACTCAATTACTACCCCTATAGCGGGCATTGTTATCCAGAACTTGTTGAGCGTGAAGGGAATACTATCAAAACGGAGATGCGGGCCGTGATATGGTCGGCCAACTTCAAGGACATCAACCGGCGCTTCCTGCAAATCACGGGCGAACCGCTGAAGGAGAACATCCGCATCCTTTGTCTCGCCACCATCCAGTTCAGTCCCAAACATGGATTGGCCCTGCATATCGAAGATGTTGAGCCTACCTACACGTTGGGTGAGATGGTGCGCAATCGCCAAGAGGTGATTGATCGTCTGAAAAAGGAGAAAATCTTCGACCTGAACCGCGAACTGACGATGCCTCTGCTACCGAAACGCGTGGCGGTCATTTCGGTGGAAACCAGCAAGGGCTACAGCGACTTTATGCAGACGCTACAGCAAAATGAGTACGGCTATCGTTTTCATACTGAGCTGTTTCCGTCTATTTTGCAGGGAGAGAAGGCCATCACTGGCATCACCGGACAGTTGGAGAAAATCGGGAAGCGGACGGACGAATTCGATGTGGTGGTGATTGTGCGCGGCGGGGGCGGCGACGTGGGCATGAGCTGCTACGACGACTACGAGCTGACCCGCGCGGTGGCTTCCTTCCCGCTGCCGGTACTCACGGGCATCGGCCATTCCACCAACCAGTCGGTCACCGACATGGTGGCACACGCCAGCTTCATCACCCCCACCGATGTGGCGTTTTCGCTGGTGGCCGCCTTCCGTCGCTTCGACGAGCAGCTCGGCGATCTCATGTCGCGCATCGTGCAACGCGCACAACTGACGCTGGCTGAAACCGGACAGGAATTGGTACGCGCCGAAACGGCATTACAGTACAAACTGCCGAAACTTCTCGACGAACATCGCAATCGTCTGGCAGAAACGTATAAAGAATTGGTATTCAAATCGAAAGAGATGCTGATCAACCAGCATTTCCAACTAAAATCCTTGTCTCAAGATTTGGAAAAAGAGATGCAGCTACATCTGCAAGGGGCAAAACGACAGCTGTCCGATTTCGAGGAACGCCTACCACGCGCCAGTCAGATGTTGTTGCGTAAACGCTTGGATGAGTGTGCCTTTCTGGACGAAAAACTCCGTCTGCTCAGTCCCGAAAACATCCTTAAACGGGGTTACAGCATCACCCTGAAAGACGGTCGCGCGGTAACCCAAGCCAGCGCATTGCAGCCCGGTGACCAGCTCGTGACGCGATTCTATGAGGGAGAAGTCGTCTCTACCGTGGAATCCTAATCTTTCTTCACAATCGAAATATACGTGTAAATCGGGTAATGGTCGGAGACCGTGAGGTCGCGGCAAACCGTATATTGGAAATCGTTGTATTGTTTGTCGTGCGCGATGTAGTCAATGCGGTAAGAAGGGAAATCCCCGCCGATATAGGTGGTTCCCGTACCTTTACCGCTGCTACGGAAGGCATCTTTGAGCCCCTTCAGAATCTTGTGGTAACTGAATGATGCCGGCGAATCGTTGAAGTCGCCGCAGATGATGACAGGGTAGGGGCATTCGCTGATGTGCACGTGCACGGCCTTCGCCTGCCTTTGGCGCAAAACGTAGGCCATGGAGACTTTCTTGGACAATTTTTGCGCTTTGTTGTTGAAGGTGGAGTCGTAAACACCCGCCCACATCGCCTTGCCCGTTTCGTAATCGGCGCTGTCTAAGTGCATGGAAGCCAGATGGATATTGTAGATTCGCAGCGTGTCGCCGTTGTAACGGATGTCCACATACATGGATTTGTTGCTCGATGAGTCAGAGGTCTCCACAAACCCGCCGTCCACGATGCGGTATTTGCTGAAAATGGCCATCCCGAATTGATATCCCAACTTGTTCTTGAACGGCAGAAAAACCTTGTGGGTACGCTCGTTATCCTTGATGTTCATGGCCTGAAGAATGGCCTCGGTGGAATTAAAACCCGTTTTGCCGCTGGCATCATAACTATACTCTTGGATGCACAAAATGTCGGGTTTTTCGTTCTGAATTAAGCTGATAACCTGCCGATTCAGCGATTTTTGGTCGCTTTTGTAGATGTTGAAGGCCTTTGCATTGTAGCTCATCACCTTCAAGCAGTTGACACAAACCTCAGGTTTTTCGATGCCGCGGAATTGAAAATGCTTATCTATGTTGTTGACATTCAGAAGAATGACAATCGCCGGAAACAACGCCCATGTAAAATCGACAACCAGCCAGATGATCGCAATGACGAAATTGAGAATAAGCAAGTAGGGAAACAGTAGCCCGCAGTAGGCAATGGTGATGGAGAAGGAAGGCGGGGTGATCTGAGCCAAAAAAGAGAAAAGCAGGGCGATTGCCGACACAACAGTAATCACTATCAGCAAGAATTTGCCGATCATTTTCAGCTTATTGCTCTTTTTCTTCGCCATTATTTCTGAGAATAGTGGAATAGCAACTCTTTTTCCTCAGCGGACAATGCATCGTAGCCTTTTTTGGAAATCTTGTCCAAGATTTGGTCAATGCGTTCCTTTTCCGCTTGGCGGCGAGCATTGAAATCCTCGTCCGACAAAGGTCTACCGCTTTCAGTGGAAACGTAGTATTTTGATTTTCTGGAAGTTGCATTCTCCTTCTTCTGGAATGGCCACCGCCAATGAGATCGATCTACATCACGGTTGTCGTTGAAGTTGTAAAAGTTCTGTTGACTGTTTTGACGTTCGTGTCTGCGCCAAAGCAGAATGAGGATGAGACCGAAGACCATGCCTCCGAAGTGCGCGAAGTGCGCCACACCATCTGCAGTACCCAAAACACCGTAAACGAGTTCCAACAAACCGAAAATCAGCACGAACCATTTGGCTTTGATGGGGAACAGGAAGTAGATGTAAATGGTGTTGTTAGGAAACATCATCCCGAAGGCCAGCAAGATGCCGTAAATAGCACCGGAGGCACCGATCAGCACGAAACTGTTCAGGTAACTGTTTTGGATATTGAGCGTTGCCGTCACCAGATCGTTAAGAGAATCCGGATTGCTCTGCAGTACCATCAAATTGTTTTGGAACGGCTGTTGCAGCTGCGCAACGCTGTTATTTTCAACAAGATAGCGATAAGTCTCTAAGGAAGGACTGCTCACGAATTGGTCCACGAGTGAAAGCGTCGGAGCGACCTCTGCGTAAGTGATGCCATAGTGGGTGAGCGCAGCGCCGATGCCCGTGATCAGGTAGTAGATGAGGAACTTTTTCGTACCCCAGGCGTTCTCCACCGCCGCACCGAACATCCACAAAGCGAACATGTTGAAGAACAGATGCCCGAAGTTGCCGTGCATGAACATGTAGGTGATGATCTGCCACGGTTTGAAGTCCGGAGCGATGAAATAGTGAAGTCCTAACCATTGGTTCAGATCGCAGATGTGCGCACGTGAGAAGACAACGGTGGCAAAAAACAATAACGTATTGATAATAAGGAGGTTTTTCACACCTGCAGGCAGGATGTTGAAACCGCCCATTCCGATTTGTCCGTTATTTGAATTTCTCATAGAAATTGGTTATTTTTTAGAATAAGGGCTTGTTTTTTAAGCGGCTGCAAAAATACATAAAATATGCGACTCTTTCGAGTAAAAAAGTTACCTTTGCCTTTAAATTCAATAGCGTGCTGTATAAAATACAACTTCCTGATAATAAAAGCATTAGGATTCGACAGATGATAGCGTCCTACGTGCGCGGCGGCGAAATTCCGACGGTCACTGACAAAGACGGTCACGATGTGCTCGTTGTACACCGCGCATTGCGCACGCTCGCGCATGCCGTGAACCACCCATCCTCGGAAACATGCATCGTGGATGTGGAGGATTGCGGAGCTGCTTATCGTTTTCTGTTGCCGCTGCTGGCGGTAACGCCTTGCCGCAGTCTGCTCACCGGCACCCCGCGACTGCTGCAACGCCCTGTCAAACCGTTGGTGAAGGCTTTACACGAGATCGACGCGGATATCCAGCTGAAGGAGAACGGCTGGCTGATTAACGGTAAACCGCTGAAATCCAAGGTGATGTCGTTGGATGCACGACTGTCCTCAGAAATGGCCTCCGCGTTGGTACTGGTTGCGCCGCTGCTGGAACTCAAAACGTTACGGCTTATTCCACCGCAAATCCCCTCCCTGCCGTACCTGCAGATGACGCTCGCCTGCACGCAAGACTATCCCGTTGAGATTCCTGGCGTTACCATCCCTGATACACCCATAGGTGCCATCGGCGACTGGAGTGCTGCGCTCTTCTGGTTCGCCCACGCCCGCCTCCATCCCGAAAACGACTATTCCCTCTCTCCTTTATCGGAAAAATCCATTCAAGGAGATTCTATTATCTATCAATGGTTCAAAGAATTAAATATGTCTATTTCAATGGATGATTTAAGTTTGAACATTCATGCTGAACCGTTGTCGGAAAAGCCGAAAAGGGTGTTGGATGTGCAGCATTGTTTGGACACCGTTCCCGTGATGGCCGCCCTTGCCGCGCTTCTTCCCGCCGACATCACCTTTCAGAACGTCAGGAATTTACAATACAAAGAATCCGATCGTCTCCACGCTTTGGCCGAACAACTGTCGCCCTACGCAGAAATCACCCTCTCGGACAACAGCTTGCGCGTTAATGGCAACGGAACCCCGAAGGAAGCCTCTCCCCATTTCGACACCCACCACGACCACCGCCTGACCATGGCGTTCCTCCTCTTCGGCCCATCCGCCGTACTGAACGACACGGAATGTTTGCGGAAATCGTACCCGGGGTTAGTGGAGAGTTTATAGTTTAAGGGTTATGGTTTAAGGGTTATGGTTTAAGGGTTATGTTATGGTTTAAGGGTTATGGTTTAAGGGTTATGGTTTAAGGGTTATGGTTTAAGGGTTATGGTTTAAGGGTTATGGTTTAAGGGTTATGGTTTAAGGGAATAGGGAAATGTAGGGGCGTATCGCATACGCCCCTATCGCATACGCCCTTATGTCAACGCCAAGAGTCTATGTCTAAGTTCTAAGTTCTAAGTTCTAAGTCTATGTCTATGTCATAGTTCCAACGCATCCCTCCCTCGCCAGTGCACGACCCAAAAGCAAAAAGCCAATAGCAAAAAGCCAATAGCAAAAAGCCAATAGCAAAAAGAAAAGCGGTCACGTTTCCGCAACCGCTTTTCTTTAACCATTTCGCTAGCTGAAATTAGTCGCCCAGGGTGGCCACCATGACAGCCTTGATCGTGTGCATACGGTTTTCAGCTTCGTCGAACACGATGGAGTTTTCAGATTCGAAAACGTCCTCCGTGACTTCGATGCCGTCAAGACCGAATTGTTTGTTCACGTCGCGACCCACTTGCGTTTCGAGGTTGTGGTAAGCGGGCAGACAGTGCATGAACTTGCATTTCGGGTTGCCGGTGAGAGCCATCGTTTCCTTGTTCACCTGATAAGGTTTGAGCAGTTTGATACGCTCAGCCCAGACTTCCACGGGTTCGCCCATGGAAACCCAAACGTCGGTGTAGAGGAAGTCACAGCCCTTGACGCCTTTCTTAACGTCGTCGGTGACAGTCACTTTTGCGCCGGTTTGCTTAGCGATTTCCTGACATTGTTTCACCAAAGCTTTGTCGGGTTGGAGAGCCTTGGGAGCCACGATGCGCACGTCCATGCCCATCTTGGCACCGCCCACCATCAGAGAGTTACCCATGTTGAAACGGGCATCGCCGAGGTAAGCGTAGGTCACTTGATTCAGGGGTTTGTCAACATGCTCACTCATGGTGAGGAAGTCAGCGAGCACCTGTGTCGGGTGGAATTCGTTGGTCAAGCCGTTCCAGACGGGAACACCAGCGTATTGAGCCAGTTTCTCGACGGTAGCCTGTGCGAAACCGCGGTATTCGATGCCGTCGAACATACGTCCGAGCACGCGAGCGGTATCTTCCATAGACTCTTTCACGCCGATTTGAGAACCGGTGGGTCCGAGGTAAGTGACGTGTGCGCCTTGGTCGTAAGCAGCCACCTCAAAAGCACAACGAGTGCGGGTGGAGGTCTTTTCGAAAATCAGGGCGATGTTCTTGCCTTTCAGACGAGGTTGCTCTGTGCCGGCATATTTCGCACAATTTCAGGAAGCTTCTGTTTCTTAAATTGAATGCCATAATGTTTTTTTATTGTTATTTGATGAATATTTTCGGGCGGCAAAGATACACTTTTTTGCGAAGAAGAACGATGAATAATTAATCGATGAATAAATATTCGATGAAATTAATCGATGAAGGACGATGAAAGGAATACGGAAGGTACCATTCATCGCTTTTCATCGTCATTCATCGCTTTTCATCGTTTATTCATCGTCTCTACAACCCGAGGGCGATTTCCGGTTCGATGTTGAGTTTTTGGCACATCGTGCGGGCGAGGGCGAGGGAGGGTTCGGTCTTGCCGTTCATGATCTCGCTCATGCGGGGCGCGCTGATGCCGAGCAGGGCGGCCGCCTTCTGCTGGTTGAGTCCCATCTCGTACATGCGCAGCCGGATGGTGTCAATGAGGGATGGGGTGCCGACAGGATAGTGAACATCTTCATAGTCAGCAACCAAATCGGTGAGGAGCGCCAGTTCCAGGTTCTCGGGAGAATCTTCAGGAACATCATCGCCCCAAGTCAGAGGAAGAAGCTCCTCAATGCGGGCGAGTGCGGCATTATATTGCGCTTCTGTTTTTATTTGTACCATAATCAGAGGTTTTTGATGTCTTTAATTTTATCATATTCGGTATGAGTACCAATAAAACGGATATAGACATGTTGCGGTGTGAACAGAACAACCACTACCAATCGGTAATCATTGCCTTTGATGTTAAAGACGTAGTGTTTGTTCCCCACATAATCCACTGAATTGAAGGTTTTTCGTATATCAGCGAAGTTATGCCATTCCGCTCTTTCTGTTTTCTTCACCCAATCCTGCAGTGCAATCCGAGATTTGGGATTACGTTCAATATATTCGTTGATAGTCGTTTTAGTAATGATTCTCATAACCTAATTTTTAGGCCGCAAAAATACAAAAATTTCGGATACTGTAACGAAGTTTTGAATTTTGGAATTTCTTCTTTCTCATGCAATATTTTACAACAGTTTCTGTTATATCAAACAGAAAATTTATCACAATGAAGATCAGATTATTGCTCATGATAGCGGCGGCGGGACTGCTTGTTGGCTGTGGGAACTTTTTCTCTAATTGTGATCCTTCGACACTTTCTATGTGGTGTGTCTATCCCATTGGACATGACACAACAACAAAGGCTCCTGTAAAGATACCACAGGAATCATCGAATCTTAATGGTCCGGTACGGATGATACGGGAGTTCGGCTGGGAAGTTAAACCGTCAAAAAGTGGCGACGACTGGGTAAAACTCAAATCATTTAGTACAACGACAGAATATTTCGATCAGAGGGGAAATCTTATTGAGTCGTACTACTGTTGCGATGAGGATGGCAAATGCGATAGACATTGGAAAGCGGTTTTTGACGATAACAATGACATGGTTTACAATGAGCTGACCGAAGGGAATGGGGATACAATCTTGGCATTTTTCAGGACTTACGAGTATGATGATGTTGGAAATCTCCTTCGTGAAACGATTTCCGATGATACCAGCACTCATATAATCACGTATAGATATTTTTTCACAAACGACAGCGTTATCGTGTGCGTGTATAAAGATGGAGATATAACAAGTAGAAGTGTATTAGACACTTCGTTTCGGCAGATAAGGCTTTATACTGATGTAGATGAACAAGAGAACAAGGCCGGTAGGAGATGGACTTGGATTTATTACCCCAACGGCAAAGTTCGAACAGAGAAGTGTGAGACTGTTGACGGTTATGATTATCGCCGTTATGATACTTGTGGTAACTATGAAAGTGTTGGTTATAAGCATGAAATTATATATTGCACAGGAGGTAGAAAGGCTCGAGACCCGAATTTAACCTTTTCGGGTCGGACTACACGCCATTACGAATATGACAGATACGGGAACTGGATTCGCTATGTGGAAATGCACGAAACGCCTAAATCCAAGCGTAAGACTGAGAAGAGATACACCCTTTACGAACGGGAAATCACATATTGGTAATCAGCCCTCCGTCTTCAAGACAAGAATATGCTGTTGCGGTATCGGTTTGGTCGAGTTCCAACGGGGCATAAGGTTCTTCGTCAATCATTCCCACAACAGGCGGGTTTTCAGGATCCCATGACGGAGGTGGGGGTATCTCCGCTACCGTGTCCGCTGGCACCGTGTCGGTGACGGTCAGCGTGGTGTCCGGCTCGGAGGGGAGTTCGGGTTCGCCTTGGAGCGCATTTTTCGGCCCGCAGGCGGGGAACAGCATTACCGACGACAGCGCAATACCCGCAACGGTAACTGCTTTTCCAAGGGTTCTGCGTTTATGGAGCTCCTTTTCGATGTAACGCATCTCCGCCTCGCAGAAGGGGCACGTGCCGGAGCACTCGCCCTTGAAGGTGCACTCGCGTGGCTCCAGCGGGATGCCGTTCTCCGTGGCAATTCGTTTCCGTATCTCCTTCAAATACTCACACCTGTTCTTGCCAGGGTTCATAACGGGAATCGGTTTAAAGATATTTTAGAGTTGCCCCAGTTGTCTTTCAATTGACGACAACCAGGACAACTATGACAAATTATAATTCTTAATTTTTAATTCTGAATTCTGAATTGACTAGTTTCTCTTCAGCAGATCGAACACGGTCTTCACCGGATTGAACGTGGCGAGCGGCACTTCCACAAACACGGTGATCCAGTTGGCCATCGCGCCGTTCCAGAGGCCAGGCAACTCCATGGCTTTCAGGGTCTTGCCGTTGTAGGACTTGGAGGAGATGAAGCCCGTGTTGGGATCGACGTACTGCAGCAGGTCGAATTTCTCGCCCTTGTAGTTCTTGATGGCGCAGACCATATCGACGGGGTTGAAGTGGGTGGCCTTCGCCATGATGGCCAGCTTTTCGGGGTTGTTCTTGTCAATCTGCGAAGACTCCACGATCTGCAGCGAGCAGTTGCCCTCAGCATCGCGCACCCAGAAGGGACCGCCGCCGGGCTCGCCCTCGTTTTTCACCATACCGCAGAGACGTAACGGTCTGTTCATCAGCTCGTACAGCTCTTCGGCTGTTGGTTGCTCCCCAACGGAAATCATCAGTTTCGATTCGGCGAAGTCCATGATTTCGCAAAGCGTCATCGGATCGACCTCTCCGGCTTCCAAGATTTTAAGATATTGGAACTGAATGCTTTGCAGTTGTGCCAGATAGGCCGCTAACACTTTCTTGTAGATGACGGTGGGAGCTATGTTCTGGTCTTTGGTGACGTTGTCGATGTTCTTCACGAAGAGGATGTCGGCATCGCGATTGTTAACGTTGTAAATGAGCGCACCGTGTCCACCGGGACGGAAGAGCAGCTTGCCGTTCTCGTCGCGGAAGGGCTGGTTGTCCTCCGTGGCCGCGAGCGTGTCGGTGGAAGCGGCCTGCATGGAGAAGGTGACGTGGTATTTCACCCCGAAACGCTCCTCATAAATGGGCTGTATTTCCGCCACTTTAGCCTTGAAGAGCTCCAAATGGTGTTCGGAGACAGTGAAGTGCAGGTACGCGTCAGTACCGGAGGTGGCGTAAAGTGCAGCCTCCACGAAATGTTCCTCCAGAGCGGTGCGGATTTCGTTGTCGTAGCGGTGGAAGAGCAGCAGACCTTTGGGCAGGTTGCCGTAGTTAAGACCCTCTTTCTCAAGAAGGTATTGGATAATGAGGCGGAAGTTTCCCTTCTGGATTTCGGCATCGAGGTCGAGCTGTTTGTCGGTCATCGCCTTCTTGAGCGCCTCATAGAAAGGGTAGCGGGGTAGGGTGGCGAGGAAGGTCTTCGCCAGCTCCTGTTGCTTCTCGTCGAGATTGTCGCCGAGCAGGGCGTAGAGGTCCTTGAACATGCGGGATGCAGCGCCTGACGCTGGCACAAACTTCTCGATCTTCTTGCCCTCCATAGCGTAGGGATATTCGGCCTCCAAAGCGGCGGTTTCCTCCTCATCGAGGCGCAGGATGCCGTCGTCCACGGTCGCAGGCCGGTCGATGTCGGCGAAGGGGAAACCTTTCTCGAAGTTGGCGAACTGCTCCTCCACCTGCGCAGGGTCGCTCCCGCGCTGAGTCATAAAATCTTTATCTTCAAACGTGAATTCCAATTGCATATCGTTCGGTATTTTTTGATGCGGCAAAGATAGTATTTTTTAGGGAATAGGGAAAAGGGAGTAGGGAATAGTTTTTCAAAAATTTTCGTATGTTTGCCGCGATAAAACTAATCCATCCAATTATGTCAACAGAAAGCAACAATCAGAATCAGATGACCTACGAAAAGGCCATTGCGCTACGTGAATCGGGTAAGCCGCTAAGCAAGAAACAGATTTGGGAGATCACCGATTTAGGGTATGACTACTATTACGGAAAGCGTGGTAAAGTGAAGCGTGATCCGGAGAAAGGAGTGGAGCTGTTCACCATTTCTGCGGAGCGGGGTGATGCAGTGGCCCAATTTGACCTCGGACTGGCTTACGACGATGGGGTGGGCGTGGAAGAAATTGATTGGGACAAGGCTGCATATTGGTACGAGCGTGCCGCAAAAGGAGGAAATAAAAGCGCCATGTTCAATCTTGCTTTATTATTGGGAAAGGGTTTGATTGGTTTGGAGAGCGAGGAGAAACGTGATCGGGAACAAGATAAACGTTTGGCTGTATATTGGTTACGCAAAGTGGCCAAAAGAGGGGACACCAATGCCATATCCCTGTTGGGAGAATGTTTTTTTGATGGAGATGGGGTGCGCCGGAACCGTCCTTTGGGTTTTAAGATGATGCAACAAGCGGCGGAACAAGGGTATGGACCTGCGCAATACGACCTATCCCTGCGGTATTATTATGGTGATTATGTGGAAAAGGATTTCGACAAAGAGTTCTTCTGGTTGCAGAAAGCTGTGGAAAATGGATGTTCAATGGCATACAACAATCTTGGGGTTTGCTATTCCTTGGGACGTGGCACCCAAATCGACCACGACAAGGCATTTGCGCTGTACAAAAAAGCCATTCGTTGTACTTATATGGACGAGGAAGCGGCCAACAATCTGGCGATTTGTTACGAGAACGGCGAGGGTGTGGAGCCCGACCCGCGCGAAGCGCTGCGCTGGTACCGCAGGGCCAAACGCTGGGGCAAGGAGGGAATTGAGGAGGACATCGAACGGATGAAGCGTGTGGTGAAAGATGTTGATAGCTCGTCCAAATAACGTTATTGGAAGATAACACCCTTTACGGCAAAGTGTTGGGTTTGGATAAGCAGACGCTCATCACGTACGAGGGACAGACGCTTGCCGAATTAAAAGAAGATTTTGAGAATGCCGTGGATGATTATATCCAACATTGCAAAGAGAACAATCTACCGTTCCATAAATCTTATAGCGGCAGCTTCAATATCAGAATTCCTTCGGAACTGCATGCCAAAATCGCTATGTCAGCGCAAGAAGCGGGTGTCTCGTTGAACTCTTACATCCAAAGAGTTCTTGCTTCTGTCGTATTATAAACGGTATATGCCGAAAAAGAGTTTCTATCTTTTTGGATAGCAAAACTTGAGCTGCAAATCAAAGTGGCACGCGACACCTCGCTTTTCGAGAAAAAGAAATTCGTTTTCAGCCAGTACATGCCGTCTGAACACTTCGACAAGACCACGGCGCAAATCTTCTCGTCCAATTTCGAAACGCTAAACACCCTCGACAATGTGCGTTTTGTGGAGATGATTTCCTCTTTTTATAGCCATCGGGATTCCTACGAAACGATTGTAGTCGATTCGTTTGAGAATGATTTTAAGCGGAATCTTCAGCATTGGGATTTAGCAACAGCATTGGAGTTTCAATTTAGCACCTACATCCTTATGAGCGGCATGATAGGGGAAAGCATGAGAAACGATTTTCAGCAGTGCAAGGAGCTGATGGGGGTGAGCGACGAGGAGTTTGCCGCCTTCGAACTCCAAAAACAGAGCCAAGCCGATCCTGAGCCCTCCGTCGATGAAAAAAGGGAGAAGTATATGAAAGAGATGATTGAAAACGACTTACGTCATGAATCCGCGATCGAAGAGGGGAAAAACGGTAATTAATCGATGAATTTCATCGCAAAAAAATGTACTTTTGCCGCCAATAAAGACACCCACCCAAAATGCAGAAAAAGAAAACATACCATTATTCCACCGGCGAAACTTTCGAGGCCGACGTGGAGGATTTGAAGCGCCTGCTGCGCGAGAACCAGGAGTATCTGGACAACTATCTGGACCTGTACGGCTCGTTGGAAGACGACGAATATGTGGCGCGGGGCAACGGCTTCTGCGACCGCAAGTTCAGCGATGA
>ONHS01000042.1 GCA_900317715.1 uncultured Bacteroidales bacterium | reverse complement strand
ATGTAAGCTTAGTGAATAATAATCAATTTAGTGGTGAGATTCAGGTATGCGATGTGTACGGGAAGGTGGTCCGCACCGTCGTTGGGGCGAATAACGATTCGCCCCAACCGACCCGTATCGACATCTCGGGGTTGGCCGCGGGCGTATATTTCGTGAGAATTAACACGGAAGCGGGGGTTGTGACGAAGAAATTCGTGAAACAATGAAGAATGAAGAATGCATAATGAAGAATAAAGGACGATGAAGAAAACGATGAATAATTATTCTTCATTCTTCATTCTACATTATGCATTAACAAAGGTCGTTGCCGGTTTCGGGCGCGGCCTTTTTTTTTTTATTCATTTTTTTGCAACGTTTTGAGATGTTTTTCGTCATGGTGTTAAAAATGATGGACGAACATTAAAATCATACAAAAATGAAAAAGAATCTTTACATTACGTTTTTGGCCGTGGTCATTGGACTCTTCGGTCAGGTGCAGGCGCAAAGCGACAGCACCTCTACTACGACTGCGTGCGAGGCCCCGCTGTTCACTGTGAGCACAATCGGTACCGATGCCTTTTTTAACTGGTTAGACTCAGACAACAACGTCGTTTTCGTGACAGACACCCTCATCGTTGCCGACACGGTTATCATGGACGACGCAGACACCGTTGTGGTTACTGACACGGTCATTGTTACCGACACCGTTTCCCTTATGGAAACGGACACCTTCCTGATTATTTACCGTATCTTGTCTGGAACGCCGGAGGACAATGTGTATGAGAGGGTTGTCGGGGACGAATATGTCATTTCCGGGCTGCTTCCCAGGACGGAATACATCGCATGGATGGCCAAGATTTGCAACGGTGACACTTCTGCCTTGTCTGAAGGTGAACCCTTTACCACAGGTTGCGGCACGTTTGTAGCTCCGTATGAGGAACACTTTGGCTCGATTCAGCACTGTTGGACCCTTGATCCGTCTTTTACGCTGACAACAGGTTACATTTACACCACGAATTACGCATCCTCTATTGGAAATGTGGATACTTCCCGGGCGATTTCTCCTGCTATTGACGTTTCAACTCTAAGCCATCCCTATCTGAAATTCTCCCGCATTCAAAATGTGTTTGACGGGGCATTTAAGAATTTGGAACTCTATTATCGCGATAATGAGGATGACGAATGGCATTATTTGGGAACATTCATCACCCCGACAACCGCCTACACATGGAAAACCGACTCTATAGCGATTCCTTCACATTCCACAACATTGCAGCTTGGCTTTTTCTCTATCAGTCATGGAAATTCAGAGTATGCCCGAATCTCGTTGGACGATATCTACATCTATGATGGCACAGATTGTCCGCCGGTCACAGACCTGTCATTGTTGGAGATCAGTTCGAACACAGCTGTTATTCACTGGATTAATAGCGACACCACGAGCTATCAGGTGCGTTACAGAATGCTTGCCGACACGACCTGGATTTACACGGACGGGTTGAACGGGCAGGCTCATATCGCTCCGATTGTGCCTCTTGCCGACTATGAAGTACAGGTTGCACCCTCATGCAATCAGGAACTGTGGGCATCTTACACGTTTAATGCAGGTTGCGTTGCATACGTCGCCCCATTTGAGGAACATTTCGATTCGAGTCAGCACTGCTGGACACTCGATCCAGCCTTCAATTTCGTGGTAGATAACATATACACAACGAATTTCATGTCGTCATTAGGATATTTTGATACGGTCCGGGCAATTACTCCTGTGATCGATATCTCTGGACTAAGCCATCCTTATCTGAAATTCTCCCGCATTCAGAATGAGGCTGGTGGAGTGCATAAGGATTTAGCACTCTATTATCGTGAATATGAGGAAGATGAGTGGCACAATTTAGGAACCTTTATCTCCACAACCAGTTCTAGTGAATGGAAAACAGACTCTTTACCGATTCCTTCGCATTCGGCCACGTTGCAACTCGGATTTTTCTCCATACAGCATGAAAACCAGCAGTTTCCCCGCATTTCCTTGGATGACATCTACGTTTATGACGGCACGGACTGTCCGCCAGTCACCGATTTGACGCTGTCTGGATTCAGCGGCGACACTGCGTTTATCCATTGGGTGAATAACGATACGGTAAGCAATCAGGTGCGTTACAGAATCCTTCCTGACACGAACTGGATTTACACGGACGATTTGAATGGATTAGCTTGTATTTCCCCGCTGGCCATTCTTGCCAATTATGAGGTTCAGGTGTCGCCTCTCTGCAATCCAGAGCAAGGGGTCTCCTGCACGTTCACCTCGGGTTGCGACACCTACGTGGCCCCCTTTGAGGAGCATTTTGGTTCGAACCAGCATTGTTGGACGATTGACTCGGCGTTTACGAAAGGGCTAAGCTACATATACACAACGAATTACATCTCTCCCACGATGAGTACAAACCATGGCTATGTGGATACGTCTTGGGCCATTTCGCCCGTCATTGATGTCTCGGCCTTGGATAACCCTTATTTGAAATTCTCCCGCGTCCAGAGCGAATACAATGGGGCTCGTAAGGATTTGAATCTCTATTATCGTGAGTATGAGGAAGATGTGTGGCATTATTTGGGAACTTATATCACCCCGACGACTACCGGCGAATGGATTACCGATTCGTTGGCGATTCCTTCGCATTCCGCTACGCTGCAACTCGGCTTTTTCTCCATACAGCATGGGAACTCGCAATCATCACGTATCTCGTTGGATGACATTTACGTTTATGATGGCCCTGACTGTGAGGTGGTTTCGGATGTGGCATTGTCAAACATCAGTGGGGACACGGCATACATCCATTGGGTGGGCAATAGCCCTACTGGCTACACCATCAGTTATCGCCCTGTGGATAGTGAGGATTGGAATAACACGAGTGATCTTGGTGGCTATGCTATCATTGAGCCGCTGATTCCTCTCACACAATATGAGGTGGCAGTTACGTCCAACTGTTCTCCGCAAGTGTGGGTGTCGTGCACGTTTACCTCGCAAATGGGACCCGTCGATTTGCCCTATTTCACTGATTTTTCTGACACTGCTGACCGAGGTTGGCTGCTCAACAACGGTACTTGTTTCAACCATTGGAAAATAGGAACACCAGGCACTTATCTGCTGGACAATGCGCTGTTTGTGACTTATAATGATACGGTGGCTGGCTACGGGCTAGACAATTATTATACGACTGTGGTTGCCTCTAAATCATTCAATATGAGTGATATATCCACGGTGAATGTCGAATTTGATGTGATTTGCGGCGGCAATACAAACAAGGACTTCCTGAAAGTTTTCTTTGCGCCCGCCTCTGTGGAGTATCTCCCTTCTGAGGTTAGTGTCCCGTATTCCAACGACTCTGCCAAAACCTACGCGGTTAATTTCCAAGAGTTTTTGAGTCAGACGGGCAATCCCAACTACTACTACAAGCTGAATCTGACACAAGGTAACGTGTTGCATGTCAGCGTGGAAATGCCTAATCCAGCACCCAATGACGAAGCGCAACTGGTGTTCGTGTGGCGTAACGACCACAGCACCTACAATGATGCTCAGCCCGCCGCCATCGTTTCCAATGTGCATGTGTGGCAGCCCACCTGCGATGTGGTCACTCAGCTTAACGTCTATGATATTGTGGGACAGGATGCTACGGTGATGTGGAATCCGCCTGCGATGGCACCGAGCTTTATCGTGGAGTGTAAATTGGAGTCCCAAGACTGGACCGACCCTGGAGTAATGATCTATCAAGTGGATACTAACTTTTTGGTAATGAACGGTTTGTTGGCTAATTCGGCATACGATGTGCGTGTGCGTGTGGATTGCGGAAATGACTTAGGCATGGGCGATTGGCGTTATACCTCTTTCAATACAGCCTGTGCGATTGTGGTGACGGACAACAACCCGTATGTGGAAGATTTCACCACAAATCCTGAATGTTGGAATTTGTCGGTGAATCCTAACCATACGTGGCAGTGGCATAGCTCTACCCAATACCTCTATCATGCCACTCATTATAATGCACCAGTGGGAGAAGAGTGCCCGATTTATTCCCCGATGATGGACATCTCGGCGGTGAGCCATCCTTTCTTGAAATTCTCCCATAAACAACAGGGCGACGTCAATTTCCACCGCATTGACTATATCAGAGTGGATTACCGTACTAGTTCTATGAATCCATGGCAGACACTTCGGGTGTTTGATACGGAGACAACTGTTTTGAAGCCAGACTCTTTACCGTTGCCGGAAGGCCTCCAGTACATTCAATTTGCGTTTGTGGTCACCTATCAAAATGGCACTCCTGTCACCCTTGATGACGTGTCGGTGTATAATGGTCCGTCATGTGCGCCGTTGACCAGCGTGACGGTCGAGGATGTGACTGCCAATGCCGCTGCTATTTCGTGGGAGGGCCACGGTTCGGATAGCTACATCGTGCGGTATCGCAATATTTCTGATACGGCATGGATTTATGGTTATACTACCGATACCACCTACATCATCAGCAATTTACAAGATTCTCACACCTATGTTGTGGAAGTTTCAAATAACTGTGAAGATCCGAACTGGTTGTCGGCACAGCTTTCCACGCCCCTTTCCGCTGCTAACTTACCTTATTTCACCGATTTCTCGCCCTATTCTGACCGTGGATGGTTGCTCAACAATGGCACCTGTGTCAACTATTGGACGATGGGAGAGGTGGATGCCGCCAATGATGTGTATGGGCTGTTTGTGACGAATGACGGCAGCACGCCGGGATACAATATTTCGAGCACCTCAGTGGTGACGGCGGAAAAGATTTTCGAAGTGGGCACAGCTGATTCTATCACGGTGGAGTTTGATGTTCGCATCGGGGGCGAGGTGCGTTATGATTTCCTCAAGCTGTTTTTGGCTCCTGAATACGTTGAGTACCCCGCCACTTCCACGGCCGATTACAACCAACCGGATTATGCCAAGTACAATTACACCTACAATGCTTTCAATTTCACCCCATTCTTCAGCCTTACCACCGATCAGTCGTATTCCTCACCGTATGCTTTCACCAGTACAGTCGGTAGCGGTTTTGTACACATTGCGGCTGTGATGCGCAATCCGGTCCCCTACTCGGCAAACCACAGGGCCAAGGTGGTGTTTCTCTGGAAGAACGATTACATGGATGGTACGCAGCCCGGCGCGATTATCACCAACGTGTCGGTGCGGAATAGCGACTGCGCACCTGTCAGTCAATTGCAGGCGAACAATGTACTCTCTACTTCAGCTGACATTACGTGGACTTCTGGTGGAGGCGGCGAGACCGAATGGATTTTGGAGTACAAGGAGTCTTCGGCAGCGGCATGGACGCAAGTGTCCGTGTCAGGTACGCCTGAATACGCGCTGACAGGACTTACTCCTTCCACAGACTATGAGGTTCGCGTTCAGACCGATTGTGGTAACGGTGCTACTTCCGTGTTCAACACGATCTTCTTCACTACCACACCATGCGATCTGTTCTGCCCATATACTTTTGTCCTGTATGACAGTCACGGTGACGGTTGGAATGGGAATGCCGCCATCCACGTGCTGCAACAAGGGGCGGACATTGCCACGCTGGTGGCCATGAATCACCTTTTGCAGATGACGCCCACCTACGACACGGTGCAGGTCGATCTGTGTCATGGCGAGGACATCACGTTGCAATGGACTTGGGGAGCTTGGTGGATGGAGAATGGCGTGACCGTGTTGGATCCGAACGGCGTGGAGATCTATTCGGTTATAGGGATGGTTAACCACGACAGCACGTTGACGACGTTTACCACTAACTGTCCGTTTATGGCACCAGTGGTTGTTACTGACACTGCGGAAAATGTTACACAGAATGAGGCTGTGCTGCACGGTCATATTGCGGCCCTTGGAGAGTTGCCTATTATCGCCTGTGGTTTTGAGTGGAAACCGCTTTTCGGAAGCGATTTTGTTGCAGTGACGGTTTCAGAAGACAGTATGTCCTACCCGCTGAGTGGCTTGCAGAGTGCCACTACATACATCTATCGTGCGTTTGCCACGACGGCGGTGGCCACCACCTACGGTGAGGAAGTGGCTTTCACCACTTTGGAAGAGGAACTTTCGCCATGTCCAATGCCTGAGAATCTGCACGTTACGGATACTTCTGCGGAGAGTATCGCTATCGCATGGACGGAGATGGGCGATGCTGAGCAGTGGAACATCCAATACCGTGCCGGAAACGGAACGATGAGCTCCGACATCTCCAACACCCCCTCCTATTTGATCACTGACCTTCAACCCAATACCGAATATCATATCCAAGTACAATCGGTCTGCGGTGCCCAAACCAGCGATTGGACACCCGTTGTGAATGTAAGCTTAGTGAATAATAATCAATTTAGTGGTGAGATTCAGGTATGCGATGTGTACGGGAAGGTGGTCCGCACCGTCGTTGGGGCGAATAACGATTTGCCCCAACCGACCCGTATCGACATCTCCAGCTTAGCCTCCGGTGTCTATTTCGTGCGAATCAACACGGAGAAGGGAGCGATTACGAGGAAGTTCGTGAAGAAGTGATGGACGATGAAGGAGGTCGATGAAAAGGTCGATGAATGAAGACGATGAATGAAGACGATGAAAAAGGTCGCGCCAGATATGGCGCGGCCTTTTTATTTAGAAAGTACAATCCAGTAGTCTAAGCCAACCGCCAACAGCTAAAAGCAATACCCCACCTCCTTGAATCCGTACGTCTCCCGTTTCCCGTCGGGCATCTCCAGCACCAACCGCCCGAAGCGGTCAATATCGCGGATAATGCCGTCAATTTGCTGCCCGTTAATGAGATACGGGTGAGGCTCGTTGAGGCGGTAAAGGTGCGAAAGGTATTCCTCACGGAGATTGGCCTCGTGTTCGGTGGACAGCAGCGGACGGCGTTCCTGTAGAACGTTGAGGTATTCGTCCAGAAGCGTTTCCACCTCGAAATGTTGTCCGGTTTCTAAGAGCAGCGAAGTGGGGTGGGGGATATTGTCAGGGAAATGTTCCTCGTTGACGTTGATGCCGATGCCCGCCACGGTGTAGTCGAGGCGGTTGCCGGAGACGCTGTGCTCGGTGAGGTCGCCCGCGAGCTTGTGATCGCGCACGTACATGTCGTTGGGCCACTTGATGAGCACTTCCGGCACGTATTGGGCAAGGAAAATGCGGGTGGAGGTCGCGAACCAGAGGTTGAAGACGAACTGATCGGCGGCGGCCAACCCCGTGTCGAAACAGATGCTGGTGAGGATGTTCGCGCCGCGCGTGCTGTGCCACGTGTTGGTACCCGCGCCGCGCCCCGCCGTTTGGTAGTCCGCATAAACAGCCCACAGGTCGGGCACTGCCTTCCCGCTGCTGCGAAGCTCCCGCAGAGAGGACATGAGGTGGGAGTTGGTCGAGGTGGTGCTTGGAATGTGATGTTTCATTGATTTGGGAATTGAGGGTCGAGGGTCGAGGGTCAAGGGTCGAGTGCTTGTTATAAGTTTAGAAGTTTGTTGATAAGAGAGTTGAACATTTTAGTTAGTTCGGAAATAGTATCAAGTAGAGGTTTTGTGTCAGAGTTTGTTAGGAAGTGGATTTGTTCGCACAAGATGAGTTGGGTTTCTAATTCAAATGCGGAACCTCTAGCCATGGAAAGGAAATGAGCATAATCTTTGGGTGAATGGCGTCCAAATCCTTCCGCTATATTGGAAGGAATGGAAACAGAAGCTCTACGTAATTGATCACTTAATGCATATTTTTCTTCTTTAGGAAGCTTTTGAACAATTTCATATAGTGATTTTGCTAAGTTCATGGATTTTTGCCAAACTAATAAGTCTTTGTAACTTTTAATTTTCATAATTGTTTGTTTTTTGTTTTGATTAGATGTTTTAGTTTTACGTATAGATCACTAGACCCTTGACCCTCTCCCCTCGACCCTAAAAAAGACCTTCCAACTGAACCGCAAAAATACTATTTTTGCAGCTCGAAAAATAATGTAAAATGAAGAATCTGAAAATAGTCTGTTTGGCGGTGTTTGCCGCGGTGGTGCTTTTCTCCTGTAAAGATGAAACAGGTGATTATGTGGAACAATTATATACCAACAACCAGAAAGAAGCGGCGATCAAGGCTTGCCTGAAGGTCTCTGCGGATACGGCTTCCGCACATCTTTTCGTGCCCGACGGCTTTTATGCCTACAACGATTCTATTTATCAGATCAATTTCGCACCCCTTCAAAACACGCTTTTCGCTGTTTTGGAAGAACACGGATATGGCGATTTGGTGGACTCATTAGTGCTGTGTGCCAATCGGTTGGCGGAGAGCTGCGGCGGTCAGGTGACCCCGTCTCTGAAAGCGGCGGTGGATTCCATGAAGATTCTGGATTATGACGGCTTGATCAATGGCCAAGACGATGCCATCACCCGCTATTACGAAATGTATGAGTACAAATTTCTGAAATCTGCCATCCAAACCCCGGTGTCCGTCCGTATGGATTTGTACAACGTCAATGGCACTTGGGCACTGATGATGAACAAGTACATCCAATACACCAACACCCCTCTGAATTTCGACATTCAGAACTATATTGTGGAAACGATGCTTTACGACATCCTCGAAGAGATGAGCACCGAGGAGTACAACATCCGTACCAATATAGACCATCGTACGGATGATATGGATGCGTTCGACAACTAGGCGACAATTATTAACATAAAAAATCATCAATATGAGAAAAGACAAACTCTTCAATGGCAAAACTTTAGCGATTCTTTCTGGTGGTGGTGACACCCCGGCGATCAACTCCAGCATCGAGGCGGTGCGCAACCGCGCTTCCATGCTCGGCTTCCGCGTCTATGGCGTGCTCAAGGGCTGGAAAGGCCTCCTCGGAGACGGCGACATCGTCGATCTCACCAACATCCCTTATAACGGCCTCTACGGCGGCACCGCGCTGCTCTCCAGCCGTACTAACCCCTTCCCGAGCAAGAAGAGTCCCGAAGACCGCTCCCAACAGATTCTTCGCAACATCGAGCGCTATAAGATCGACGTGCTCGTGACCATCGGCGGTGACGACACCAACGGTGCAGCCAAGAAGATGTACGAGAAATACGGCATCCCCGTCATTGGCTTCCCGAAAACCATCGATAACGACCTGCGTACACATACGTACCACCACTATAACGGCCAGCAGTTTGAGACCGTGTTGTGTCCCGGTTTCCCGTCAGGTGCCATGGCCATCAAAAAACTGACGGCCAAATTGCACACCACCAACGAGTCGCACCAACGTGTCATGGTGCTTGAGGTGATGGGTCGCGATGCAGGTTGGCTTACCGGTTCTGCCTCCTTCGGCGGTGCCCAGATGGCATTGGTTCCTGAGGTGGAGATGACCAAAGAGCGTAAAGAGTTCTTCTTCGAATCCGTGAAGGAGATGTACATGCGTTCTCCGAAACACAGCCTCATCATCGCAGTCTCTGAAGGCGTGCGCTGGTGGGATGACGAGAAACAGGAACTCGGCATGGTCTATGCCAGCTCCGATCTCGACGAGTACGGTCACCCGCGCTTTGGCGGCGTGAGCGGTGTCATCGCCTCTGAAATCAACAAACGTCTCGGTATCGAGGCTCGTGGTCAGATTTCCGGCTACATCCCGCGTTCCGGTAAGTGCTACGAATATGACCGTCGTCTGACCTCCACGTTGGCCGACAAGGTGGTTGACCTCTTGCTCCGTGAGGATTATGGCAAGATGCCCGTGCTCCGCGACATCGTCCCTTACGACGAACTCGAGGAATTCCACACCGACGCCATCGAGATGGGCAACATCGGCAACTTCCCGCTGCCCGCTGCCTACTATGACGCCAACAAGTTCCGCTTCACCGACCAATACACCGACTTCCTGACCAACATCATCGGTGCACCCTACCGCATGGAATTCACGCAGAATTTCCCGATTGTGATTCCGGAATAATGTCAGAGTTCATCATACACGGCGGCCACCGCCTTCACGGCGAAATTACCCCGCAGGGCGCGAAAAACGAAGCCCTGCAGGTGCTTTCTGCGGTGTTGTTGACCAAAGAGCCCGTCACCATCTCCAATATCCCCGATATCCTCGACACGCGCCGCTATCGTGAGATTTTGGCGCTAATGGGGGTCAAAATCACGGAAGTGGATGCCCATACGTTCACCTTCCAGGCGGAAAACGTTGATTTCGAGCAGTTGCACACCGACGAGTTTGAGCGGCTCTCTACGAAGATCCGCGCTTCCATCATGGTGCTCGGTCCGCTGTTGGGCCGTTACGGCAAGGCCTATTCCGGCAAACCCGGCGGCGACCAGATCGGACGGCGTCCGCTGACCACCCACTTCGAAGGGTTGGAGAAGCTTGGCGCGGTGATTTCCACTTCCGCCGACGAGAAGTTCTTCGAGCTGGAAGCCAAGCAGTTGAAGGGCTGCTATATGCAGCTGAACGAGCCTTCCGTGACCGGTACCGCCAACATCGTGATGGCGGCAGTGCTGGCGGAAGGGGAGACCACCATCTTCAATGCCGCTTGTGAACCCTATCTCTACCAGCTTTGCACCATGCTCAACAACATGGGCGCGAAGATTTCCGGCATCGGCTCCAACCTGCTGAAAATCCAAGGTGTCAAGGAGTTGCATGGTTGCGAACACCGCATCTTCCCCGACATGATCGAGGTGGGCAGCTTCATCGGCATGGCTGCTATGACCCAATCGGAACTCACCATCAAGAACTGCGCTTGCGAGCATTTGGGGCTCATTCCTTACACTTTCCGCAAAATGGGTGTGAAGATGGAGCAGGTGGGCGACGACTTGATAGTGCATGGCGAGCAGCCCTACGAGATCTACTCCAATCCGCGCGAGGCCTCCATCCTGACCATCGCCGACGCACCGTGGCCGGGATTCACCCCCGACCTTATCAGTATAGCCCTCGTGACGGCTATCCAGGCCAAGGGCAGCGTGCTGATTCACCAGAAGATGTTCGAAAGCCGCTTGTTCTTCGTGGATATGCTGCAGTCGATGGGGGCGCAGATTGTGCTGTGCGACCCGCACCGCGCCATCGTCATTGGTTTGGCCCGCGAGAAACAGCTCCGCGCCACCAAGATGTCCTCGCCCGATATCCGCGCTGGTATTGCGCTGCTCATTGCGGCTCTGAGCGCCGAAGGCAAGAGCATCATCCAAAACGTGGAACAGATCGACAGAGGCTACGAGCACATTGTCGAAAGGTTGAATGCGCTGGGCGCGAAGATTGAACGGGTGGAATAGTCACCCGTAACTTACAGCTGAGAATACATAATCTTATATTTGTGTTGAAAGGAACGATTGCATCTCCGCGGGGGTGCAATCGTTTTATCAAATAGTGCCGAACGAACGATACACTTCAATCATGTCTTGAGCCACCCTTTCCGGGGCGAATCTTTTCTTTTGGATTCGTCCCTTTTCGATACATTCCTGCCGGAATGCCTCATCCGTCGCCAAACGTAGCAGGTGTTCAGCCACGGCGGCATCGTCATCTGGATTGGCGTAAAGGGCTGCCTCGCCGCCGGCTTCGGGCATGGACGACACACCGCTGGTCACCACCGGTGTGTCGCAGCACATACTCTCCAACACAGGAATTCCGAATCCTTCGAACCGCGAAATATAGACGCTCGCGAGGGATCCTCTGTAAATAGCGGGGAAATCCGCGAAGTCCGCATGGGTCACGATGCGTATCCGATCGTTCGCTTCCCTCAGGGCTTCTTGTCCGTATTTGCCCCGTGGTCGTCCCACAATAACCAACCCGATTTCTTCAGGCAGTCGTTGTATCGCGCGTATGGCGCACAGTTGGTTTTTCCGTTCCTCAATCGTCCCCACGCATACGATATATTTGTCTGGCAGATGGTATTTCTCGTGCGCGGCTTCGATGTTCAGGTTCTCATTTTCCATATTCCAAAACATGCTGTCGCACGTTTGATATACCACCTTTATTTTCTCTTCAGGAACTTCCATCAGCTCTACCAGATCCTGCTTCGTCTGTTCGCTGATGGCCACCACGACATCCGCCACACGGCACGCGTACCGCATTTTTTTGCGGTAGATGGCACGGTCGAACGGCGAGAAATATTGAGGATACCGCCACGCAATCAGGTCGTGGACGGTCACCATTTTGATTGTTTTTTGGGGCAAACCCAGCGGTAGTTCCTGGCTCAATCCATGGTAGATTTGCACCCCGTCTTCTTCAACCTCCTGGGCTTTTGCCAGCGTGCGCCAGAGGGAAGGTTCGCATTTCCACCATCCTTGCGGCATTTTCACACGGGTGTGCGGCAGGCCTTCGGTCCAATGCTCATAGCGCGATTTCGCGTAAGGGGTGTAAAGCACGGCTTCCACTTCCCCGCTCTCAACGGCACCCGCAATCACGCCGCGGCTGTAGTTTCCCAGCCCCGTGCCGTTGCAAAACGCCCGTTTCGCATCATATCCTATGATCATCCGTTCCATATATCGCACGAAAAAGCGCAAAAGTACATTTTTTTTGCGATATTGAAAAAAAATGTATTTTCGCGGCCAGTATGAACGAACGACACCGCCAGAAAAGACTTACGGCATGGCGCTACCTTTTGGCATTGCCACGTAGCGTGATTCTCAATTTGCGCTTGTTTCCTTGGCGGCAAGCTTGGTACCTGCCTTTGCTCGTCTCCCACCGTACGGTCATTGATAATCTTTCGGGTCGGGTGGATCTCCAATGCGACAACCTTCGCATAGGCCTCGTCAAAATAGGATTTGGCACCTACCAAGGAACGGATTTTCGGCGCGACCGCACGCATCTTAACCTGCGGGGCACCCTCACTATCGCGGGGGAATGCACGTTTGGGGCTGGTTGCAGTGTTGAAGTGGCCGAAGGCGCCCGTTTGTCTGTGGGACCGAAATTCAACTTCGGCCCAAAATCCTTGCTCATCTGTCACAAGGCCATGACCTTCGGCGCAGACGACCTTATCTCGTGGTGCTGCACCCTCATGGACACCGATCAACATTCACTTGTCGATGCGGAAGGACAGCGTGTCAATCCCGACCGCGAAATACATTTCGGTGACAACGTGTGGATGGGTTGTCACGTGATCGTCTCCAAAGGCACCTCGCTGCCCGACGAGACCACCGTTTCCGCCGGAGCCCGGCTGTCGGGTCGCTACGAAGAACCCCAAACTGTGCTTGCCGGCAATCCCGCCATTGTCGTTCGCCGTGGAATTAAGAGAGAACTATGAACCAACTTTCAGCGATCATCATCACCCATAACGAAGAGCGTAACATCGGACGCTGCTTGGAATCCTTACGAGACGTCGCCGACGAGGTCATCGTGGTTGACAGCGGCTCCACGGATGCCACGGAAGCCATTTGCCAGCAGGCCGGCGCGCGTTTCGAACGTCACGATTGGGAAGGCTATTCGGCACAGAAAAACTACGCCAACAGTCTGGCTTCCTGTCCATGGATTCTCAGCATTGATGCCGACGAAGCTCTTTCGCCCGAATTGCGCCAAAGTCTATTGCGATGGAAACAAGAGGAAACACAGCCCGCCCTTTTTAGTTTCAACCGGCTCACCAACTATTGTGGTCACTGGATTCACCACTGCGGATGGTATCCCGACAAGGTCGTGCGCGTTTTCCCGGCCGGCGCCGCTCGCTGGGACGGCCTCGTGCACGAGAAGCTCGTGACGAATCCTTCCGACCTCCCTACCCATCATTTGTCTGGCGATCTCTTCCACTACAGCTATTATTCGGTTGAAGAACACGCCGAGCGACAGTTGCGATATGCCACGCTTGCCGCCCAGAAAGCATACGATGCTGGCAAACAGGTCGGCAAACTTGGTGTTCGGTTGCGCCCCAAATGGAACTTTGTACGCAATTACATTTTCAAACTTGGATTTCTTGATGGGCATGCCGGCTACACCGTCTGTCGCATGTCAGCCTATTATACCTTCCTCAAGTATTCCATCTTATTCCAACTTTCTCATCCGTCGGTGCGCGGTAACGATTAATTTTCCATTACCCGTTGTCAATTAAAAAAGTGTATTTTCGCGCCGAAATTTTTGACAAAGATGAATAATCATATCATACGCGTTTTGATAGGTGTCGTATTATGTGTATTTATGACGCAAAATATTGATGCTCAGAGATTTGTTGGATCAGTAGTGGCAGGTTGCAATTTTGCGCAGATTGAAGGCGACGGTGTGCATGGTTTCTACAAACCGGGTGCGAATGCCGGTCTCGGTCTGACCATCGCGCTCAATAAGAAAGAGTCATGGCAGCTCTCTGTGGAATTGTTATATACTCAAAAGGGTTCTGTGAAACATTGTTCCCCGGGCTATTTTGATACGGCTTTCTATGGTCCTGCCATGTTCACGGATGTGGATCGCAATGTGCCGTTCGACCCGAAGACGAAGTGCAACATATCCCTTGACTATGTGCAAGTTCCGGTTTTGATCCATTATGAGGAACGTTATTCAGGATGTACCTTCGGACTGGGTTTCGCATGGAGCCGCTTGGTGCGCGCGCATGAGATTTATAACGGCTTCACCCGCACCACGACCGTGCGCTCGGGGACCTATAGCAAAAACGACTGGTCCGTGATTGCCGATGTCAACATACGACTTTACAAGAATCTGAACCTGAATTTCCGTTGGGAGTATTCCATGGTGCCGATTCGCACGATGGAGTATGTTTTCCTTCTCAATGATGGCTCAACGGTGACAGAAGTGCAGAAAATGCACAACCACATGCTCTCGGCGAGGTTGATCTATTACATTAATCAGAAATTTTACAAGAACACCCGCGTGAACAAATACGGTCAAGTTATGGGTACTAAATGGTTGCGCGAAATTCCGGATTATAACGACTAATGATGAAGAAATTGATAGTTTTCGGGCTGGCTTTAGTGACCGCCGCATTGCTTTTCAGCCATTGTCAAAAGTTGGATTTGACAGCTGATTATAAGGATATTACCATTTCTTACGGCATCCTTAACGTGAAGGATAATGTCCATTATTTCAAAATATACCGTGGTTATATTACCGACCAAAACGCATACGTGGAGGCTCAAAACTGGGATCAGATTTACTATCCTGTGGATTCCATCGAGGTGCGTTTTGAGGAGTATAATAATGGTAAATTAGTGCGCAGTGCGATACTTGACACGACCACAGCCATTCCCAAGGAGGAAGGTTACTTCCATAATCCCAAGCAGTTATTGTATTTTTCTGATTGGACTTTGGATCCCGAAATGACCTATCGTTTGGTGATTCGCCGCCATAGTGATGGTCAGGAGATATATGCGGAGACGATGATGGTGCACGATTTTTCGATTACCAACCCCAAATCGATGTGGAATATGAACTATAGCAAGGCGTACCGTATGAAATTCTACTCTGCGGAGAATGCTGCTTTCTATGACATCTTTTTGACCTTTTATTATATAGAAGTCGATAATCAAACGGGTGAAATCGTACACAAAGAGATTACAAAAAAGCTAAATGGCGATTATATTCGGGCAACAACCTCTACGGATGTCCTTTATACGGGGTTCACGCCTGAGTCATTCTTCAACACCATTATCCAAGTCATCGAAACGAATCCGAATGTCACACGATATATTGACACCGTTGCAGGAAGACCCTATTATTGTATGCGTCTTACTGTATGGGGTGGCGATGAAAACTATCTGACATACAGAGAGGTGGCCTCTCCGAACAGCAGTATTGTTTCGAATCGTATGGAATACACGAACTTTATTTCCGAGAATGAAACGGCGTATGGTTTGTTGGCATCCCGCAACTATGCGTCTGTGGATTTGATGATGAGCTCCACAGAACATAATGAAGACACGTTGGTAAACAGTAATCGGACGAAACGTTTGAATTTCGACTATTATAGAAATTCGCCCGAGTTCGCTCAAAATAGACGTTAAGATGATGGAAATGGAATTTTTGTGGCGGCTGCTGGCGGCAACCGCGATGGGTGCGGCCATTGGCATTGAGCGCGAGTATCACGCCAAGGAGGCGGGCATTCGCACGCACCTGCTCGTGGCGCTCGGCTCCTGTCTCTTCATGATCCTCTCCGCCTACGGTTTTGATGCTTTTCTGGCGAAAGACCATACCAGTTTCGATCCGTCACGTATTGCGTCTCAGGTGGTTACGGGTATCGGCTTTATCGGCGCCGGCACGATTATCCTGCAAAAGCAGGTGGTCCGCGGCCTGACCACCGCTGCCGGACTTTGGGTTACCGCTGCCATTGGTCTGGCCTGCGGTATCGGCATGTACGTCATCGCGATTGTCACTACGGTGCTGGTGCTGGTATCACTGGGGGTCATCAATATTTATCTACCCTATTTTGCTCAAAAAGAGCGCACGATTACCTTCTTGATCGAGGATTACAAGGTGCTGACCGACGTGCTGGAGAGCCTGCGCAAGGAAAAAATCACCATCCTGAACTACGAAATGCACAAGGATGCCGATGAGAATAATGGTAAAATGTTGGTGTCCATAGAGATACGGATGAGAAAATACGACAATACCAAGGGAATTGTTTCCATCTTACGTAATTTTGAAAAGGTGGAATTGGTGCAGATTTCCTAAAGGTAGAGACGGTATAATTCCAACCATTTTTTCCCAATCACCTCTGGAGAACAAATGTCCAAAGCGTTTTCCCGAATGCGTTCGGGGGTATAGTTGTGCGCGTTGTCAAGCATATTGTTCAGTTTTTCAATAAGTTGAGGTTCGTTTTTGGGCGGAATGATGAGGGCGTTGTCGTGGTTGGTGATCTCCAGGATGCCGCCTACGGGCGTGGTCACCACAGGCGTGCCCGTGCTGAAGGACTCCAGCAACACGCACGGCTGGTTCTCGTAGTTGGAGAAGAGCAGGAAACAGACCGAATGGTGCAGTAAATCCGCAATTTCCGATGAGGTTTTGCGACCTAAAAAGTGGACGATTTCAGAAAGACCGTTGGCCATCACGAATGCTTCCGCCTCTTGGTTTTCAAAATCATGGACGATATTTAATTCAAAATCAGAGCGTTGCGATGATAACGCTTTCACCGCACGCAGGATGCCCATGATGTTTTTCGCATCGTTGTCCAGCGTGGAGACGTGCAGGATCTGTTTTTTGGAAGTTTGTAAGTGGTTGTCTTTGAGGGAGAAGAGGTTGGTGTCCACCACATTGCCGACCACGGTTTGCGGTTTCTTCGCGGCGGTGGGGGCGGTGAGGCAGATGTTGTCGAGGAGGTTTTGCGAGACGGCAGTGATGTGCGTGGCGTGTCGGAACGTATAGCGCAGGATCACGCGGGAACTGAGCGGTAGTTTCGGCCGGTTCATGGGCAGATAACCCGTCCAATGTTCGCTGATAATCAATGGAATATGGTATTTGCGACTAATCTTCACCGCCAAAGGTCCCAACGGCAGCGCCACATGCAGATGCAGGATGTCGGGTTTGCCGTATTGACGAATCAGCTGCTCGAAAGCGGTCATGTAATCCTTGAATAGCCCGAATTTGCCGGTACTCTTGGCGGAAATGGGAAACAAAACGGCGTTTTCTGGAATTTGCGGGGTGAATCCGTCATGAACATGGTGGAAAATGACGGATAGCACGTTGTTTCCCAAGGATTCAATGTGCCGGAAAATGAAGTTGCCGTTTAGCGGCTTTTCCGGAATGGGGAACCAAGAGGGTATGTGGACGATCAACATGGGCGAAATTCAAAACGGATGACAACGGTAAGATTTCCGCCGCAAAAATACAATTATTTTCGAGTCAGAAAAACAATTCCTTGTCGCCCCAACCCGAAAATAATTGTATTTTTGCCGCCGAATAACTGCTTATGTTCGGAAAGATTCTCAATACGTTTGGTACGAAAATTCTGGTGGCGATCATCAACTTGACGATTGCCATCCTCATTTCGCAAGTGTTGGGCGACAGCGGGAAGGGCGTGCAGTCGTTAGTGCTGACCAACATCAGCTTCATCCTGATCTTCTCCGAAATTGTGTGCGGTGCCAGCCTCGTCTATCTCACCTCCCGCCATTCCTTTTCCAAACTATGGCTGCCTTCCATCCTTTGGGCTTTGCTGATGGCCGCCGTGATGGGGTTGATAATCAGTCTCTTGACGCCAGGGCTGGACTTTTCTCTTGCGGTGCATACGGCCATACTCTCGTTTGTCTCCTCTTTTGCCAACATCCATTTCCGCATTTTGATTGGTAAGGAAGAGGTGAAAAAAGCCAACGCCAACACCCTTTTGCAGCCTTTCATGCTCCTATTGACGCTGGTAGTGTATTACTTGCTTTTGGGAAAACGCGACATTTTCGGATACATTATCGCTTTGTATGTGGCCTATCTGAGTTCATCCATATTGGGCTTTTTCCAACTGCGCGAAGAATACAAGTCGCTGCGTTGGTATCCATTTGGTGAATATAAAGAGGCGTTGAAGGATCTGTTCAAATACGGCTTTTTGAACCAAACGGGACATTTTGTCCAGTTTTTCAATCTTCGGCTGAGCTATTACTTGCTTAACGCGTATGTGGATACGGCGCATGTGGGCGTTTATTCCAATTCGGTGTCGCTGGCCGAATCGATATGGATTATATCCAACAGTATCGCCCTGGTTCAGTATGCCCGCATTTCCAACAGCACCGATAAAGAATACAACCAAAAGTTGACGCTGAATCTTGGAAAAATTTGTTTTGTGATCTCATTGGCGGCGGTGGTGGTGCTGGCGTTGCTGCCGTCGTCTCTCTATACGTTTGTTTTCGGGCCGGAATTTGGAGAGATGTCGCATATCATCCGTATTTTGGCTCCGGGCGTGCTCTGTTACAGCATCTTCCTGATTCTCGGACACTACTATTCTGGTTCGGGACGCTATTTCATGAACACACTGGCGGCGTTGTGCGGCCTGTTGGCCACGCTGGTCGGCGGTTTCATCCTGGTGCCGCGCATGGCCACCACGGGAGCGGCCATCACCGCTTCGGTGGCCTATTCCCTGAACGCGGTTTTCTTGCTGGTTTGCTTCCTCAGAGAATCCAGCTTCAAGCCGAAAGAATTGTGGTTAACTCCTTCTGAATTAAAGGAATATTTTGTTGAAATCAAAAATCATTACCTGAAATAATCCCACTATGAATAAAGTCCAAAAAGGTTTTCGCGCATTGAAACTGCTCTTCCGGCATCCCTATCTGCTCAATTTGGTGCTGGAGAGCGAGGATGTCTATAAAGAAGAATTGTCGGAGAAGTATGGATTGGCTGACGGGCTGCCGTTGTTGCATTTGGAGGATTTGTTCCCTGGTTTTCAGGAGACGGTTTCCCCGTATGCTTACCTCTCGGGCGCGACCATGCCCATCGATATTGCCTTGCTGAAGTCCATCGCGCGCAGACAGAATGCCCAAAGTTACTTTGAAATCGGGACGTGGCGAGGAGAAAGTGTAGCCAATGTGGCTTCGGTGGTTCCCTACTGCGTGACGTTAAATCTCTCCCGCGAAGAGATTCTAACTTTCTCGGATGATCCGAATTATGCCGATGCGCATGAGATGTTTTCCAAAAATCTGGACAATGTAACTCACTTACATGGCAACTCGCAGGCTTTTGACTTTGCGCCGTATCGCCATCAGTATGATCTTGTTTTCATTGATGGCGACCATCATTGCGAAGCCGTTAAGAAGGATACACAGAATGCCTTCGAGCTGTTACGGGATGAAAAGTCGGTGATTGTGTGGCATGATTATGGGTACGATCCTGAGACTATCCGTTGGAGTGTGTTGAGTGCCATTTGGGAAGGAACCCCAGAAGAGAAACGTCAAAATCTTTATCAAGTGGCCAACACGATGTGCGCCATCTACATTCCGGAAACGTTTCCAACAGAAAAACTCACCCCACATATAAAGCCAAAGCATTATTATGAGGTGAGTTTGCGCTCTGTCGAGTTCTAAAATCGCGATTACTGTTTCACAAACCGTTTCGTGACCACGCCTCGGTTGGTGCGGACGCGCACGAAATACACCCCCGAGGACAAATCGGAAACGTTGATATGGATGGGTGAAACATTATTTGTACATCCAGTGGTGCGGATTAATTTACCGTAAATGTCATAAACTTCCATTCCTTCTATGGTAATTCCGTTGCTGTCAACGCGGATTTCAACAAAATGGTTGGCAGGGTTAGGATAAAGTATGAGGTTGTCACTCAGATGATTGACTATGCCGTCATCCGTGGAGGTGGTGTCCGTGTCATCGTGGATGGTGCCGGTCACCCAGATATTGTCGAGGAAGATGGAGTTGCCGCCGAGACCCTCGCCGAGGAACATAACCTGATATTCGCTGTTGGTGTTGGGCAAGGGGATGTTGTGTGAGATGTAATTATTGACACCCATATTGTCCGTGTGAGAGCAAAGATATGTCCATGGGGTGGTGGCAGAGGTACGATAATAGACTCCTACGGAATCATAATGGTCGTTGTAAGAATGAAGATAAAGGGCGTATCCTAATCTCACATTCTCATATCCGCTGAGGTCAAAAACAGGAGAAATGAGGCGGGCCGAGTTATCGGTATTGTACAAGAAGATGACGCAGTTGTCACCGCTGTGGGCGTACTGACTATTGTTAAATATCATCCAGTTGTTTGATCCGTCGATGATTTCTGAATCCCAGCATCCCATGTCGTATTCGAATCCTTCAAAATAGGGAAGCAAATTCACGACCCCGCAGTCGGTGAAGAACTCTCCTTCTTGCGAAAGTCCACTTAGTTCATTGTCGGGGCAATGGGCGATTACATACCAGATGTAATGAGTCCCTCCACTAAGTCCGGAGAGCGTGTAAACACCATCGGTTCGCGTAATGCCATTGATACGGTGGAGATATTCTTCGTTAACAGATCCGTAGAAAAGATCGAAAGTGTCGGCACTGCTTTCCCACGACAAATCCACACTGTTGGACGTGATATTGCTGACGCTCAAATAAAGCGGTTCAGAACAATCTGAGAGGGTCGCTACTTTGAAATCGTCCAAGTGCCACTGACTCAAAATGTTGTCGTCGCAGACCAAACGTAATACCAACCATCCCGAATGGTAGGCGACGGTATCCATATCCATCACGAAAGGAATGTAAGGAGTGGAAGCGTTCAACTCAGCCAAGTAATCTTGCGCCTTCAATGATGCGATGACGTGGAACTCCGCATCCGGGGAGAGATAGTCCATTACACCGACTTCCAGATTGTTGGATTCGGTGGTGGCGGCTTTTGCGCTGAAATAGAGGCGGTAATGATCAAGATGCTGGGAGTATATGGGCATTGAGATGAGGTTGGAACCCTCGAAACCGGCCATCAGCAAGTTCCAAGAATGCCTTTCGTAAATGGTATCCACGGCGGGATAGATTTCCGAGGCGTTCAGCATAAAGGAGGAGAGACGTACCCAGCAGCGTGGCACTTCCAGTGGGATTGTGGTGAGGTCGAAGCCTTGTTCGAAGGGTGAGAGTGGGATGATATAAGGAATTTCGTTGCAAGGGGTGGAAAAAGTTCTCGGCAGGGAAGCGAGGACAGTGTCGCTACAATTGGCGGTGACGTACCATTGACAGTTGTAACCGCCAAACAAACTCGAAATCACCACGAAAGTGTCCGTGATATCCGAAATTTGGGTGTAATAATCGTCCCCCTCACTTTTGTAATAGACAGTGAATTCAGCTGCGGAGGAACTCCAAATCAGTCGTGTGGCACTCTCGGAAAGAATCTCTTCATGCAGGTCGTAGGGGCGTTCGCAATCCGAAACAGTGTCTATCGTCACCATGTCAATATACCCCTTTGCCTCAGAGTCGGTGCCTTCTAATTGTCTGATTGCCATATATTTCCCTTCTCCAGAATAGTTGGCGAAAGAGACTTCGACGGGTGTGTAGGTGCCGCCGCTGATGGAAAAGGTACGGATAGCATGGAAAGTGTTGTGGTCCAGAGGATTCGTCATCACACCCACTTCGAATCGAGAAGTGTAGTCGATGTTGCCGATATGGGAGCTGCGCACCATGAAGGAAAGTTGCAAGGTGTTGAGGTCCAGGTTCTCATCAACAGGGGGAAGAATGGCATAGCCTTCCACATTGCTGAAATAGAGTGATTTGGCACCCAGGAGAGCTTGCACCGCGTCGGTTAAAACGTATGGGACGTTGCCGTTGGGCAGGGCAGCGCGTTTCCAGCAGCTGGGAAGAGGGCGTGTCTGCGTGCCTGCGGGATTGTCGTTTTCAAAATCCCAGACTTTCGGGAGCTCCGCAGCGGTAATCCCTGGACAATCAGTAGTGAAATAGAGGGGCAAGGAGAACTGGTCGGGGGCGCAGTCGGCAGCGATGAATGCTGCGTAAGTGGTGCTCGGTGAGAGATTGACAATGGTGGTGCTCAGGGCACTGTCCACCGATTGTGCAGTCCATACAGTGTCGCCTAATTCGCTGTAGTACAGCGTGCACGGGGTCGGAGACGGGTTGTCCAAAGTCCAGGTTAAACCAACGGACGAGGGGGAAACTTCGGTCACCGTCAAATTTTCGGGTTCGGCGCAGTCGGGCGCGTGTTCTACCACAAGATTATCTAAGTACCATGCATAGCCTGAGGTGGTGTTCATGCTGTTGATGCAGCGGAACACGATGTATCTGTCGGCACCGGACATCGTGGCGGTATGGAAGGGGATTTTGTAGAATTGATAATCGCTAGTGCTTAATTGAGAGGCAGTTATAGTTCTGACAACTTCGAAAGACGACGGATCTTCCAAATCGGACATCAGGCCGATTTCCATGCATCCGTAAGGGGTCATGTTGCCGCCAGGCTTGAGCCAGAATTTGATGCGCAGCTGTTGGATATTTTCGCCGATGGGCGGAAGTGCCACGATATTGCTGTCAGTGGCGTTGGCGAAGAAACGCAGACAGTGGTTACCTTCGTAGGCGGTGGTCCCTTCGTGGGTGCATGGGTAGGTGTGGCCGTACTCGTTGTGCCCTTGCAGCAGAGTCCAACAGAGCGGCAGCTCGTAGGTCGCTGTGTTTTCGAAGTTCATCTGATAAGGCAGATTTTCGGCCTCAATGGGGAGACATTCGGTGGTGAAAGTCACGAGATTGCTCTGCTGGGGTGCGCACGGCGCGGTCACGTAGGCTTCATACGTGGTGCTGTGCCGCAAACCTTCCAGTTCCGTGAAAGCAGAGTCGAAGATGAAGACTTCCAATTCCTGCCATGCGGTGTCGCCCAGCGGACGATAGTGTATGAAAAATTGGATTTGCGAATCGTCTCCCGGAATCCACGACAAGGAGGCAGTGGTGGCCATCACCTCGTTGACTGCCAGGCCGGAAGGCTCGTTGCAAGCGGGAATGGCCTCCAAAGTGAGGTTGTCAACATGCCAGGTACTTTCCGATTGTCCGATGGTACGGAAGCAGATGTAGCGGTTGGGGCCGGAGATGCCGGTGTTGCCAAAAGAGATGGTGTAGGGAATGAAGTTGTTGGACGGGAGATTGGCCGCTTCGATGGTCTGCACGATTTCGAAGTTGCTCGTGTCGGCGAGGTCTTCCAACAACCCGATTTCCAAGCGACCATATTCCGCGCTGTTAGTATAGGGCTTGGCCGAGAAACGCAACCGCAACTGGTGAACCTCGACATCCACGGCAGGCATGGACACCCAGCAACGGCCACCGTCTTGGTTGATAAAGTAAAGCGTGGTGTCGCCCGTGATCCATGGGGCGTAAAGGTAGGATGCGGAAAAAGCACCCGGGAAGAAAACGTCGGTGCCAAGGGAAAATTCCACCTCTTCTATTCGCGTCCAACATTCGGGAAGGTCACCCAGATTTTCGAGATTGTCGAAAGTGGTGAAGTAGGGAAGGTCATCGCTGGTGAGAGAGTGGCAGGAGGTGGTGCGAAAAGTGGCCACCGGACTGTTGAGCGTGTCGTTGCAGATAGCGGCCACATACCATTGGTAGGTGACGTTTTCCGTAAGCTCGGTGAGTTGGAAGACATGCAGGACAGAGTCGAGTGTGGCGTTGGGATAGGCCGTGTAATCGGTTTCGCCGGCAGCACGTAAATAGACGATATGCTCGGGGGCGTCCGATGTCCATGACAGGTCTGCGCTGGTGCCCGTGATGTTGCTGGAAGTCAATGCTGTAGGGGGCGTGCAGGCGGGAATCTCCGCCGTGGGGCCGTTGATATAGTCGAGGTAGATCTCTCCGCCACCGAACATGGATCCGGGGGAGACGATGTTGTGGAATGCCAGATAGATGTTTTGTCCCTCGTAGGCGCTCAGGCTCAGCGCGAACCGGTGCCAGGTGTTGGCCGAGGTGAAGTCGGCGACCGTCAGCGTTCTGATGGCGGTGAAGTTCTCGGGCGCATTACCTGTGGTGGAAATTTCCACAGTGGTGAGGTTGTTGAGGTTGTAGCCTGCACTTTCGATTCCCATATAGAAGACGACGGAGTCGCCCGCCTGTGGGTGCAACTTGGGTGTTATCAGATAGTTGTCGCCTTGTCCGGCACCTATCATCACGAAATGGGATCCGTTATAAGCTCCGTTGCAGTATGTCGTGGAGCTGGTCTGCTCCCAGTAGGTGAGTCCGTCGGTGTGCAATGATGTCCATCCTTGTGGCGGAAAGTCGCCCTCGAAGGATTCCGACAGCGGAATGAATGTTTGTGCCGTGGCGACAAAACACCACGTTATTAACCATAAAAAAGCGGAAATTTTTCTTATCATAACGATATGGATTTTGTTTTTGATTCTTGATAATCAAGGTTGCAAAGATATAAAAAAATTGTATTTTTGCCTTTTCTAAAAAAACGCAGAATTATGAAAAGACAAATACCCGCATCAGAGCTGCCATTGCAGAATGATGGAGCCATATATCACCTCAATTTGCATCCCGAAGAATTGGCTGATAATGTCATCCTCGTGGGTGATCCGGGGCGCGTGGAGATGATTTCCTCCATGCTTGACACCATCGAGGTGAAAAAACAGAATCGCGAGCTGATTACCCATACGGGTGAGTACAAAGGCAAACGTATCTCCGTGATTTCCACGGGAATGGGGACGGATAATATCGACATTGTGCTCACAGAGCTGGATGCTTTGGCGAATATCGACCTGAAAACCCGCATCGAAAAAGAGACACATCGTGTCCTGAATTTGGTGCGCATAGGCACTTCTGGCGCGTTACAGCCTGAAATTGAGGTGGGTACCACGGTAGCATCCTCTTTGGGATTAGGGATTGATGACGTGATGCAGTTTTACGACTATGGCGACATTAGTCGTGAAGATATCGTGGAAGAGTTCATGCGTCACACGCACTGGAGCAGTCGTCTGCCGCGTCCTTATTGCACACCCGCATCACCGGTGCTCATGGAGCGTATAGGATATGACATGCGCAAGGGACTCACCATTAGCGCACCTGGCTTTTTCGGTTCGCAGGGCAGGGAAGTGCGCGCCAAGCTGAAGTACCCGGAATTGAATCGTATGATTGAACTGTTTAGATACCAAGGACTTGGAATTACGAATATGGAGATGGAATGCTCGGCACTCTATGGCCTTGGCAATATGCTCGGTCACCATCCGCTGACGGTCTGCTTGATTATCGCGAATCGCGTGACGGGTAAATTCCTTGACAGCTATCACGATTTGATGGCGGATCTCTGCCGTAAAGTTTTAGACAGATTTTAATTGCTTGTAAGATGAAACGATTGATTGTCAGCTTGTTGTGTTTCTCTTTTGCCCTGACCACCGCATGGGGCCAGCAAGGAGAACGTTTTACCATACTCTATTTGATTCCCTTTGAATCAGAAAATTACACAGCTCCCTATATCAAGGAGTGTGAGGATATGGACAATGTGCTATCCTATCGGTTGATGGGTTTTTGGAACGGTTCACAGATGGCGCTGGAGGAGTATAATGCTGAAAACGTGCCGTTGAACGTCATTGTCCGCGATATCACCAGTAATGAAACGAAATTGCGGAAGATTTTGGAGGATGAGGCGTTGATGAATGAGGTGGATCTCATCATCGGACCGTTTTTCAGTAAAACGTTTGCTATCGCAGCCCATTATGCCAAACAATATGAAATCCCGATTGTGAATCCGTTCACCAATCGTCAGGATGTGATGGCGGATAACGAGTTCGTTTATAAGCTGATACCTTCTTTGGAGGCCCGCCCCGCCATGATTGCCTTCATGGCTCAGCAGTCTGGGGCGTTCCCCATCATTCTCTATGGCGATTCAACCGCCCCCAACCGCGATATGAAGAGCTACTGCAGCTATTTCGACAAGAATCAGGTGCCTTACGTGGTGTATTCGAATGCGACCTCCGTGGTGTCCAGTATCAAGAAGGACAAACGGCAGTTTGTGATTTCTTTCTACGACAATCCCGCGCAGAATCTCATCATCTCCCGGAATCTGCTGTACAGTGATAAAATCGAGAACCTCACTTTTGTGGTGCCGGAATCGTGGATGGAGTCCAAAACGTATGATATTGAGTACTATTCCAAGCTGAATCTGCACTTTTTCTCAGAATATTACATCGATTATTCCAACGAGAAGGTTAAAACGTACATTTATGATTACACGCAGAAGTACGGTGTGCCGCCATCCTTGGGGAACTTTGCGTTTCAAGGTTACGACATCACCCGCTTTTTCGTGGAGTTTCTGCGCGGCGGCAAAGACCTTGACCGTGTGAAGGTTTCTCCTATCGCGTTCCCGCTTTCGTTAGACAAATCGCCGAATGGCGGATATGAAAATGTGAATGTGCAGTTCTTGGAAGTGAAAGATAATGAGATAATTCCGAGTATCTACTAATCCCTTTCCCATGCAGACTTTCTTCGTCGATGTGATTTTGCCGTTGCCTGTGGAGGCGCGATTTACCTATCGTGTGCCCCAAGCTTTGAATGGCCAGATTGCATTCGGGATGAGGGTCATTGTGCCGTTTGGGAACAACAAACTCTATGCCGCCGTGGTGGAGCGGGTGCACGAGGAGGCCCCCAAGCAGTTTTCCACGAAATATGTGCTGGATGTCATCGATGAACGACCTGTCGTTTCAGAGGCACAATACCGTCTATGGCAATGGATATCAACGTATTACATGTGCACAGTAGGGGAAGTGATGGCTGCCGCGCTGCCTTCTGCCTTACGCCTCGCCAGCGAAACTAAGGTGAAAATTCACCCTGAATTCGATGGCGATGTTACGGTGCTGACTCCCTACGAGATGAATGTCATGGAACTGCTCCTCCATCGCGAAACGATGACTGTGGCGGAGGTGGGCAAAAGTCTGCAGGTCGCCAAGGTGATGCCTATCATCAAATCGCTCGTCGATAAACACGCGGTCATCACGGATGAAGAGATTCGGAATCCGTATAAGCCTAAGAAAGAGA
>ONHS01000137.1 GCA_900317715.1 uncultured Bacteroidales bacterium | reverse complement strand
GCCTGCAAAACGAGGGCAAGCTCCCGCTGGTGATCGTGGAAGTCCAGGTGGGCGAATACACCGGAGAAGACGACATTATCCGCGTGGAAGATGACTTCCACCGTTGCAACTAGATTTCTGTTCTATAATCCCCAACGCGGAATAAAATGAAAAAAATACTCGCAATCGCATTTTTTCTGATGATCACCTCAAGCGTATTCGCAGACATCAACAAAGCAAACATTTTCGGCATCAGCGTTACCGAAAGTGGTGCGATTCTCATGGGTGATGCGGCCCCCGATTTTGTAGACTATAGCCTCTCCTATACGAACATTTCCTTCGATGCCATTATCGGTTTTGGCAACCGCATCGGCCTCCACACGGGAGCGGGTCTTTTGATTAGTTACGGCACCTATGTCATGGGAGATTCCGACAGCGACATCACTGGAGTTCATTATACATCTACCGACCCAAAAGATGACAAATCTTGTGGCATGGCCATTACAATCCCCGCAATGGCCCGGTTCTATGCAACCAACGCTCTTTTCCTTGAAGCCGGAGCCACATTCGATATCAACCTTTTTGAAGCCTATTATACAGGTGACACCGATGAATGGGACAACAGAGACGACCAAAAACTTTTGAACGTTGAGGTCGGTGGCGGAATTGGATTCACCTTATGGTTCGGCCTGGAACTCTCGCTCAAATACACCTACGGTTTGACTGATATGTACGAGGACATTGACATGACCAATTCCCGCATTAGTTTTGGCATTGGCTACTGGTTCAATTACAAATAAGCCAAAACAATCTACATCTAAAAAAGCGGGCCGCAAAGCCCGTTTTTTCATATTGTCATCCTGGAGCCCCATAGGGGCGATAGGATCCAATTAGAACTGGCTCAGGAATCTCTGGTCGTTGCTCGTCAGCAAACCGATTTCCGGAATCGCGTGGCGCAGCATGGCGATACGGTCGAGACCGAAGCCGAATGCAAAGCCCGTGTACTTCTCGGAATCGATGCCGCAGTTCTTGAACACGTTCGGGTCCACAGAACCGCAACTGCAAAGCCCGTGTACTTTTCGGAGTCGATGCCGCAGTTCTTGAACACGTTCGGATCCACAGAACCGCAACCGCCGATTTCCATCCAGCCGGTTCCCTTGCAGCGACGGCAACCCTTACCACCGCAGAACACGCAACTCACGTCCATTTCGGCAGACGGCTCCGTGAACGGGAAGAAGCTCGGGCGGAAACGCGTCTTGACGCCTTCGCCGAACAGCTTGTTCATGAACACCTGGAGCACGCCCTTGAGGTCTGCAAAGCTGATGTTCTCGTCGACCACGAGGCCTTCGCACTGCTGGAACATCGGGGCGTGGGTCGCATCGTTATCGACGCGGAACACGTGGCCCGGAGCAATCATGCGGAACGGCGGCTTGTGCGTTTCCATGTAGTGGATCTGCGTGCCGGAAGTGTGCGTACGCAACATCACCTTGTCGTCCACGTAGAACGTGTCCTGCATGTCGCGGCTCGGGTGGTCAGGAGGCGTATTGAGAGCCTCGAAGTTGTACCAGTCCGTTTCGATGTCGCGACCGAAGTCCACTTCGAAACCCATCTGGCTAAAGAAGTCGATAATTTCTTCACGCACGTCGTAAAGCGGATGCGTGCTGCCCGCCGGAATGCCTGCACCCGGGAGCGTGGTATCTACAAAGCCGCTTTCCAGCTTCTTCTGGAGGGCAGCCTGGTTCGCGGTCTCGATAGCCTTGTCGATTGCCTCGGAGACGGCGACCTTAAGTTCGTTCACGAGCTTGCCGTAAGCCGGACGTTCCTCGGCGCTGAGCGTGCCCATCTGCTTCATGAGGTCGGTCACGGCACCCTTCTTGCCCAGGTACTTCACGCGGAGGTTGTTGACGGCTTCTTGGTTCGTAAGGTCGGTTTGCGCAAGTTCTGCGTCAAACGCCTGCTTCACATTGTTAATAGCTTCACTCATAGTGGCCACAAATGTAGAAATTTTTAGTCAAAGGGGGAGGTCTCCCCCTCGCTTTAGCCTTGCCCTATGCCATCCTGTGGAAACTGCAGACTGTCACCCTGGAGGAACGTCGTGACGATAGGGTCCAGGGCAAGTCTGCCGCTACTCCCTCGCCTAGGGGGCCTGCCCCCTAAGACCCCCAAAAACTATTGCGGTCGAATTGTCGTTTTATCTTTGTCCAACACATCCTTTAGAATTTTATTGATTTTTTCGAGTAATTCTTTATCTTTTATGATAAGGTGATCTCTAGCTGAAAGTGGCTGAATAAATGTGCGTTCTCGACGAGGCGGTACTTCTAACTCCAAAGTCTTATATATATCTTGGATTAAAATCGCTACATCACCATAGTCAAATTTGTTTTCATCAAAGTCGCTTGAAAATGCGATGGTGAGGTATGCAAATCCTTCGTCTTTTATCATCTGCATCAGCGGCTTGTAGGTTTGAACTTTATTCAAGAAGGTTTCTCTATTATCATCAGGTTCTGCGATTCTATTCGGGTCCAAAATAATGAAAATATCGGTTGTATCAGATTTCGATACATGACGAGATATATGCAGTTCCTTAAGAACTTCATCGAATATGGATAAAGGGGCAACGACAATTTTATCGGCCCTGTGCTGTGTGAGCTTGTGCTTCAGATGGGGAGGCCATATCCCGCCTTCGCCGCGGCCAACGGCTGAATAGATATCATTGTTTTCATCGACAATTACGCCATCCAGTGTGCCGTTCTTTTCGGAGTAAAGCGCCCACACGATGCGCCCGGCA
>ONHS01000081.1 GCA_900317715.1 uncultured Bacteroidales bacterium | reverse complement strand
TTCACCACCACGGTGAACTCGTGAAGGTCGCAATAGCAGAAGGTGTGGCCGCAGACGTAAAACACCAACAAGGTGTCGCCACCGGGCATCTTCGCAAAGGGAAACTTTTCCTCCACCTCGCCTAACGACAGGCAAAACTCATGGAATTCTTCAATGTTCATTGTTGGAGGGTTCTGGTTAATACTACCATAAGAATGAGATTTCAATCGGCAAAAGTAGAAAATTTTCAGAATAAGCTTCGATGAAATCAGAAAAAGTGTATTTTTGCAAATTAAAACTATGTAATATGAAAACTAAAAAGTATAAAAAACCAGAACAGGAAACGCATGCTGTTGAAGAGCCTTCTGTCGCATATAACTCAAGAGATTTGGACAATTCCACTTCGGTGATGACTCTTGACCGCGTGATTCCTTCTGACACTGATACCATGACAGTGGATGAGTTCATTGGTAAAATCAGAAAAGCGCTTGACCTACGCTATGAAAACATACAATGTTAAAGTAAAGAAAACTGCTGAAAAAGATATTGATTCCATCGCAGACTTCCTGTTTGACAAACTTTCTCCAGAAGGAGCATATCGTTATTTGGATGTAATTGGACAAGAGATAAAGTCTCTTTCGTTTTACGCGGGCTGTTATACGGCAAGTCGTTCTCGCACAATTCGGTCTGTTCATCCGAAGGCACGGCGCATGGTGTCTCATAATCACAAATTCGTATATGTTTTTCACATTGAAGATGATACGGTTATGTTGGATCGTGTATTGATAGGAAAGATGATCGTGGATTAGGTGAGTTTTATTTCCTCTACTATCGGCAAGATTCTAGTGAAAACTGCGGCAAAGACACGAAATTTTGCCGATAACGGCAAAAAAAAGAATTGTTCCAAATAGTTTTAGATGGATGTAATAATATCACCGCTCTTGTCGTTGTACAATCAAAAAGAGAAACAATATGAAAAACACATACGTTAGTATCGTTTTGCTGGCACTCCTGTTTGTTGCTTGCGGGCATTCATCTAAAAAGGCGACCGTGGAGGAACCGGTCTCGGAGGATGCGTTGCTGGAGCAAGTGGCTGAAGAAGAGACCCTTTCGGAGTTCGAGCGGACGCAGTTCGTATCGACATTGGAGTCTCCCATTTGTTCGGACACCAACGCGGTCTATTGTGCCACGCTGCTGTTCGCATGGGATGAAGTTCGCAAAATCGTCGGCACACCATTGTCCATTCCCGACAAATACCACGATCTGAAGCTGCTCAACGCTTCCACGTCGTTCCGTGATGTGTTGAAACTCGGTGAATATGAGGCTGTTGGCGAAGTAAAAGGGGATTATATTTTCACTCGTGCCTCCTTTGAGAATAAGCTGCCGTTTGACTATAAACTTCAGAAATATGAGCACAAACTGAAGTTTGATGGACAGAAGGTGGCCGCTTTCGGGGTGGAGGGCGACGATAATGAGGATATGAAACAAATCGTGGAAATTCTGTACTATAAAAACGACAAGAACTTCATTATCAAGTTAAAACCCACCGATAAAGAGCACGAAATCGTTCTTTTCAAGACGGAAAAGAAGTTTAGGACGATGGCGGAGATGACTGCCGCGACGGACAGTCTGATCCTACTCGGGAAGAAAGAGCGGGCTGTGGCCAACAAAAAGTGGAAGTATCAGTTTCTGAATGACGATGTGGTGATGGCTCCTGACATAGACTTCGACATCAGTACCACTTTCGACAAACTGGTGGGCAATCTTTTTGAGGCGAATACGAAGACGTATAAGATTTTGAAGGCGTGGCAGCGGACGGCTTTCAAGTTGGACGAGGCTGGTGCGGAGGTGAAGAGTGAAGCGGAGTTTGAACTCGTGTTGGCATGTATAGAGCAAGAAGAGGAAGCGAAGCCGACACCCAAAAAGATGATTTTTGACAAGCCGTTTTTTGTGATGCTCCGCCGCACCGATGCGAAAAATCCCTATTTCTGCCTCTATGTGGCGAACCCGGAACTGCTGGTGCGGGAGTAGGTAGCAGTTAGTAGTTAGTAGTTGGCTGTTGACTGTTGGCTGTTATCCAAAGTCATACATCATACGTCACACGTCTTTATTACTCACAACTTTCCGAAATAATACTGCCTCTTTCCGACACTCGCTTTTCCGTACTGGATGGCGTTCTTCGGGCAGTGGTGGAAGCAGGCATCGCAGTTGGTGCAGTGGCCGTGCCATTTCGGGCGACCCTCCTCCAAGGTGATGTTCTGCAACGGGCACACTTTCACGCACTTGCCGCAGGAGACGCAGTCGTCGGTGCTGCGGAACGGCTCGTCGGTGACCCACTTGTAGAAGCCTTTCCCGATGACGTTGGTCTTGAAGCGCGGGAAGATGCCCCGCCGCATCTCCGTCACGGACTTCCGCTCGATGATGTTGCTGATGACTTCCGGCAAATGTGCCTTGGCTTTCTCGATTTTGCGCTGCGCCACCTCTGGCTTGTCGGGGCCCATGCCGGCCATGTTGACGTAGGTGTTGGGCATCTGGAAGCAGTAATCGGCGTTCAGCGTCCATCCGATTTCCGCAAGCTGCTGGCCGAAAACCTTTTCCGCCACCCCGCCGTTGTCGCCGCAGGTGACCGCCATCCATACGTAGGCGGGCGCTTGCGCAAACTTCAATTTCTGCACAAACTCCATCACGAGATGTGGCGGCTGCCACGAATAAATCGGGAAGACGAAACCCACCCGCTCGCCTTCCGCAAGAGTGTATTCGAAACGGTTTTCGCGCTCGGCTTCAGGGATGAAAACGAGCGGCTCGTTAATCGCTTGTGCGATGCTTTCTGCAATGAATCGGCTGTTGCCGCAACCGGAAAAGTAGAAAATCATAGATCAAAATTTTGGGGCAAAAATACAAAAACAATTCATAATTCATAATTCATAATTCATAATGCATAATGATGACGATGTCAAAGTCTTGATCGGCATGTTTTTTTGTTTAGTATGATGCGATTTCGAAAAAAATGCTATTTTTGCATCCCGTATTTTAAGCCAGAAATAATATGAAAATCGGTTTTGATAACGGGAAATATCTGAAGATTCAATCAGAGCACATCAAGGAGCGCATTGCGCAATTCGGACACAAACTTTATTTGGAATTTGGTGGGAAACTGTATGACGATTTCCACGCCAGTCGTGTGTTGCCGGGGTTTCAGCCCGACAGCAAGTTGCGGATGCTCACGCAGTTGCAGGACGATGCCGAGATTGTGATCGTTATCAGTGCCGTGGATATCGAGAAGAACAAGGTGCGCGGTGATCTGGGCATCACCTACGATGAGGATGTGCTGCGTTTGCGCGACATCTTCATTGCCCGTGGCTTTGTGGTCAGCGGGGTGGTGATCACGCACTACAACGGTCAGGCGAGCGCGATGGCTTACCGCCAGCGTTTGGAGCGCATGGGCATCAAGGTCTATTACCATTATCTGATTGAGGGTTATCCCACCAATGTCGATCTCATCGACTCTCCGGAAGGTTTCGGCAAAAACGAGTACGTGGAGACCACCCGTCCTTTGGTGGTCGTGACGGCCCCGGGACCCGGTAGCGGTAAGATGGCGGTCTGCTTGAGCCAGCTCTACCAAGAGAACGAGCGCGGGGTGAAGGCCGGTTACGCCAAGTTCGAGACCTTCCCCATCTGGAACCTCTCGCTGAAACATCCCGTGAACATCGCTTACGAAGCCGCCACTGCCGACTTGGATGATGTCAACATGATTGACCCGTTCCATTTGGAAGCATACAACAAGATGGCGGTCAATTACAACCGTGATATTGAAATTTTTCCCGTCTTGAATGCCATTTTCGAGGGCATTTACGGCGAAAATCCCTATAAATCGCCCACCGACATGGGTGTGAACATGGCCGGCTACTGCATTTCCGACGATGCGGCGTGCTGCGAAGCTTCCAAAGACGAGATCATTCGTCGTTATTTCACTGCGCTGTGCAACGTGGTGGATGGCAAATCCACCGAGCAGGAGGTCAATAAGATTACGTTGCTGATGAAACGGGCGCGAATCACCGTTGACGACCGCAAATCGATTATTGCGGCGCGGAAACGTAAAGAAGAGAGTGGGGTGGCCTCGTCCGCTATTGAGCTTGCCGACGGCACCATCATCACCGCCAAGACTAGCGAGTTACTGGGACCGAGCGCTGCGTTGCTGCTCAACGCCACCAAGCATCTGGCGGGTATTGACCACGAGGTGAAGCTCATCCCGCAGGCCATGATCGAACCCATCCAGCGCACCAAAGTCAACCTCTTGCACGGTCACAACCCGCGTTTGCATACGGATGAGGTGCTGGTGGCCCTTTCCATGCTCAGCCTCAACGACGAGAACTGCCGCAAGGCGTTAGCCTGCTTACCGCAATTAGATGGTTGTCAAGTACATACCACCGTCATGCTGAGCGAGGTCGATCACAAGATTTTCAAGAAGTTGGGGGTGGGGCTGACGTGCGAGCCGATACGAAAAGGGAAAAATAGTTAGCAGTTAGTAGTTAGCAGTTAGCAGTTGATGGTCAACAGCGAACTGCCAATAACCAACGGCTAACAGCCAACAGCAAATAGCTAACAGCCAATAGCTAATAGCCAACAGCCCGAATAATCACTTCCGCCATTCAATAAATAACGGTCCCTCTTCTGTCTTGTCCGCGATTTCCACGGTCAGGCCTTCGTCTGCGAGCATGATGTGCGGGAAATGCGTGGTGGCGCATTTCAGCATTTGGCCTTCATTGCCGTAGCGTGACGAGAAATGGCCGAGCAGGAGCTTTCCAGCATTGCATTTTTTAGCGAACTCTGCCGCTTCGCTCGCCGTGGAGTGGTCGTATTGACAGGCGAGCTTTTCGTCGCCCTCACAATAGGTGGCGTCGTGGTAGATCAGGTCAACGCCATGTAAAAGATCCACATACTCCATCATCGGCCGTGTGTCTGAAAGGTAGGCGTAGCTGCGCGTGGGGTCGGGCGGGGTGGTGAGCTCCTCGTTCGGGATCACCCGCCCGTCGGCAGTGGTGAAATCCAGTCCTTCCCGGATGCCTTGGATTTCTTTGCGCGGGATGCTGTACTGTTCGATGCACTCGGCCTTGATGTGCCGGTTGCCCTGCTTCTCCCGGAACAAAAAACCGTAACATGGCACGCGGTGCTCCAACGGCAACGCCATGACCTCGAAGTGCTCGTCGGCGTGAATCAGAGTCGGCTCCTGACAGTCTATCGGGTGAATGCGGATGTTGAAGTCGGCATGATGGATGAAAAAGTCGATTTGCATCTTCAGTATCTCTTCGAAATCCGCTGGAATATAAAGGTTTATGTCGTAGTGACGGTTGTCTAGAGACATGGAGGAAAGCAACCCGATCAGTCCTAGACAATGGTCGCCGTGCGCGTGACTGATGAAGATGTTCTCCATCTGACCGTGGTGGAATTTGTATTTGATGAACTGTCGTTGCGTGCCTTCGCCGCAGTCAATCATGTACAACGCCCCCTGACGGCTCACAATCTGCGAGGAGGTGTGATGACGGAGCGTCGGCTTGGCGCTCCCGCAACCGAGGATGGTGATTTCGAGAGGAAGCATGGTGGTAATGGTTATTGGTTATGGGTTATTGAAGCTGATGGCTTATTGTTTAGGGTTTATAGTTTAGGGGTTAGTGGTTAGATGGTTAAGGGAATAGGGAATAGGGGGATGAATAACCAAAATTATGAATTAGAAAACACCCAAAATCCACGCGATCAGCACGCCTAAATAGTTTCCCGCAGCGTAACCAGCCAAACCGATGACGATGCCGCTGAGGAGGACTTTGCGGTTGCCCAATGCTTCCACGATAGGCGGGACGAACGGCGGGGAACAGAGCAGACTGATGTGTCCGACAGTGAAGAGGTCGCCTTCCACCTTGAAAATTTTGCAGATAATGACATGCAGTATAACGGAAGTGATCATCACAAAGAGAATGAACCAGAGGATTTGCAGCGAACCTTTGATATGGTGGATGTCGAACTTGGAGGCCACCACGATGCTGAAGATCAGGATGAAGAACATGCCCAGCTCGAACGTTTTAGGCAGGGCGCGTACTTTAGGACTGAAGGAGGCGATGATGGCGAGGGTGGTAATCGTCAGGATGACAACGAGTTCGTTGATCTTGTGGGTGATGAGCAGCGAGAGACCCGCGCCGATGGCCAACATGCCGAGGGAGAGCAGGAATCCGAGCATCATGCGTCCGAAAGTTTTGGGCTGAAGCATGCCATGGTAATTTTCAAAGCTCTCGGCATCAACGTTTTTCGTGTCTTCAGCCACGGTGTCGTCCGATTCTTTTGCGGGTAGCAGCCGGCGGAAGAATTTGTAGCCGCCGGCCACGATGAAGACGATGAACGGGAGGGTGGCAATCTCCTCGAAGGTCAGCGTCATGGTGATGAGCGAAGGATCGACCTCCAGCATGTGACCGAGGGCGGAGAAGTTCATGGTGCCTCCGGTATAGATGCCTGTCATCATGGCCGTTACGCGTTCGAACTGCGGGATGCCGGCGTTGCGGAAGAGGAAGTAGCCCGACAACAAGGCGATGAGGATGGAAACCAGACCGCCAAGGAGCACAGCCATCGTCTTCGGCAACGATTTGGTCCAGAGTTTGAAGTCGGAGTTGAAGAGCATCAGCGGGATGGCCAAGGGCACTGTGACGTTCATCAACGTCTTCTGCATCGATTCGAAAGCTTCCGCGCCGGGATCTGTGCCCGAGGGCAGGAATCCGATTAGCGCCGCGACGATGCCGACGGCATACGCCATGATGACGGTTCCGATGCTTCTCGCCCATCTGTACTTGTTGAATATCAGGATGATAAGGACTGGAATAACGAAGTATCCAATCAATGTAAACGTGGTAATCATAAGCGTTTATTATTTTAATATTTGAAAGAGGCAAAAATACGAAAATAATTTTGTACTTTTGCAGCCTCATTAATATAAAAAAGAAAAAGAGTTAATATGCGTCCTGATTTCAGCAATATCGACTTCAAGAAACTCCCCCAGAATCCGACGGATTTTCGTCAGTGGGAGAAAGATAACAACATCATTTCCAATTGGATGACCTCCGAGCAGATTCCTGTGAAGCAGGTCTATGGTGCCGACGATTTGCTCGGCATGGAGCATCTCAACTACGCTTCGGGTATTCCGCCGTATCTGCGCGGACCCTACTCGATGATGTACGTTTTCCGTCCGTGGACCATCCGCCAGTACGCCGGATTCTCCACCGCCGAGGAGTCCAACGCCTTCTACCGCCGCAACCTGGCTGCCGGTCAGAAGGGTCTGTCTGTGGCCTTCGACTTGGCTACGCACCGTGGCTACGACTCCGACCACCCGCGTGTGGTGGGTGATGTGGGTAAAGCCGGTGTGGCCATCGACTCCATTCTCGACATGAAGATCCTGTTCGACCAGATCCCGTTGGACAAGATGTCCGTCTCCATGACGATGAACGGTGCCGTGCTGCCGATCCTGGCATTCTACATCATCGCTGCCGAGGAGCAGGGTGCCACGCTCGATCAGTTGTCGGGTACCATCCAAAATGACATCCTCAAGGAGTTTATGGTGCGTAATACCTACATTTACCCGCCTGCCCACTCCATGAAGATCATCGCCGACATCTTCGAGTTCACGGCCAAGAATATGCCGAAATTCAACTCCATTTCCATCTCCGGTTACCACATGCAGGAGGCCGGTGCCACCGACGACATCGAGTTGGCTTACACGTTGGCCGACGGTTTGGAGTACCTCCGTGCCGGTGTGAACGCAGGCATGAGCGTCGATGAGTTTGCTCCGCGCTTGTCCTTCTTCTGGGCAGTCGGTATGAACCATTTCATGGAAATCGCCAAGATGCGTGCCGCTCGTATGTTGTGGGCCAAGATCGTGAAGCAGTTCAACCCGCAGAACCCGAAGTCCATGGCGTTGCGTACGCACTGCCAGACCTCTGGTTGGTCGCTCACCGAGCAGGATCCGTTCAACAACGTCTGCCGTACCTGCGTCGAGGCTATGGGCGCTGCGCTGGGACACACCCAGTCGTTGCACACCAACGCGTTGGACGAGGCCATCGCCCTGCCGACCGACTTCTCCGCACGTATCGCCCGTAACACGCAGATTTACATCCAGGAAGAGACGCAAGTGTGCCGCTCCATCGACCCGTGGGCTGGTTCCTACTATATCGAAAGCCTCACGCACCAGATCGCACACCGCGCTTGGGAGCACATCCAGGAAGTGGAATCCCTCGGCGGTATGGCCAAGGCTATCGAGACCGGTATCCCGAAGATGCGTATCGAGGAGGCTTCCGCCCGTAAGCAGGCCCGTATCGACTCTGGCAAGGAGTCCATCATCGGTGTCAGCAAGTACAAACTCGACAAGGAATCCCCGATCGAGACCTTGGAGGTCGATAACACGACGGTCCGCGAGGCCCAGATCAAGCGTTTGGCCGAACTCCGTGCCAACCGTAACGAAGAGGATGTGCAAGCCGCTTTGGAGGCTCTTACCGAGTGCGCTAAGACTGGCAACGGCAACCTGCTCGACCTCTCTATCAAGGCTGCGAGAGTGCGTGCTTCGTTGGGCGAGATCTCCATGGCATTGGAGAAAGTGTATGGACGTTATAAAGCAAAAATCAACTTAATTTCAGGCGTGTACAGTAAAGAACAACAAGACAACGCCGCCTTCAAACGGGCTTGCGAGCGTTGCAACGAATTTGCCAAGAAGGAGGGCCGCCGCCCGCGTATCATGATTGCCAAGATGGGACAAGACGGTCACGACCGTGGTGCCAAGGTGGTCGCCACTGGCTATGCCGACATCGGTTTCGACGTCGATATGGGTCCGCTGTTCCAAACCCCCGAAGAGGCTGCAAAGCAGGCTGTGGAGAACGACGTCCACTTCCTCGGTGTATCTTCCTTGGCCGCTGGTCACAAGACGCTGGTTCCGCAGGTCATCGAGGAACTCAAGAAGTTGGGCCGCGAGGACATCATCATCACTGTAGGTGGTGTGATTCCGCCGCAAGACTACCAGTTCCTGTACGACTGCGGTGTCGCTGCCATCTTCGGTCCTGGCACCCGTATCGCGGATTCCGCAAATGCGATGCTGGACATCATTATGAATGAAGAATGATGAATGTAGAATGGGAGTGGGGATTTGGACTTGCTCCCATTTTTTTTACCCAATATTAAAATATGACGATATGAGCAACCCCCTTTTCAACATCCAGTACGGTCTGTTCGTCATCACGACGTGCGACGGTGGCCGCGACAACGGCTGTATCAGTAACACCATCGCGCAGGTGGCGATGCAGCCCGACCGCATCTCCGTGGCCTTGTGCAAGGAAAACCTGACCACCGAGCTCATCCAGCGTTCACGCCGATTCACGGCTTCCATCCTCAGCGAAGTCGCCGACTTCGAGCTTTTCAAGCATTTCGGATTCCTGAGCGGTCGCGATGTGGATAAATTCGCCGACTTCAAGGACTGCCGCCGTGTCAGCAACGGCACGTTGGCCATCACGCGCGGCACCAACACCTTCCTCTCCGTCGAGGTGGAGCAGGTCGTGGACCTCGGTTCGCACGTCCTCTTCATCGGCCCTGTCACCGAAATGGAGGTGCTCTCCGACGTGCCCTCCGCCACCTATAGTTATTACCAGGAACACATCAAGCCGCAACCCGAACCCGTGGGCCAGACCGCCGAAGGCAAGACCATCTGGCGTTGCGTCATCTGCGGTTACGAATATGAGGGTGATGAACTGCCCGAGGACTTCGTTTGTCCTCTATGCAAACATCCGGCGTCGGATTTTGAAAAGGTTAGCGTGTGATTTCTCTTTCAGATCTCGTGGTGGTTTCACGTTAAGAAGTACTTTGCATCGACAACGGCATCATGTCGGAGGCATGAGACGCGCTGACAAGCGCAATTAACACCATAATATTTTTTTTTCTATTTTTGCGCCAGTAAAACCTCACCAAGAACAAGAATCATCAAGATCAAAGTAATATGTTACGTGACAAAGTTTTCAAGCGAATGAATAGCACGAATCTTAACAGCCCTTTCATAAAATACGGCTGTGAGATTGTCAAATACCAACCTCAATACTATAAGGATCGTGTTTATACTAAAAACGAGTGGATATCTGTTAGCGACATCGGGAGAAGCTTTGATGGAGAGGTGTTGACCAAGGAGGAATATTTGAGAGTCGAGTCCGCATACGTTGATACCGTAAAAGAACTTTTGGAAGTATCGGGTGTCAAGTTCTTAACGATTGTTGAACCAAACACTTTTTATTGGCGTCGATCAAAGGCGTTCAACCAAGAGAATAAAGCTATCTATCAGATTGTATCCTCTTTGAAAGAGGGGCAACGTATAGCAGCTTCCAAGATAGATACGGTTTTGAAAGCTTGTTTGAGGG
>ONHS01000105.1 GCA_900317715.1 uncultured Bacteroidales bacterium | reverse complement strand
ACAGAGCGTCTGGGCGGATGCCTGCGGGTATAGCAGACCATAGACCTGCGGGACTTCCGCGTTCAGCGAACTCTGGTAGGTCACCGCGCCGTCGGCCTCATTGCGCAGGTTCTGCTTCGTCCAGCAGTGACCGGAAACAGCCAGCACGTCATACTCGGGGTTGTTCTCCTCCAGATACTGCGGACAAACGATCAGGTAGAGCGTCCGCAAGACATCGTAGTGGTAGATGCCGCCGTTGACGAGATAGACGCTGTCCTTGTGCGACTCGGTCTGGTCATGCAAGTCGAAGCCGTTCTCCGTGTAGTCGGTGTTGTAGGTGATCACGCCATAGACGGTGTCGCGCGTCCACTGGGCCTGCGCCACGCCCTTGGCCAACTCGTAGTCACCGAAGTCGGATTGCTGGAAGAAGGGCTGTCCGACCGCGGCGTAGAAATGGTCGGCGTTGCCGCCCGCAACCACGGTCGCCTGCACGGTCTGCACAGACTGCGGCTGCGCGTTCAAGGTCACAGCCGCTCCCATGCAAATAATAAAAAGTGATACAATAAAGAAAAGATTTTTCATATAAAAATGGTTTTTAATTCATAACACAAATAAAAATACCCGACATGTAGCAATAGGGCATAAAATAAAAAATGAAGTCAAAAAATGGAGTGATGATTCTTGCCAAGCAACCACTGTAGTATTGTAATTGCTTGTGTATCAATATATTTATGCAATCCTCTTCCCAAAATCATATTTCTCATTTAACAAATACAAAAATAGAATTGTTTTCTGAGCAATCCGCAAGAATAATATAAACATAAAGGAAGAAGAACTAGACAAAAAGGAGGTGGAAAAAAACTATTTCCACGACACACTTCACACTAATCGACACCCCAACTGCTAACTGCTAACTGCTAACTGTCAGCTATATCACCGCCTCGAAGATTCGCTTCCCGTTACATTCGATCCATTCGGGCTCTTTCTCCTCCTTGTTCTTCGAGAAGTCGAACGTGACGAGGTAGCCCTCGTCCTTGCCGCGGGTGGCGAGATACTCCGACAGCTGGTCGCGGCCCTTCTGCTCGTACTTGTCGCCGCGCCAGATCTTCAGCTCCACCACGAACTCCTCCCGGCCGTAGGTCACGATGAGGTCCATACGGCGGTTGTCGCGGGTCTGCGGCTCCACATAGTAGAACCCCGTGCCGTTGATGATGGGTTTCAGAAACGTCAAGAACAGCAGTCTGCCCTCTTTCTCCACAAACGCCTGCGTGCTGTCGCGGTACTCCTCGTGTAGCAGGTCTCTGAAACGGACGAGCACGTGTTCCATGTTCAGCCGCCCGTTTTGCACGTAATTCGGCACGTAGGGGGAAATTCTATCCCCGAGCTCGCGCATGGTTTTGTTGCCAAAATAGACAAACAGAGCCTCTTCGAATATCAGGTTGTGAATCATCGCCTTGCCGCGCCGATTCTCCTTGATATAGGAAAACATATTCGCGAACCTCACCATCGGATCCACCATGGAATAAGAGTACTCCTGACCGTTCACCACAATGGAAAAGAGAAAATCACGCAGTTCGGCATTGTTCTCGATATTCTTGGAAAGGTCATCAATTAACGTGACATTTTCTCCCTTGGCAATGATTTTCACCGCTTGTTGCACATTGTCCAACTCCCAATCGGCCTCCATCCGCTCGTCGATAATCTTACAGATAGCGCTGACAAGATAAGGATAACCGGAGGTGTATTTGTAAATCTCCTCGCTTATCGCCTTGATGTCCATACCCGTATGCCTGTCGTTTTCGTAATCGCGGAGCATCTGGGCGATCTCCTCGGGATGGAAGGTCATATCTACATTGAAATCGGTGGCGATGTTCCACGGGGAGTTGTACTTTTTCTCCGCATCGGGACGGAGCTTCAGCTTGAGGTTCTTGACGTCATACACGCCCGCGAGAATCACGCTGTGGAATGTGGAGTTCAATCCCTCTTTGGTTCGCTGCAGATACTTGTTGCGAAGCATACCCAAGAAATTGAGGAACAGCTGGTTGTCACTGCTCTTATCCACCTCGTCAATGGTCAGCACCACCGGCTTGGGGCTCATTTTGGTAAAACGGGTGATCACCTTGGACAGACCGTCCAAATCTTGGGTGGCACACGATTCCCAGAGTTGTACCAATGATTCGTCCACACCTCGGGATTCCAATCTGTCTGCCATTTGTCTTGCGAACATCTTGGCAAAGGCGGCATGAGAGGAGAAAGCGTTATCATCCACACCTTCGAAACTACAGTCAATAATCAGGTATCTGTCAGCCAGTTTTCGCCAGATCATATCGAGCATCGTGGTCTTCCCGTACTGCCGCGCCCTGTTGATGGTGAAATACTTGCCTGTGTCTATCAGGCTCTCCACTGCCTCGAATCGTTTGGCGGTGTCCACCATGTAGTGCCACTCGGGATTACAGCTGCCGGTTATGTTGAATTCTTTCCGCATATTCGTTTTGGTTCTAACAAACTGCAAAAATACATTTTTTTCAGGCATTCCGCCATCTGCCATGAAAAAGGGCGCGGGCAACGCAATGCCATTTTCATCGCGGAAACAATCGATAGATTTTATCATCAGAATCAGATATGAAACAACTTATGCTTCGAAAGTAAAAAAATGAAACGGAATTATCCATTTCGCCTTGTTAGATAACAGAATATAAACATATGAAATAATAGGTATGTTTCGCGGATTCAGGTTGTCACCATCCGTTTTGGAGCCGATTATTCGATCACCCCGCGCACGAAAAAAGCCCCGGCGGGACTTCCAACGGGGCTTTTCTGGAAAATTCGGGTTATTGGTTTCTTTCTAATAGGGTGGAGTAAACGTAAAAACGTGGTTGACAGGGTCAATGACCGTGTCTAACTGGACATCCCCCTGGAGGAAGTTAACGTTGCCATCTACATTCATATCTCCCTGACCATTCCCATCTTTATAATATATGGTAGCTTGATTATAATCATTTGACCATACAAACCATCCAGTGTTTCCGGAAACCTTGTTGGCTTCATTTGCCGCAGCTTCACTGTAAGTCTGGCCTTGACTGTAGTAGAACGTTCTGCCCCCACTCAGTGCGGAGCTGCCTTGTGAAACCGTGATGTAGTAAAGACCCTTTTCCGTATCGTAGCCGTAGCTCGGGTCAGGTGTGCCACCCGCCTCGATGAACATGCCCGTCTCCGTGAGTCTCGGGGTGCCCACAATATCACCGTGCTCGTCCAAAAATCTGGTGCCAGAGGTCGTCAGCTCGCCTTCGGGAGTAAGACCCGGGTTAGGAAGACCGAAGGTGGCGGTGAGAGTCGTGTCGCTCGTGACGGTGACCGTGCGGGTGAGGTCCGTGCTGTTGTCCTCCCATTTCAGGAGCTGGTAGCCCGCCGCCGGGATGGCCTTCACGGCGACTTTCGCGCCGGGAAGCACATAGTACTCGTTCGCGGCGGCGTTCTTGACGCTCACGCTGTCGAGGAAGGAAATGCCGCCCGCGCTGTCGATCTTCACCGTGCCCATCGCCGCGTCGTTGGTGGCCAGCGTCAGGGTGTAGGGAGCGCGCGTGTCGATGATGTACATGGCCGAGTCGGGCATGAGTGTGTCGTTGCCGGCGAAGACGGCCTTGACGGTGTCGATGCCGGCACCGTTGATGGTGACCACGCCGTCAGTGCTGACGGTGTTGCCGGAGTTAGTGCCGGTTCTATGGGCGATGCTGTAGGTCACTTCGCCAAGGATGTCGTTGTAAGCCGCTGTAAGCGTGGCTCCCTCGAAGGGGAATCCCAGGTAAGCGACGAGCGGATTGCTCTCCACGGTGATCGTCTCGGCACCGACCTTCCAAGCTAACAGGGCATTCTGCTTCCACGTGGTCCGCAGCGCATAGTTGCCCACAGGCATCTGGAAGGCCCAGGAGAGATTTTCTTCGCCCGTGCGATTCGGAACATTGGGACGATACACCAAATGCAAGGTGCTTTCTTTTTGGATATTGTAGTCAGCCAATGTGCGACCGCCTTCCAATTGCTTACCTGCAAAAATAAGCCGCTGGTACTGCGGAAGATAAACCCCTTGGTTTTGGGCCAAAGCCTTTCGGTAAACTTTTGCCTTGACAGTGTCAATGATATCGCCCGGCTCCACATCGACCGTGATAGTTAGATTTGTCAGCGTCTTGACGAAAATCTGCATCGCATTGGCACTCGCCGCCGTCATCACCATGACAAAGGCCGTTAATATGATATGTTTGATATATTTCATTGTTCCTAATTTTTTCGTTGGTTATTCACAATGTAGCATTTGTTCTTGTAGAATGATTACGGTGCCGGATAAGTGTAAGGGCTGGTGGTGATAGCGCCCGTTGCGTCGCCGATGGTCACCGTGCCGCAGGTGCCATTATATCCAGCACCGATGCTGTTGAGAGCATATTCGCCCTTGGTGGCCGTCACGCTGGTCACGCCTGATGTGATCGTGATGTCACCGCAATCGGCTAAATTACCGCTACCGATGCCGGCAGCCCAATTGCCGCCAGTAGCTTCGACGGTTCCGCCAGAGATGGTGATGTCACCGCAATCGGCTTCACCACCGCTACCGATGCCGGCAGCATAATAACCGCCCGTAGCTTCGATAATGCCGCCCTCAATGCGGATGTTGCCACAGGGTATATAAAATCCTCCTCCGATGCCAGCCCCGGAGCCGTTGCTGCTGGCGATGAGCTTGCCTGTGCCTGAGGTTCCCCCTTGGATGGTGAGCGTGCTATTTACAGGGACAAAGATACCGGGATAATCCTCATAGAATCCCTTCACCGTGTTCATCGTGCCGTCTTTCAGGATGAGGGTGGCGTCTCCCTCGCATGTGATGCCGGCCCAGTCTCCTTCATTTGCGCCGTTAATGGTCACGTTGTCGAGCGTCACGGTGGCGCCGGCGGCGATGGAGATTTTCACAGGATAGTTGTTTGCATCAAGCGTTCCCGTCAGGGTGTCGCCGTTTTGGGCCACAAGATGGTGCTGGACGGTGTCCAAGGTGATGCGCCGGCAGCTGGGTGCCGTCTTGTCGATCAGCTCAAGCTTGCTCACCATGGCAGCCTGTCCTTCGGGTTTCGGGGTGATTTTCACGTCAGCCCCCGCGGGAATTATCACATAACCCATGGTGTCGGTATCACTGTAGGGTGTCGGATAGACAGCCGTAGAGGCACTGTTGATATAGACCTCCCACGTGGTGCGCACGCTGTCGAGACGGGATTCTTGGCCGGCGAAGTTGCCCGTGACGGCGGTGTCGCCGGTGACGGTGAACGTCAGCTGGGCGTCGGTGCCCATCACGTTGCTGTTCTCGTCGGTCCAGTTCACGAAATGGTTGTCGTTAGCCGGAGTGGCTGTGACAGTCACCTCAGTGCCGGGGATTACGGAATAACTGCCATCCGTATTCTCTATCGCACCAGCAGTTTGATAGGTGAACGTACTCATGGGAAGGAAGTCTTGTTGAGTGAAATTACCACCTTGGCCTCCAATGGAGGCACCTGGGACATCCTCACCCAAAAAAGAAACACCACAATTATAATTACCTGCTTCCAAATTCTCGATGCCCACCAATAAATTGCCGCCGTTGTAGGAGAATGGGGAGGAGAAGGTGATGGTCACAATGCCGTCAACAACATTAAGTTGGCCGTTATATACGACAGTGCAACTGTTTTTGTCCACAAGGCTGTTGAGAGTGGTGTTAGTCACCTCTTTCAAGTACACATCAATAGCTTTATTTGAGGTCCAGGAGACCGGGTCTTGTGCGTAGTACTTGATGCTGCTGATGGTGCCGCCCTTGACTTCTGCCAGCTTGGTGGCAGGGATGACATGCTGACTCCTTGTTAATGCGTCAAACCAACAAGTGTAAGCAGGAATCAAATGATTTGACGTGCTTTCGTTCTCGTCATAGAGCGTGAGCTCATGATTGCCGGTGGTTCCCGCTTGGAGGGCTACCGTACCCCATGCATTATTGTTGCTGGCAATTTGCAGGATGGCGTATGGGGCGAAGTTGGCAGTGAGAGTGGTGTCGCTTATAGCAGTAACCATAATGTGTGTGTTCTTGCTCTTTTCAATGCCGTTTACGTCGGTCCAGTTCACAAAGTAGTGGCCGGGTTCGGGAATGGCCGCAACGTCGATATGCTGGTGGTCGGTCAACATCGTGTCTTTGGATTCATACTGCTGTCCGCCGATGTCGATGTGCCCCATGTTCACATTATTTGTGCTGAGTGTCAGGTCGAAGGTGTCGATTCGGAAGTTGCCCCTGACGGTGGTGTCGCCGGTGATGGTGAGGGTCAGCAGGCTGGTGGCTGGGCGTGGACCCGTCGGAGTGACCACCCCTGTGGTGTACTCGCTGCCTTGTTCGTTGGTCCAATTGTTGAAGTAGTAATGCTCGGCAGTGTTGGCGATGGCCTCGATGGTCAGCTCGGTGCCCGACACGACGGTGTAGGTGCCGTTGCCATTATCTGTCACACCTTCGGGGAGACTTGGCGTTGCTGCCGTGACAAAGTCAGGCAAGCCATTGCTCAAGTCCTCATCAAAGGTGATGTTCAAATTTTCAGTGTGTTCATCGTTTGTCAAAAAGCAGCCCCAGTGTCCTTCGGCTACGAAGAGAAGGGTATGGTCGGCATCATGCGTGTTGTCCAATTTGGAATAGGCGCATGCCACGCCATAAACAACAGGTTGGTACTGTGTACCGTCCCATTGGAAGAGGAGGAAAATGGGAACATCCTCATCGCTGTTCAAGCCGTAGGTGTGGCGAACGCCTGACACACTGAAGTTGTACTCACTATGTTGAACTGTTTGTATATCCGTATCCGATACCGGCTAACCCTACGTAGGGGGCTGAGAAACCGGACAGGTTGTTATGGCCATTATTGGCCACCGTGGGGTAAGCGGGGCTCCGTTGGCAGTCGTAGCAGTATTGAAAGGCGTTTTCATCGGTGTCAACTGTGGCGGAACTGCCGGGACGGAGTAGCTCCACCGTGCCGTGGCCGGCATTATGGGAGAGCGTCAGGGTGTAGGTGTTGTAGTTTTCCACCTCCAGCAGCTTGTTGGCCGCGGGCATGGTGAAGACCCAAGTGTTGCCATCCTTGTAGGGTTGATCGTACGTCATGGTGAGGGTCTGGCCTCCGCTTGTGATTCCGACCTGATACAGTGTCTGATTGTTGTTGCACTCAATATCGTTGTAATACAGATGCTGATACTGTATGAGATACTTATAACCAAGGGTAGTTTCCTTGTCTTCAATCCTCGACTTCACCTGTTCAAAGCTGTCCGACGGCTCAGCCTCAAGTGTCACTTGCCCCGAAGGGGTGGTAATGTGAAGTTGTAACGCCCACGTATTTCCCATCACCACCATGGCAAAGGCCGTTAATATGATATGTTTTATATATTTCATTGTTCCTAATTTTTTCGTTGGTTATTCACAATGTAGCATTTGTTCTTGTAGAATGATTACGGCTGAGGAGGATAAGTGTATGGGCTGTCGGTGATTGCACCCTCTACGCCGCCGATGGTTACTGTGCCGCAAATGCCGACACTGCCTGCACCGATGCTGTTGTCAGCACCACTTCCTTTTGTAGCAGTCACTTTGGTTACGTCTGTAGTAATCGTGATGGTGCCGCAACTGGATTTATAATTAACATTGTTACCTCTACCTCCGCCAATACCGGCCGCATTTTGACCGCCTGTGGCATTGATGGTTCCACCGCTGATGGTAATATTGCCGCAACTACCAGAATCATATTGTCCCGGATTACCACTTACACCTCGTCTGCCTCCGCCGATACCGGCAGCACGATACCCGCCTGTAGCAGTCACGGTACCACCGCTGATGGTAATATTGCCGCAGTTAGCATTCTGTCCGCCGCCAATGCCGGCGCCATATTGGTTACCTGTCGCTGTTACAGTGCCACTTTGTATTTCGATGTTTCCACAGTTCATATTGTCTCCTCCGCCAATGCCTGCTCCGCCTGAGCCAGTGTCATAAGAACCGTTAGAGCTGGCGTTAAGTTCCCCAGTCCCGTTAATGACGAGCGTCTTTCCAGAACTTACAGAGATACCGGGATAACCATTGGCGAATCCCTTCACCGTGTTCGTGCCTTCGAGGGTGATGGTGGCATCGCCCGCGCAGGTGATGCCGGCATAGTTACCAGTTGTCCATGTGCCGCTGCCATTGATGTTCACGTCCTTCAGCGTCACGGTGGCGCCGGCGGCGATGGAAATCTTCACATTCGCAGTCAATGTTCCCGTCAGCACGTCGCCGTCCTGCATTACAGAATCAGCTGTGATTTGGCTGAGGTCAACGCGTCGGCAGGTCAGCTCCCAAGTGTCGTTAGTATTCGAAGTGGTCTTAATAGTGAAGTTCAATCCACCGTATGTCTGACCACTGGTGGGGTTTGTCGTCCAAGTTGTACCGTCGTACATCTGCTGGGTACCAAACGTCACCGTGCCGCAGGAGCCACCATCTCCAGCGCCGATGCTGTTGGGAGCATTTTGGCCCTTGGTGGCCGTCACGCTGGTCACGTCGGATGTAATCGTGATGGCACCGCAGCTGGCAAGATAACCGCTACCGATGCCGGCAGCATAAGATTTGCCAGTAGCCTTGACGGTTCCGCCTGAGATAGTGATGTCACCGCAGCTGGCATCCCTACCGCTACCGATGCCGGCAGCATAATTACCGCCTGTAGCCTCGATGATGCCGCCCTCAATGCGGATGTTGCCACAGGGTAATGAAGTCCCATATCCTCCTCCGATGCCTGCGCCATTGAGGTTGCTGCTGGCGATGAGCTTGCCTGTGCCTGATGTTTCCCCCTGGATGGTGAGCGTGCTACTCTCAGGGACATAGATGCCGGGATAAGTCAAATAGAATCCCTTCACCGTGTTCGTCGTGTCGTCTTTCAGGATAATGGTGGCGTTGCCCAAGCAGGTGATGCCCGCCCAAGTGTAGTTTGGATTAATCGTGCCGTTGATGGTCACGCCGTCAAGTATCACCGTGGCGCCGGCGGCGATGGAAATCTTCACCTTCGCACCCAATGTTCCCGTCAGCGTGTCGCAGTCTTGGGCCACAAAATGGTGTTGGACGGTGTCCAAAGTGATGCGTCGGCAGCCGGGCGCCGGTGTCGGTGTCGGCGCGTCGGTCAGCGTCACGTTCTTCACGAGGGCGGGGTTCGTCGGGAAAAGCTGCACTTCGGCGCCGTCGGTGATGGTGGCGGTGCCGTTGACTACGGGGACGGTGTCTCCGTTTGCCGTCACTGTCCAGCCTTCAGGGATGTTGCCCAAGGTGTGCTGGCTCTGCCCCCACACCGGTCCCGTCACTGCCGCCAACAGAATTACATATTCGTTTCAGTTGAAAGATTCGATGCGTGGCACGGCTTAGTACCAATAAACGATGGTCACCTTGTCGTTGGCTTTCAACGTCTTGTTGCCGTTCTTGCTGGCATCGTATTGCATCGTCTTAGTAGCGGTACTGGATATCGTAAGCACTTGCGTGTTGCTTCCTCCCACCATCACACCGTTGATGTACATCCGGTAGATGTAGTCGGATTTAGGTGCATGGTTAAGCGTGAAAGTGGTTTGTCCGTCGTTAGCCACCGTGAACGTCTCCTGATCCATCTTCGGCAAACTCAGCACCAGCTGGGCAAGCAGAGCATCCACTTCTGCCTTGGTGTAAACCAGATCTTTGGTATATACATTGTTAGTGTCTGCCTTCGCGCCTAACTTTTGGTCCATGTCAGCCTTGGAGTAAACGTTGTCGGCATCGGCCTTCGTGGCCAGCTGGGCACTCATTTCCTCACGCACGGTGTTGGCGGTGTCGCTGACAATTCTCTTCACACAAGCATCCACGCTGTCGCAGACGTTCGTGTTGAAGGTGTTCACGCGGTTCTGCAAAGCCGTCAAATTAGTGTTGGTAATCGTGATATTTTCGGCGTTGGTGTTGATCTGGTTTCTCAAGGTAGTGCTGTCGGTCTTCACTTTGGCCTTAAAGATCACCAAGTTGTTGCTGTCGGCGGCGATACGGGCCGAGAGAGTCTCATCCATTTCCTGGAGTTCGCCGATGTTCGCGGCGTTGGTGTTGATCAGGTTTCTCAAGGTGGTGCTGTCGGTCTTCATTTTGGCCTTAAAGATCACCAAGTTGTTGCTGTCGGCGGTGATGCGGGCGGAGAGAGCCTCATCCATTTCCTGGAGTTCGCCGATGTTCGCGGCGTTGGTGTTGATCAGGTTTCTCAAAGTGGTGCTGTCGGTCTTCATTTTGGCCTTAAAGATCACCAAGTTGTTGCTGTCGGCGGCGATACGAGCCGAGAGAGCCTCATCCATTTCCTGGAGTTCGCCGATTTTCGCGGCATTCGCGTCGATCAGTGCGCCCAAGGCAAGGCTGTCATACAGTATCTTGTTGTAGATGCCGATGACAACAGCGGCGTCGGGATCCAGCTCGTCCGCGTATTCTGCATACATGGCGTAAGGCACCGCCGTGAGCGGCATCGCCAGCGTGCCGAGCGAGGTGCCGGCCAACGTCACCGTCGTCTCGATGTGAGCCGTCTTCCAGTCAATCAGCCCCCAATTCCCGTCGGTCACGGTGCCGTTGCCGATCAGCAGGGAGACG
>ONHS01000043.1 GCA_900317715.1 uncultured Bacteroidales bacterium | reverse complement strand
AGTTATTCCTTCAAATCCATTTGGAGGATAACTTTCCCTATTCTGGTAGCCTTGGTGATGGAAGAGTTGCTGGGGATGACCGATACGGCCTTCCTTGGCCGCGTAGGAGAGATTGAACTTGGAGCCTCAGCCATCGCAGGCGTATATTTCACCATTTTGTACATGCTTGGGTTTGGCTTCTCCATCGGGGTCCAAATCATCATCGGCCGACGCAACGGGGAGGCTTGCGAGAGCGGAACTGGCTTCGGCGCCATCGGACATGTCTTCTGGCAGGGTGTCTGGTTTCTCGCGGTCCTGGCACTTCTGACCATGGTCTTCTCGTATTTACTGACCCCGTCTATTCTTCGGGGAATCCTGCGGTCGGAGAGCATTTACAAGGCTGCCATCGTCTATGTGAACTGGAGGATTCCGGGACTGCTCTTTGCCTTTATGACAGCATTGTTCCGTGCCTTCTACGTAGGGACATGTGATACGAAGAGTCTCACATGGAATTCCATTGTGCTGGTAAGCAGTAATATCTTTTTGGACTGGGTGCTCATCTTCGGCCACCTGGGTGCACCGGCGATGGGCATTAAGGGCGCCGCGTTGGCATCGACCATCTCGGAAGGTATATCTTTACTCTTCTTTGTCGTATGGACCTTCTTTACAGCCGACAAGAAATACGGCCTGCAAAAGATGGTCAAACCCGCATGGACGGAACTCAGGCATACGTTTTCCACCGCCTCCTGGGTAATGTTGGAGTATGTCCTGAATATCTCCGTGTGGCTGCTTTTCTTCCTCTTTATCGAACATTTGGGCGAGGAACAACTGGCTATCGCCAACATCGTGCGGAGTATTTCCGAGGTACCGTTCGTTTTTTCGGCAGCCTTTGCTTCCACAGCGGCAACGCTGGTGAGCAACATCATAGGCGAAGGCCATCCAGAAGGCGTGTTCCCCGTTATCCGGCGCGTACTTATACTCTGCACCGTGACGATGTTGCCGCTACTGGTATTCTTTTTCCTGTGTCCGCACCAGATTATCAGCCTGTTTACCGATATTCCCTCCCTGGTTGAGGCTTCCGTTCCTACGCTGAAGGTGATGTGTGCCATCACGGTTGCCACCCTACCGTGGAATGTGTATCTCCAGTCAGTTGCGGGAACGGGAAACACTCGTGTCTGCCTCCGAATCGACACGGTGGCCCTTTGCATCTACGCCGTGTACTGCACCTTCATTATCGGCATCCTTCATTCGGACATAGCCTTATGCTGGACGGCCGATGGCGTCTATTCGCTTTGTGTCTGGATCCAGTGCGCCGTGTACATTCACAGGAAAAAGTGGCGCAACAAGGCTATTTAATCATAATGAAAAGTATAACATTGAACAATAATAAGAAACGGTTATAATCAACAAAAGAACAAGACTATGGAACTAAGTGACATTAGAGAGAAACTTCACGAAATGTACGGCGGCGAAAACAAGCCGATTACCGACGGAAATTATGACCAGTCGGTAGCCGTCAAGTGCACCAACGGCACTTTTGTTGGTAGAAAGACGGAGAACATCACGGTCTTCAGAGGCATTCCGTATGTCGGCAAGCAACCTGTCGGCAACCTGCGTTGGAAAGCTCCGGTGGATATTGTTCCGGACAATGGTGTATATGAGGCTTATTACAATGCGAAGAGCGCCTATGGTAACGGACAGTTGGAAACGGGCTCCCTTTACTATATGGATGAAGACTGCCTGTATCTGAATATATGGAAGTCGGATGACGCGCCTGGCCGGAAAAAGCCGGTTATGGTATGGATTCATGGCGGAGCTTTCGAGGCAGGCGGAACCATTGACCCGATGTTCGATTGCTTCAATCTCGTGAAGGAAAATCCCGATGTCATCGTTGTTACCATCGCTTACAGACTCGGCGTGATGGGCTTCCTGCATCTGTCGCACCTTCCGGACGGCAAGGACTACCCAGACGCACAGAACTTGGGACTCTTGGATCAGCTCAAGGCCCTGAAGTGGGTGCATGAGAATATCGCAGGCTTTGGCGGCGACCCCGACAACGTGACCCTCTTCGGGGAATCCGCAGGCGCTGCCAGCTGCACCTTGCAACCGCTGCTTCCAGGTTCCCATCAGTATTTCAAGCGGCTTATTGCGGAAAGCGGTTCCGTCAACCAGACGAGATCCCCGGAAGAAGGTATCGAATGTACCAATAAACTAATGGAAGTGCTTGGCTGCAAGACCGTTGCCGACCTTTTGAAGGTTGATGGCGACAAGCTCTTGGAAGCTTCTGCCGTAAACTTTGTACACCAGATGCCCGAGAGAGACGGAAAGTATCTGCCTACCGACACTTTTGCGGCCTACGCCAACGGCGCAGCAAAGGACATAGAAATTCTTGTGGGTTGCAACAAGGATGAAATGGACTTTTTCGTTTCCAGTTTCGGACTGGAAGGCTGGGACAAGTGGATTGCCGGGCGCAAGCAAGAAAAGTTCGCCCAACTGCCGGCGGAAGAGAAAGCACTGGTCGAGAGCTACATGAAGGATGTGAAGGGAGACTACTACGAGCCCGACAGCCGTCTGTTCAGCCAGAGCTGGTTTATCGTGCCCATCATCAAGCTATCTGAGTGCCAGACTATGGGCGGCGGCAAGGCTTTCACCTATTATTTCACACCCGAGTCACCCGATCCGATCATGAAGTGCGGACATGCGATAGAACTTGCCATTGTATTCAATCATCCGGAGTTCACCGCAGACACGGGACGCGCATTTGACGAGACCTTCTGCAAAACCATGCGCAAAATGTGGGTGCAGTTCGCCAAGACCGGCAACCCGTCGCTCGGCGCGGAAATCGCCCCCGACGGCAAGATCAAGGAATGGCCGCTCTACGACCTGAAGGACAAACGGGTGATGGTTCTCGAAGAGTTCAACATCCATCCCGCAAAGGAATCCGAGGTGAAAATCGTGGATTGGGAAAGAACCTATTTCCTGACCAAGTATTATATGCTTTAGTATGTTTTTATGAATAACAAAAAAATATAAAACAATGAATACCAGCGAAGTAGAAAAACAACTGATGCCTCAGTATGGGGAGAATCAGAAGATTATAGATAGCGATTACGACCAGTCGTTGGCTGTCAAGTGTATAAACGGTACCTTCGTCGGCAAGAAAAAGGAGAACATCATTTCCTACAAAGGCATTCCTTTTGTGGGTCAGCAACCCGTTGGCGATTTGCGCTGGAAGGCTCCCGTGGACATCATTCCGAACGACGGCGTATACGAGGCCTATTTCTATGGAAAGTCTCCCGTCCAATCACCGGGCGACCCCGCTGCCCTTTATCCTATGGGGGAAAACTGCCTGTACCTGAACATTTGGAAAACGGACGAGGCAACGGCTGAGAAAAAGCCGGTCATCGTGTGGATTTACGGTGGCGGCTTCGAGGTAGGTGGAGTGACGGACCCGCAGTATGATTGCCACAAGTTCATCCAGGAGAACCCTGACGTCATTGTCGTGACCATCGCTTACAGGGTCAGCTTCTTCGGTTTCCTGCATCTGTCTCACCTGTCGGACGGCAAGGAGTACCAAGACGCATCCAACCTGGGGCTTATGGACCAGATCATGGCCTTGAAGTGGGTTCATGAGAATATCGCCGCCTTTGGCGGAGACCCCGACAACGTGACCATCTGGGGCGAATCTGCCGGCGGTGCAAGCTGTACCCTGCTTCCGCTGATCAAAGGCTCCCATCAGTATTTCAAGCGTGTCATCTCTCAGAGCGGCGCTCCCGCCCAGATGAGAAGTGAGGAACAGGCCATCGCATGTACGGACAAGTTGATGGAGGCACTCGGCTGCAAAACCGTCGCCGACCTGCAGAAGCTCAGTGCCGAGGAAATCGCCGACACGTGGACACGCCTGTATGGGTTTTATCAAGTGCTCGGCATACGCACCTTCCCAGAAAGAGACGGCCTTTACCTGCCGCTGGATCCGTGGGAGGCTTACGCGAACGGGGCTGCGAAGGACATCGAGTTCCTTCAGGGCTGCGACAAAGATGAGATGAACACCTTCCTGGGAGCCATCGGCGTGGACGCCTGGAATGCGTGGTCCGATGGGCGCACGGCGGAAAAACTCGCCCAACTGACGGACAAGGAGAAAGAGCTGGTGGAAAGTTGGTGCAACGATATCCAGGGGGAAAGCTACGAACCTACCGTCCAACTCTTCAGCCAGATCATGTTTATAGCGCCGCAAATCCGGCTGTCGGAGGAACAAGCCAAGGCCGGCGGCAAATCCTATACCTACTACTACAGGGTTGAATCCTCCCTGCCTTTGATTAAAGCCGGACATGCATCAGAACTGTCAGTGGTATTTGCCCATCCTGAGCTCGATGACTTCACTGGAAGAGCATACGACGAGACCTTCTGCAAAACCGTGCGCAAGATGTGGGTGCAGTTCGCCAAAACCGGCAACCCGTCGCTCAGCGCAGAACTCTCCCCTGACGGCAAGGCCAAAGAATGGCCAGTTTACGACCTGAAGGAAAGGCAGGTGATGGTGCTCGACGAATACGACATCCATCCAGCTAAAGAGTCTGAGTTAAAAATTGTGGATTGGGAGAGAACCTATTTCCTGACCAACTATTATATGCCTTGATCTGCATTTTTTATAGTTGATGTCTGCTAGATATGGCTTTTAGCTTTTGGCTTTTGGCTATGGTTTATCCGCAAAAGCCAATGGCTAATAGCCAACAGCCAAAGTATAAGACACGGTTGCATTAATAATATAAGCTGAAGGAATCAAGAAAAGAGAAAAACAAGTCATGAGCAAAAAGAGTCTCATCTGGAAAATACCCTGCATCGTTGTAGGTGTCATCGTCGGAATAGCACTGTTACTGTCGATTACCGTAACGGTTATTCTGGTGACACCCAGCGCACGCACGGCTGTTTTGCAAAAATGCGTGAGGGTAATTGATAGCTGGACCGACATGGATGTCGATCTGGGACGGCTCTATCTTTCTCCATTCCATCATTCTCCGATGATACTCTATCGTGCCTACAAGGGCGAAGAAGACCTCCCGCTGCGCATAGAAATAGACAGTTTCTATGTTGGTCATCGTGGTAAAGACACGCTGATCTACGTACATGGCTTGCGTCTGCAAGGTAGTATGAAAAAACCTGAGAGTGAAGAGTCGAAAGATAATTTTCTGGCCCGCGCCATCGTGGTGGATCAACTGTTACTAGACCAAGCGACGGTCCACACCGACACGTTGATAGAAGCGGTGGGTATCGACGCTATCTTGGGACATTTGAATGTGAAAAGTCCGGGAATCATTGTCGCGAAAGGAGAGTATCCGCTGCACGGCTTGAAACTGGAGGACGCATACGTGGGTATTGCGCTGCGCGAAACGGAGACCAAGGACGAGGACACCACCTCCACCCCGATGGCCTTCGACATACCGGATGGTGAGCTGCGCAACGTGCGGTTCGTGCTCAATCCGATGGGATTGGATATACGCGCCGGCACCCTCTCCACGAATGTGCTGGCGGACGTGGGGGGAAACCTCTACGACGCCCGTCGCCTGAATATCGGAAATGCCTCGCTCACGCTCGAATCCCTGCACCTACCGTTTGACACCATCTATGGCGATGCGCTGGTGAACCTGAACACCGAGCTGATCACTTCGAACCAACTGCACGTCCGCTCCGACGAATTCGGGGCGAAAGCGGACCTCACCTCCACCTTGCTGAATCTAGAAACAATGCGGGTGGATCTGGCCGGAAACGCCGATTATCGCGGCAACAAGGCAAACTTGAAAGGATTCTATGACATTGATGATGAGGTGTATGACATGCTGGTGAACGTGGAACAGGTGGATGCAAGCGCATTCCTCGAAGAGAGTCACCACGTGGAACTGGCGGGCGAGATTCATGCGCAGGGCAAAGGGATAGACCCTAAGTCCCCCGCGATGAAGTGCAAAGTGGCCATGAACCTAACCAACTGCATCTATGACAACATCAACGTGTCCGGCCTGGTTCTTGACGCCGAACTGGCCAACAAAACGGTGGTCGGAAACCTGCATTTGCCCGTCACGATGACAGACAACGACCTGCGGCTGAAGGGGGAAACAGAGCACCAGTTCCGGGTATCAGACTTCTGGACACCGAAAAAGATGAACGTGGACTACCACACGCAGATGAAAAACGTGGTGGCACACGTGGCGGGCGAGAAATATGACATCGACTATCTGAACCTTGACTTCACCACGGATACCGCCACAGCGCTCTATTTGGTCACCCAAGGACTCACCATCGATGCACAAAGCCCGATGCATGCGCTTCGACTGGTGGACGATATACAACCGGTACTGGGAGTCGTCACCGACACGGCATTTATTCAGTCCCTCGTCTCATTACAAGACCTGACAATGTTGGACACGCTCAAACGGGTTTTACCAGACCTGCAAGCGGAAATACAGCTGACGAAAGGGAGTCCCATCCAGGGTATCATCGAAGGGTTGGGGTTGGACATCAATGAGGTGACGATGGTGCTGAAATCCGATTCTCTCCAATCTGACTTGGCATTAGACGCTTCCATCCCGTATATTGACAACACGGAAAACGACAGTACGGGGCTGCGCCTGCCTGCGGCTACGGCGGCCGTGCGGATCGGCATGACAGAAGGCAAAACTACCGCCTCGATCACCGCCAATACCAGCATTACCGATGGCGTGATGAACGTGGAGGGTATTTGCACCGATGCTTTGCTGCAGCTGAATCTGGAACGCGATGGGCGCGAGCTGCGCGGAACGGGCCACCTTGCGCTGGACAGCCTCATATACGAGGATATGGATCTCGGAAACCGCACGGCAGACATCAAGATCACGCCTTCGGAGCAATTTGACAATGCCATTCGGGCGGATTTGCGGTTGGACGACATCCCGCTGGAACTGGTGAACAACATCTTGGATATGGAAGACATCGACCTGGATGGTATTGTGAAGGTGAAGGCTTCCGCAGACGGCTTGCCAGCGCAATTGGACCTCTCTGCCGAAGTGCGGCCGTTGGACGTCATTGCCTACTACGAACCCTACGATGTGCTGTTCAGTCTGGGAGAAACGCCCATCGTGATGGAGCACAATAAAGTGAAACTCAACGATGTGCGCGTCTATAGCATCGACGGCTCCTATCTGGCGCTGAACGGTGGAATGGACCTCAACACGATGCGCCTGGATGTCGATCTGGCTGCCGACAATTTCTCTCCGGCAAAACTGGAGCAGGGCGGACCTTTCCCCGTCTATGGCGAATTGGCCACCAATATCCGCGGACAGGTGACCGGACCGCTGGACAGCATCCATGCCAACGTGGATGTCACGATCCTGCCCACCACCGATCTTACCTACCCGATAGACGAGAAGAATCTGGCGCAATTCAAACCGTACGGCACGGTCAACGCGCAGTATAACACCGCTGACGGAGATCTTAACCTGGGTGGAACAATCAATGTCGATGAAGGATTGGTCCGCTATTCTCCCAAATTGTATCCTATGATCCCCTTCCACGTGGATTCGGGGAGCCATGTCACCCTCAACGGTCCCATTGGTCAGACCATCCTGAACCTCTCGGCTTCGCAACAGGTGAAAGCGGATGTGCAATCGGCGGGCGAAGAGACACGCCGTGTGACCTTCAACACGGGTGTGCGCGTGAAGGGCATACTCGATTCGATAGGTCTGAGCACCATAGGCTTCTTCCTCGAAGCGCCGGATGATGAAACCATCTCGCGCGAGCTCGCCTCCATGGATGAGGACACCCGCGACGGTATCGCAGCCGTATTGCTGGCGACCGGCATGTATATGGGCGAAAGCAATGTGGCGGCGCAAAAGGACGGATACGCCCTGTCAAGCATCATCAACAGCCGTATCAATGCCGCTATGGCGAATTCCAAGTTAGGAAATATCGTGGATGTGGATATCAGCAGCGGACAAACCACCCATGCGGCCGGCAAAACCAACGACATGAACATCGCCATCAGCAAGTCCCTGCTCAATGACAAACTGCGCATCACGGTCGGCTCCACCATCTCCGACAACCCGGAAGTCAACAAAGCCAACGGATTGCTCAGCCTGATTTCCGCAGAATATAAACTGACCCCATCTGGAAATGTATTCTTGCGTGCGTTCTCACAGCGCGATTATGAGAACATCTTGGAAGGCGAACTCTACAAGTCCGGTATTGGTGTGGGGGCCACCAAGCAATGGAAGCGCAACGGATACATGCGTTCCTTGGGCGATTCCATCACGCGTACCTACAACCTCCTGGCGGATGCGGATATCACCTACCGCTCCAACAGCAGCCTCGGTCCGAACCTCACCCTCGCTCATTCAATAAAGAATCTCTTTGGACGCGGAGAGACTTTCACGGTCAAGGGCTATGGAGCATACTACTGGGCGTTGCGCAACCGGCAGCCAGGCGATCCGAAAACTTCCGACACCTACAAATTTGGAATCGACGCCGCCCTCATCTTCCCCTATCTGCACTGGGCGGGAAACAACAACCCCGACGGCGACACCCGTTACCGACTAGGATATAAGTACGAAAACATCGCTGGAGGATACGGTGTGCACAAGTTCTCCGGAGCCTTCTCGTATTTCATCCGCACATCTCAATATGTTACACATGTCTTTACACCAGCCTCGCTCTCTTTAATCAAAGTAAAGGCCGAGACGGAAGAGTTAATCAATGAGGCAGCCGAGCATCCAGAACTCCTCAAAATGCTTGCCAGCGACGAGTTTATACCCTCTGTCGGCTATGGAATCACCTATAGTGATTACCGAACCAAACGACCGGTCAACACCATGATTGACTTTGAAATCAAAGATGCCGGCAACCTGGTTAATGCCGTCTATTGCCTCTTCGGACATCCGTGGAATGAGATAGACAAACCGATTGCCCATATCCCCTTTAACCAGTTCGTCAGGTTTACGGCCGAACTGTGGAACAAGTTCAACATGACGGATCGAGTCTGCATCGCCACTCGTCTTTTTGCAGGTGCCAACTTCCCGTTTGGAAACTCCGAATATGCACCACTTTCCGAGTCCTTCTATGCCGGCGGTCCCAACAGCTTGCGGGCAGCCGAACCCTACGCCTACGGACCGGGCAACTTCCATAGCACCAAATATAACCAGAATTTCTTCCATGCCGGTGATGTCAAACTCGAGGCCAACATCGAACTGCGCTTCCCGCTCGTTTGGAAAATCAACGGTGCCGTTTTCGTGGATGCCGGCAATGTATGGAACTGGCGCAACACCTCCGATCTCCTCAGCAGCGAAGATTATGCGGCTTATTGCGAGACAATGGGATTTACAGAGGAGATACAGGACGGCATTATCGGAAACAAGAATATCGCAAAGCAGATCGCCCTGGGTACGGGTGCCGGCCTCCGCCTCGACATAGATGGACTCGTTGTCCGTTTGGACTTGGGTATCGGTATCCACGCACCTTACCAGACCTACAAATATACTAAGGAAGGCACGACCGATCTTTCACGACCGATCAACACCTATTACAATATGCCTTCTTTCTGGGATGGCCTTCGCCTCAACTTCAGCATCGGCTACCCGTTCTGATGAAAAAATCAGGAATCAACAACTAGAGTTGTTTTAATTTTTGGATGGTTCCTTCAGGATTTTCGGATTTGAAAACCGCATTGCCTGCTACCACAGCATCGGCTCCGGCTTGGATAATGTCTTTCATGTTATCAACATTCACGCCGCCATCCACTTCGATGAGCGCATTCGAGTTGTTGCGTTCAATCATCTCCCGCAATTCGGTGATACGATGCAACGAGCGCGGGATAAATTTCTGTCCGCCAAAACCAGGGTTCACCGACATAATCAACACCAAATCAAGATCTTGAATCATATCTTCCAAACCGGCAACCGGCGTATGCGGATTCAGTGCGACACCCGCCAACATATCCTCTTCCTTGATTTGCGCGATGGTACGGTGCAGATGCGTGCACGCCTCCCAATGCACCGTCAACAAATCGCAACCTATCTCTTTGAAAGTGTGAATGTAACGCTCCGGTTGCACAATCATCAAATGAGTGTCCAACGGCTTTTGCGCTAACTGCCGCACCGCTTTGATCACCGGCATTCCAAACGAAATATTCGGCACAAACACGCCATCCATCACGTCCAAGTGGATCCAATCCGCTTCCGAACGATTCAACATCTCAATTTCTTCTCCCAAACGGTTGAAATCCGCAGACAACAAAGAAGGAGCTATAATGGGTTTTACACACATGTTCTATAATTTTTGAGGGCGCAAAAGTACATAAATTATCATCTCTATCGCTTGATTTCCCATTTTTTATCGCCATAATGGAATACAAAAATACCAGGATGCGACTCAAAATGCTGATAACTATCTACATACGTTTGGAAAAACGCTTCATCCACATGAAAAGAGACCTTTACCGTTTTGCCGTAGGGCACATGCACACGCTCAAAACCGATTAGCGTTTTCACCGGACTCAATGGGTCGCTCTGGTTGGTGAGATAAAGCTGCGCGACCTCTTCGCCATCACAAGTGCCTGTGTTGGTAATATTGAATGTAAAAGTTTGATTATTAGGATTATATATCCCATCAGAATATTCAAAAGTGGTGTAACTCAATCCATATCCAAACGGATAGAGCGGTTTTTCGGTCATGAAGCGATACGTGCGGTTTTCCATTTCGTAGCTGTCGAACGGGGGAAGTTCATTCTTGGAACTATAGAATGTTACGGGTATTTTTCCGCTGGGATTTGTCTTGCCGAACAGCACGTTGGCCATCGCGGTGCCCGCCGCCTGACCGCCGTACCATCCCGCCAGCACTGCCTCCGCATTTTCGTCCACCCAATCCAGCGCCACGGCACCGCCCGAACATAACACAAATACGATAGGCTTACCCATCTTCTTGATTTTCATCAACATACCTTCCTGGATGCGCGGCAAATCAATCTTGGTGCGGTCACCACCATGAAAGCCATCCATCTCCACCTTCAACTCTTCACCTTCCAACTCGGGCGAAAGTCCGCCAACGAAAATGACGAGGTCGCATTTTGCAATCTGTTTGTCAAAATCACGGGGCAACCTGTATTTGCCATCCACATGGTGGCATGTCGTGTCGAAATAGATGTTTGGACGTTGACTCTTAGGTAATTGTTCGATATAATTCAAAATGCCCGCATAATAGGTGACCGCATGTCGCGGTGTACCGTTATAATTACCACATAGCATCGCCGAATCGGCTGCATTGGGACCCAAAATGGCAATATTCTTGTATTTTCCAGGCTGTAACGGCAATATTCCGTTCCGATTTTGCAACAAAACGATGCTTTTCTCTGCCATTTCCAACGCTTTCTGCTCAAAAAGAGTAGTATCAGGAACGGTGTTGAACGGTTGCACGGGATCGAACATACCCAACTGGAAACGAGCTTTCAACACTTTCAAAACGTGCGCATCGATAATGTCCATGGGTATAAGTCCTTGTTCTACAGCCTCTTTCAGTGCGCTAAGTCCGCTGCCACACTCCAAATCGATGACGGAGCCGAACGCGGCGGCGGCGGCATCTGCGGCGGTGGCGTGCGTCTCGTGACGCGGGATCACCGTGTCACGCTCCCAACAGTCGTTCAATGCCCAACAGTCGGTGACAAACAGGCGGTCATAGCCCCATTGATTACGCAAAATGTTGACCAGCAAACTTTCGTTCGTGCAGCACGGCTCCCCGTTCAGCCGGTTGTAACCGCACATCAACATTCCAACATCCGTATTTTGGACAATGTACTTAAACGCAGGCAGATAGGTGGTCCAGAAGGCGCGTCCGCTGACGGAAACATCGAAGGAATGGCGTTCGGCTTCGGGACCGCTATGCACGGCAAAATGCTTCACGCACGCCAGCGCCTTGTAACGCCCGTTCTGCTGTTGCTGCAAACCGCGCACACACGCGGCACCCATACGCGCGGAAAGGAAAGGATCCTCGCCGTAGGTTTCCATCCCCCTGCCCCAGCGCGGGTCGCGGAAAATGTTGATGTTCGGGGTGAAAAACGTAAGCCCCGTGTAGTCATCGTATTGGCCTGCTTTCTGGGCGCGAAAGTACTTCATCCGCGCTTCGTCGGCGACCATCCCGAACATCTCCTCAACGGATTTTTCGTCGAAAGTGGCGGCCAACGCCGTGGGCATCGGATAGACCGTGGCGAAACCGTTCCGCGCCACGCCATGCAATGCCTCGTTCCACCAACTGTACGCCGGAATCCCCAACCGCTCAATCGCCGGATTATGATGCTCCATCATCCCCAACTTCTCATCCAAAGTAAGCTGATTCAGAAGCAGTTGCGCCCGCTCGTCCAAGGAAAGGTTCGGGTTGCGGAAATCTTGCTGCGCGTAACTAAAAAGAAAAACGAAAAATAGGATATGGCCTAAAAAATATCTCTTCATCTTATTGAACAATCAATTTCTTTGTCAAAAACTGTTTTTTATGTTGAAATGTGATTAAATACATTCCTTTTTGAAGATGGTTTGTACTGATTGTCTGGTTTCCTTGAGTTGCCACACCATTCATAACCATCTTGCCGTCAGCAGAAAGCATTGTCCAGGCATATTCCTCGTCTGTGGGATTATTAATCTTGAAATAATCCTGGCTGACCGGATTCGGAGTGAGGTTAATTTTCGTTAATTCGTTCTCCGGAACAGCACCTTCTATATTGACACGCACCACGTAGGTACGCGTGGATTGGTGCGGCGTGGCAGCGGTATAGAGCACACTATTATTCACCTCATCACCCAAAAAGTCTTGCGCCTCCGTTTCGTCAGGCGTGACAGTTACCCACAAAGGCTTGGTAATAGTCGGATAAATATGCCTCAAATCAGGAACCATACATCCCACATAAAACAATATGGTATCATCAGCCGTAATAGTTCCGTGCATATCCCCATAATATTCAAGTTCAGGATTGTTTTCCATCAGAAAATCAAATGCGGTGATTTCCGGTTCTACCACATAGATGGGCTCATAATGGACAAGCCCGTATGAGGCGTTGTCCGCTTGGTGGAAAATCACCGCTTCCGCTGCAGCTTCATTGTCGCAACCCCAGTAGTTGCCCACCGCGTTCATATTGCTGCTCGCGTTGTTATACAGCTCATACTCCACGCCGCCATTGCCGTTGTCATACAACAGGTTGTATCCGTAATCGTCCTCGGTACCCATATCCACGTGGTGGTAGTAGATCGCCGTCACGCCCCAAAGGTTGCCCGTGATGAGGTTGTGGCGCAGTTTGGCGGCGCAAGTGGTGTCGTAACCGTAGATGCTGATACCGCTGCCGCCATTATTCGGATTCACTTCCAAATCGTTCTCAATAAACTGATTATCAGCAATCAAAGAGGAAATACGATAACCGTTCTGCGTGTAACCGTAACGGTTGTGGGTGATGACATTGTCCCTCACGACCACTTTCGTGATCGCCGGATTCGTCAAATTAGCGATACCGATACCGCCCGACATGGTGCTGGCCACCCCTTCAATGCGATTCCCCACGATGAAAATCGTGTCGTTGGTGCCCGGACCAATGTTGATCTGAGGATTGTTTGTATTGGCTAACACATTGTTATAAAACACGTTATTCAATATTCTCGGACAACCATCGGTATTGATAGCCGACTGGATGGCGCAAGCCTGATTGTCGTGGAAATAACTGTTCTCAATCACAGGGTCACAGTTCAAATAACTGATCACATGATCTGAGAAATGGTCAAATTCGCAAGATTCGATATGTATTGCACTATTTATCAATTTAATATGTTGACAATATTGAACATGCACCTTCTTAAGCGTGCTCAAAGAAGTGCTTTCAAAATAGATTTCGAAATAGTTATTCTGCATGGAATCGCCTTGAATCAGCAACGGAGTGGTGCGTTCTTGGGTCTGTAAAGAACCCAGAATCGTGATTTCCTTGCCATTATCCACCAAAACGTATTCGTCCGTGGTTTGAAGAAGCAGAGTGTCCTGTGGTTCCAGCGTGACATTCTGCATAATTCGATAATGATTTGGAGAGGTCACCTGTATAGCGTTGGGCAATAACGTAGCCAAATCCGCTAAAGTATATACGCCGCCCGAAGGTTGCGCAACCATTTGAAAGACAGCAAATAAACAAGCCAAACTGAATAAAATTCTTTTCATAACCGTAATATTTTGCGGCAAAAGTACATAAATTAAAAACACGTAAGGTCGGTATGAAAAAAAATGCCCGAATCGGTTGATTCAGGCATTTCGTGTTCCAGCTGGGGCTCGAACCCAGGACCCCATCCTTAAAAGGGATGTGCTCTACCTGCTGAGCTACTGAAACTCCTTTTTTTTGAGGCTGCAAAGATATAATTTTTTTGATTATCAAAGCGGTTTTTCTCAAAAAAAATTATTTTTTGTAATTTGTTGATATTCTGATATTTATATGAATCGTCAAAAAATTTGTTTTTGCGTGTTAAATGCTCAAAAAATTATATATTTGCATAGTATCTTATTGATAGTAAGTATGTTAAAAAGTAAAAACAGGGTTTTCAAAAAGATGGGCATTTTAGCAGAAAAAGTGGAGAAAAATGCCATTTTGTACGATTTTTTGGATATACGAACAATTTCTCACCAAATTACAATAAGATGAAAAAGTTGATTATGACACCGAAAAAAGACACGCTGATCATCTGCCTGCCGCAGGAATGGGTAGGCAAGCCTTTGGTCTGCGTTTTGCAACATCCCGACGAAAAAGACGCCGCACCGCCCACTTCAGAGTATGTCTCTGAACTGCGCGAAGATCACATCGGCTATCTCACAGATCGTTACCGTCTTAAACGGCGGAGACCGAGGAAGAAACGTCTGAGAAGAAAAAGAGGCGGCATCACCCAATACCTATAGGACGCCCGCACACTCTGACGGCCGGCCTGTGGCAACGCCTCTATGTTTAGTGCAGGTCGGCTCCGATGAGGTGCATGAACTCCTGGCGGGTGTTCTCGTTCTTGAGGAACGCGCCCGTGAACTCGGAAGTCGTGGTCACAGAATTCTGCTTTTGGATGCCACGCATGGACATGCAAAGGTGCTGAGCCTCAATCACTACGGCCACACCAAGCGGATTCAAAACCTCCTGGAGACAATCTTTGATCTGGGAGGTGAGTCGCTCTTGCAGTTGCAGTCGGCGCGCAAAACACTCCACAACGCGCGGAATCTTGCTCAAACCCACAATCGTGCCGTTCGGAATATAGCCGATATGCGCCTTCCCCAAAAATGGCAGCATGTGATGTTCGCACAGCGAGTAAATCTCAATGTCCTTCACCACCACAATTTGCTTGTAATCCTCATGGAACAAGGCACTTTCGAGAATGGCCTTGGGATCTTGACGATAACCGTGGGTGAGGAAATCCATGGCCTTGGCCACGCGTATGGGCGTTTTCACCAAACCCTCACGCTCCGGGTCTTCACCTAAACACTTTAAGATTTCTCTGTAATGGAAGGCTAACTGCTCTAAATTCTCCTGTGAAAATGTAGGAATTTGACTCATATTTCTAGTGTTAATTTTTCCAAATATAGGGATTGTCACGACGTTCATCGCCAACGGTCGTCGGACCGCCATGACCCGACAGAATCGTCACGTCATCCTCCAACGTGAAGATGGCCGTTTGAATGCTTTGCTGCAGCAACGCTTCGTTGCCCGTAGGCAAATCACTGCGCCCCACACACATCTCAAAAATCAAATCGCCAGTGATAATCAACTTGTTCTCAGCACTGTACAGACAAATACTGCCATCGCAATGTCCCGGCGTATAGAACACTTTCAGCCGTTGGTTACCGAAAAGAACCTCATCGCCTTCCCGTAAATAGCGGTCGGGTTGCGGCATACTGTCAATACTCAGCCCGAAGGCCACCGCGTAGGCATACGCCTTGTTGTAAATCGACATTCCCGCCTCGTGCATCAACAATTCCGGATGGTACTCCGCCATGCACCACGGGTTCCCCGCTATATGGTCAATGTGCGGATGTGTATTGATGATATACTTGATTTTCAGATTTCTGGAAGCGACATACTCGCGAATTTGCTCATCCTCATACGTCTGACAGTTGCCGGGATCCACAATAATCGCCTCACCCGTTTCATCCGACAAAATATAGGTGTTCACCATTATCGGATTGAAATGAAATGTTTTAATCTCCATATTCACGAATTTTAACTGAGATTGTTCCACCAGTTCCCTAAGGGTTTTATGCTTTTTTAACAGCTTAAAAGGGAGTTTTCTTGGGATCCGTGACATAAACCTCTTTCACTTTGTGTCCGTTTTCAAAAATGGCGCTATACGTCAGCTTGCCTTGCGGGTCCCAATTCGACCACTTGCCGTGGCGCACGCGGTTCTTGAACGCCCCTTGCGTATGCTTCACGCCATTGTCATAATATTCGGTAAAAGGACCCTCAGGTACGTCATGCACGAAGTTCTGTTCACGAATCACCTTGTCATGCATGTTGTAAAACACCCATTTCCCCTCTTTCATGTCATTGACATACTTACCTTTCGACAAAATATGGCCGTTTTGCGCATATTCGGTCCACGCCCCGTTCTTTTGGTTATTGACATACTTGCCTTGTCTCATCATTTTGCCTGTCTCCTCCCAAAAAGCGGTGCAAAGTCCGTTCAATTCGCCATTTTTGTAGTTGTTTTCATACTTTTTATACCCATTTTCGCGCCAACCTTCCCAAAAACCATCCATCACACCCTCTTTGAAAGTACCGCGATCCTGGATTTTCCCATTTTCGTAATAACAAACCCATTGGCCGTTTTCTTTATCATGATGGAACGATCCTTCGCGCTGCAACTTGCCGTCTTCATACCAAGCTTTCCATATCCCTTCGCGTTTACCATTCACATAATCACCTTTGCGCCAGACACTTCCATTTTCATAGTAATAGGTCCACAAACCATCCTGCAAACCTTGCTTAAAATGTCCCTCGCTGCCCAAACGGCCCTCCTCATCGTAGAATTTCCATAATCCTTCTTGCAAATTATGTACAAGCTTGCCTTCCATGTCTTTTTTGCCTCCGCGATTCCACCAGCAAGCTTCTCCCTCCAGCAAACCCATATCGTAGGTGCCTTCAAATAGCTTGTCCCCGTTGTCATAATACTCAATCACGTGACCATGGACGCTGTCGCCTATGTAAACCACTTGCTTATATAGCTGACCATTAGGATGATAGAACGTCCACTCGCCATCGCGCTGACCGTTTTTGAACTGTCCTTCCGACTCCACTTTACCCGACTGGAACCAGCTTTTGAAAGGACCATTGTCGGCGTGATACTCCTGACCGAGCTTGCCATTGTCGTACCAAACCTTCCAGATGCCGACCTTTTTCCCATCCTGGTATTCCCCCTCCGTCCATTTCGCGCCGTTATTATGGTAATAAATCCAATGTCCCTGTTCCATCCCCTTTTTCTTCACCCCGATGGACATCAGTTTGCCATTTTTCCAATAGGTTTTGGTCGTGTCTTGCGCGTATAAACCGCCCATCAACACGACACACAGCCATAATAAGAATAGTTTTTTCATTCCGAATAAATTAGCGGGCAAAGGTACACAAAATATGAATATAGAGGTTGCAAACGGTTAATTTATGCTTTATTTGCACACTTTCCGCACAACGGTACGCTGTTGCCGGTCACGGATATTCAGATAATAGACTCCCTTGGACCATGATTGGCAAGAGAGGGTCATCACATTGTTTCCTTCCGAGGAAACTCTATCAACCATCTGTCCCATAGCGTTATAAACAGTAATATCCGACAGATTTTCACCCTGCACCGTTACATAATCCGTGGCGGGATTGGGAAACACGCATACGTACATGGGCTCCACATCGGGCACGCCCACGCCCGAAATCGTGAACACGTGCGGGTCGGCAGCTCCAATGTAAGGATGTTTTTCACGACGGCCTGATTCATCTTTAGCGAACAAGTAATACTGCACTTCATCATTGTTTTGCAGATTCAGAGTCGCAAAATCGAAACCATATTCATTGGCATTCAACTCTACCAAAGGACTGCTTTGCCATTCGCCATCATTGATACGATAAAATATTAACAATGAATCTGTTACCAAGTTAGCACCGCTTAAGGCTTTAATGTTCACCATGACGGTCATCTCTTCAGATAAGCTTTGTGAACCTAACAACGGATAGTGTTTCAAATAAAGCATCCCTTTGTCTGCCAATTCATGCGTGCGGCAATGCAACGCATCTGTGCTTAGCCAAGGCGTTTCCGGATTTTTCATAATCGGAACAATGGTATAGCCTGGCATGGCCTGTTGATAGATCGTAATGGCCTCCTGGTCGTGTACGTTGCCTGTAATCGGAACAAACACATGATCGTTGAGAATCAAGGAGTTGGTATAAGGAGTTGCATTCGAAGCATTGAGATCAATAGGGATACGAAATACCTGGTAATGGTTTCCCCAGGGCGTAACTGTATTCGCAAACAGCTGAGCCACAGATTCATAATTGCCATAGTGAGGATCACTGGAGGGAACCTGTCCAATCAATACCTTATCCACATCCAAAAACTTGCCCCAACAGTCAATATGGGCGATGTAGTCGCCAGGCGGATCAATCGTCAGGATATACTGGTCTATACCTAAATAATCGGATGCGATTTGCAGCAAAGAAGCAGTGGTTTCGTAAGGATTTTCTTGCTCCACTAACATGGTGGAAGCAGCCGTGCCATAACCGTCGGCCATGTAGTTGCCACCTGTATGCACCATGGGCATATCATATCGAGTAAGATTCAGATTATTCGCCACCTGGATCATGGAGGCATCATCATTGGGTCTTGCTGGACGGTTGTAGGTGAAATCCACCACAGCCAGCGAATCCTGACCATCGATGATGAACCATGGACCGTAGTCGCGCACCCAGTAGCTGTCGTGATAAATAATCCAAAATTCGATATTGCCCATATTCACCTGATTGGAAGAGAAGTAGTTTTGGGCTTCGTTTTTCTCTGAATTATTGTTGACGAGCACTTTCACGGGGATGATTTGAGAGAGCTCGCGCACGAGGGTCACGGGGATGCCGAGCGGATAAGCGATCATCACGCCCGACATGGGCTGGAACTCCGCCACCGCCGTCACCGGTGCCATTGGAGCCTGTCCGTCGCGCAAATGCGCCTGTTGCGACAGATATGGAATCATCATCTTTTCCTCTGGGGAAGCATGGTGCGTGAATTTAGGGTGGATATCATAATGCTGCGCTTCGTTCTGCGCCACCACCGCACTGAAAAGCATCATAACAATGCTCAAGGATAAAAGTTTTTTCATCGTATGTGGTTTATTTGACTTTGAACTTTGAACTTTGAACTTTGAACTTGAAACCCTACTCCCTCGACCCTACTCTCTACAAAAACGGCGGCAAAAATACAATTTTATGAAAGACAAAAAGCATAACCCAACGCCACCAAAAAACACCCTACTCCCTATTCCCTTGCCCCTCTAAACTCATTAAACTCTCAACCTTAAACCCTCAACTCTCAACCCTCAACTCTCAACCTTAAACCCTCAACTCTCAACCCTCAACCCTCAACCCTCAACCCTCAACTCTCAACCCTCAACCTTATACCCTCAACCTTAAACCCTCAACTCTCAACCCTCAACTCTCAACCCTCAACCTTAAACCCTCAACCCTCAACCACCTTATACCCTCCCGTCTTCTTGCTCCCCACATACTCAATGAGACCCTCCTTCTTGAGCTGCG
>ONHS01000097.1 GCA_900317715.1 uncultured Bacteroidales bacterium | reverse complement strand
CTTAACCATCACGAAAGGTAATGACACCTATGTCTTTTCAGCAAATACGGATCAAAATGTGACCGTTGATGTCACTGCCCCTGATCTTACTGGCTATGTGACTGTCGATGAAATGAAACAGGCTATTAGTGACTCTTTGGCTCTCTTCAAAGCCCAATTGATGGCAGAGGTTACCACCATGCTGCCAACGTATATGGCTGGTTATATGGCTGATTACATGGCGCAGAATCTGCCCACCCTCATGCAACCTTATATGGAAGCTCTCAATATCCACACCGCTTCCGAGCTTACGGTCATTACTCCGAACAATATCCAACAGTCGTTAACGCTGGCTAACACTCCGAAGGAGGATACCGAAGTGCTTATGTACATTAACGGTGTGATGGTGGGCAGCACCGCTAGTGATAGTGGCGTTATCAGTGTCAATAACAAAACTGTTACATATAATCCTAACGCTAACTACGGTTACAACTTGCAAGCTGGCGACAAGGTCACCTTCGTGTATGTCTATTAATCCTAATCATAAAATCTAAGAAAGGAATATTATGAAAAGGATACTATATATAATAATATGCACAGCGGTCTGGCTGATGTGCATTCCCGGCGCGAACGCGCAGGTGAATGACAAAGCCTTGACCCGCAGTGGCGAGGTGAGTGCCTACAACGGTACCCGCGCCGACTTCCTGACCGTGGCCGGCAAGCTGTCCCGCTATCCGAAGCTGTCCAAAGCAGGTGAGTCGTTGAAATACGCCCCCATTGTGACTACCGATAGCGTGCCAGCGGTGTATATCACTGCAGAATCTGCCAGAGTCTATGGAAACATCCTCTTCAACGGATGGTTTGAAAATGTAACGGCAAAGGGTTTTGAGCTCAGCACTAACGCAGATTTCCCAGAAACGGCTACGGTTCAATACCCTGTGGTGTCGGAGACGAACCAGTATGTTGAATGCGACCAGCCTTGCACGCAGAATGTCTTCGATCTTGTCATCGACCAGCTTCAGAGCAGTACCACTTACTACGTGCGTGCATTCGCTACCAACGCGAAGGGTACCTCCTACGGTGAGACGTTGACGTTCACAACGTTGACGGCTATGAATGTGGCGGCACTCCCGTACTTCACGGATTTCAGTGAAGAAGGCGATAATGAGAACTGGTTTCTTAACAATGGCAATTGTACGAACTATTGGATGATGGGCACGGATCTGCTTAATCAGAATCCTGCTCTCTTTATCACCACGAATGGGGAAACTCCTGGTTATAATGATTTGAAGCCTGTTACGGTCATGGCAGAACGTCTCTTATTGATGGATGCCTCAGATTCCCTTACCATTAATCTTGATGTCAGAATGTATGGAGAATCAAGTTATGACTATTTGAAGGTCTTTTTGGCACCTAAGAGTATGCTCTTCAGCGCAGCTGACACGAATGTGACCCCATATTCAGAACATAGCTATAGCCAGTATGCTTTGCGTTTCCCAAGCGGGGATTATTCTTACGTGACGGATAATGATGGTTCGCGGTATTTGCACTTAAGTTGCCTTATCGATAACCCTCTGAGTGCTGGAGACACAGCCAAGCTGGTGTTCTTGTGGTGTAATGACAGATCAACGTTGAGAGAACCGCCGGCCATTATTTCCTCAGTAGAAGTGATACCTCTCAGGATCAAAACCGACTCTGTGTCGGACATTACTTATAATGCCGCCGCAGTGTATAGTACCATGACTACCACACTTACGGAAAATCTTCAGCGCGGCTTATGTTACAGCAAATACCCGGGTGTGACTTTGGGTGGCGAGAATTGTATAAATGTGGTTCTGGACCAGCTGAACGGTTCCTACTCTTATAATCTTACAGACTTGGTCCCGAATACGAAGTACTACGTGCGTGCGTACGCCTTGAGTGGCAACGGAGTCATCAGCTATGGTGACGAGTTGTCTTTCCAAACGGAACATAGTACTTTTGTGGTAACATTGCCTTACAAAACTAATTTCAGTGATGGGTATGATTGGCTTGTGGAACATACCATTTCAACGACTCAGAATTATTGGAATTTCGGCCGTTTAGCCGGCTATACAGATTCGGCAATGTATGTCACTTACGGTGATGGAACACAAGGCGAATATTATATAAATGCCACAACCAATATTAGTGCAGGACGTCTGTTGCGGATGCCGCAGACAGACTCCGTACACGTCACATTCTATGTGAATTGCGGCGGTGAGGGTAGTTACGACTGGATGAAAGTATTGCTCGTTCCTGTAAACGAAGATATCACAACAGATCATTATGCATTTGATTACAACACCAATGCGATGGATTTCTCGAACTATCTTTCACAGACGGGAAATCAAGACGGTCCTTATAAGCTGAATCTGACGAATGGTACGTTGCGTATTGCAGCGAACATGAAGAATCCCACGTTGCAAGCGGGTGACACTGCCAAGTTGGTCTTCCTTTGGCATACAGATGGCAGTGGCGGTACACAGCCTGGCCCCGTTATCTCGGATTTGTATGTGGGTGTTCTGGATGTAGATGTTTATACGGACAGCGTTAGCGATATTACAGATAATAGTGCGAATGTCAATGGCCATATTCTCAATCCCAAAAATGAGGTTATCAGCAAAGTGGGTGTGTGTTATGGCAAACATATAAATCCCACCTTTGAGGACAACTTTGTGGAGAGTACAAGTATCAATGCAGACAATACTTTCATATTGCCTATCTCAAATTTGGACTATAATACCACCTACTATGTTCGTACTTTCATGAAGGTGGATAATGAAGTGTTCTTTGGCGATCAGATTAAATTTATGACAGGAATGGCTGTTATCCCTGACGAGCTTCCTTATGTCACGGATTTCTCTGATTGGCAGCAGTGGTGGATGAATAGTGGCGATTGTCAGAACTATTGGAAAACAGGCAAACTTACAGATGATGGTGATTCAATGCTCTTTATCACCAATGATTCACTGTATCTTGACACTTGTGGTTATTTTACTAGCCAATATACGTTTGTGACCGCAGAAAAGTATCTGAAGATGCCCGATAATCAAAATCCTATCGAGTTGACTTTCGATGTGAGTGTAGGAGGAGAGTCTTCATACGATTATTTGATGGTTTATCTTTGTCCAATGGATCAATCCTTTACACCCAATTCTACCACTTCCGTCGTGCCTGTAACAACTAATGCTTTTGATTTCCGTCATTATAAAAATGTGGCCAGCGGTAGTACGGATTTGTCGAGGTATTATTTCAATCTGACGGATGGCAACGTTGTGCACATCAACGACTTGATGAACAACCCGACACCAGGTGACACGGCCAAACTTGTCTTCTTGTGGCGTACGGATGCCGGTGCGGGTACACAACCTGGTCCTGTGATTTCCAATCTTTCTGTTGCTGAATATGTCACGGATAATGTATTTCCTTATTCGACCAACTTCTCTTCCGAAAATGAAGAGTGGATTTTGTATAGCGGTGCTTCGAAAAACTATTTCATGACGGGTGTTCCTGCAGGAACGACTCAATCGGCTTTGTTTGTGACTCATGATGGTGAGACATGCTCTTATCTTCCTGATGGAACTAGTGTGCAATCATTCACTACGGCTGAAGTATACTTCTCTCTCCCGGAGAACGACAGCCTCCTGTTGGAATTTGATGCGAAAGCGGGTGGTGAAGGTTGTTGCGATTACCTGATGGCCTTTGTCTCTCAATGGGATGTTGAGTATAATTACGACAATGTGAGGAATGCAACATCTGACAATATGGGTGCAGTTCCTTTCATTGGCTATTCATCTGATATGTCATCAACCAATACGTATTTTATCCAACTTACTAATGGCAGCGACTTGCATCATTTCAGCGTCAAGGTGAAGAACCCTGCACGCAACGGTTTGGGTAAACTGGTGTTTGCGTGGCGTAACGATGGTAGTGGAGGTTCTGCTCCGTTTGATGTGATGGTCACCAATGTGTCGCTGACGATTCCCGCAACTACTTTCACCTGTGTTACCGACAAATTGGTCGTTCCCGGAGGACACGAATATGAGACTGTGGAGCTTGGTGGCATGTGCTGGATGAAAACCAACCTGCGCGAACCAGCTGGTACAAACAAAACCAGTGACATGACAATGAGCTCCTCCGAACCGTATTATTATGTGCGTCCTGACGCGAACGATTCAATCTATGGTTACTGTTACAATTGGGAGGCCGCCAAGATTGCCTGCCCTGCAGGTTGGCATCTGCCAAGTGATGCGGAGTGGAATGTCATGGAATCCAATTGGACAGCTATGGATGTTTATACTATTGGAGAACGTGGTGACCATGCTGGCAAATTGGCTTATGGTGACGAATGGGCGTATTCTTCAAGAAGCGGAGCTCCAGGTGACAAATTGTACAACGACCGCAATCTTTCTCAATTTTCAGCTCGCGCTATTGGAAGAGTGTATGGTTATAACAGTGGCACTTTTGAAGCCAGTAATTATGACGCTTGGTTTTGGACTTCCTCCACAAGAATGAGCGAATTAAATTACTGGTTAACTCAACCCATCTACCATCGCTTGTTATCTTCGTATGTCGGTGTTCAACGCAGAACGATTATGCAAAATATTGGTTTGTCTGTGCGTTGCGTCAAAAACATGGAGATTACCAGCGCGACTTGTGCAACACTTGGAACAACTTCGCAGAATGGCGATGAATTCAGCACTTCTGTCTCTGTTCCTCAGGGCGCAACTGTTGTAGGACAATACTATACTGTATATGCAGCTGGAGTTTCTCTTGATAATAATTACTATTCTCCTGAATTATCTGAGACGGGTGCCCAATTGAACAATGGAAACGTTGTTGCCACATTGGATCTGCTAGACTTCGCTGGAAGAACGGTTGATGTCACGGCGCATGCCATCGTTGCGGGATGCGATACTCAAATGACGGTGATAGATGGAACACCGCTTAGCGTCATTGTACCGCTGCCTGATATCTGCCCTGAATTTGTTGCTGGTTCAGCAAACGCCATGATGAACGACGATGGAACACTTAGTTTGTCGGTATCAGTTAACCCTAATGATTATGTTAATTCTATCTTTTGGAATAATGTGGATGTTGATTTTATTGTCTCCTATAGTAATGGTGAGGAAACGTATGAAGAATCCTTTGAGGGAAATTTTTACTTCAATAATCCATACAATGATCCGAATGACAATGAAATAATATTTTATGCATCGAATCATTTTGAGGGTTTTGTTGTTTCTAATGTAGAGGCACGGATGTCCTATGCCAACTGTGAGGAGCAAAGTATCACATTCCCCTCTGTTCACATGTGCCCGTCGTTTGGGCCTGAAGGCAGCCATAGTGTGTTGACAGATCTGGCAACAGGGGACTACCAAATTCGTATTCCGGTTCTCAACAGCGAGAATTACGATGAATCTGATTATTTCTGTTATTTAGACTTCCCTGACCAGTCGAGTAATGGATTCTTACAAGACGGGTATGCCTATTTCCCAATCCCGTCCGAGTATAATGAAGATACTATGGATGTGACTTTGACTATTATGGGACCAAATTGTTCGAGCAGTTACTCTATCGAAGATTTTAATGTCCATACGACTCCTGCTGCTGACCAATGCCCCTATACGTTCATACTTGTTGACAATTATGGTGATGGCTGGAATGGTGGTTTTTTGGAGGTGGTACAAAACGAGGTTGTCGTGGACACTCTTATAGCTCTTGACCACCAAATACAAAGCACCCAGACTAGAGATACTGTAACTTTAGCGTTGATTGACGGAGTTAATATTTCGTTAGTTTGGAACAAAGGAAACTATGATTATGAGGTTGGCATTGACTTGTTCGGACCTGACGACAATCTACTTTACGCTGTGAATGATTTGTCTGATACCGCGAACAATACTGCGATTTTCAGTTTTACAGCCAATTGCGAAACCTCCCCTGTCATTTCAACCTGTCCCGCCACTGTCGAAGACGTTGATGGCAATGTCTATAACACGGTGCAAATCGGCGACCAATGCTGGATGAAACAGAACTTGCGTACGACTCACTTTGCTAATGGTGACGAAATCATTTATGCTACGCCATCCGGGTCGCATATGCTCAATGAACCTCCTTATTATTATGATAACACCGAATCATCTATTCCATTGGAAGACCGGGGTTATTTCTATAACTTTTTTGCCGTAATGCATAATGATGATCCTTCTGAAGCCAATCCCAGCGGCGTGCAGGGCATCTGTCCCGAAGGTTGGCATATGCCGAGCCTTGCCGAGTGGGAACAGCTCGTCCAAACTGCTCCAATTGGGCCTGAAACCGACTTTTCTATGGTTTATGCTGGATATTCCACAGATTTTTTCGTGGAAGAAAACAATGCTGCAGTTTTTTTGACTGCCTCTCCTGGTGATACAAATACTGCTTGGGGCTTCCCTATTCCACAGGCTTTGTGTTGCCGTTTCAATAATAACAATTCCGATCTTGGAGTCCCCGTAGATTATACGGAAGCATATTCCGTGCGTTGTGTGAAGGATGCCGAGCAGCCCGCGCATTCCTTCTCATGCGGCGACAACCTGATTGACGGCGACAACAGCTACGCCACTATCCAACTTGGCGATTATTGCTGGATGAAAGAGAACCTGCGCACGGAAGTCACTTCCGGACATTCTTCCAATAGTATTTATACTTCTGAATCCGTTGCATATAGCTACTATCCTGACGGGGAAGTGTCTAATGTTGCCAACTACGGCTATCTCTACAACTGGACAGCAGCACTGGCTGGAATGAACTCCTCCGAAGGTGTACAGGGTATTTGTCCTGACGGCTGGCATTTGCCTACTGAGGCCGAAGCCAATGATTTGAAACTGCGAGTGACCAATTCCACCTCCACCACAGGGAGTACCTTCTTTGGTGACCAATATGCCGGTCTCTTTAAAATAGGTGATGGGGGTAGTCCATTCAAGAACTTCTCCACCGATGCATGGTTATGGGTTACCGCTTACTTTAACGGTGATTATAATGCCATCCTCGCCATTGGTCTAAACTCTTCAAATAACATTATGAAAAATTCAAGAAGAGACATCGGTGCCGCCATCCGCTGTGTGATGAACGCTGACGATGGCGACAACACGGAGAGTTGTCCGAGTTTGGGCGTGAGCCAGGAAGCACACTCCATCACGGCTCAGTATGTCTATTCTCCTGTCATTGATTTCGACGCTGACAAGATAAACAATGACTATTGTGGTTATGGGGTCTTTGCCGGTGGTTCAAACGTGCTTATTGTCCGTGGGAAAGACTACCCTAATTTAGTCAACACTTCCTTTATCGAGGACAACGGTTCCTATAACTTGTGGGTGACCATTGATTTCGACCTCATCGCTACAGCTGCCCAATCGAATAACGTACAAGTTTCCAGTGGAGACCCGATCACCATCATGCCGATCCTCAACCTCGACGGCTGTCCTGAAAGTGAGTCTTTTGGTTCCACGGTCATTTTAACGATGCCGTAATCCACAAATAAAGGCAATATGATTTCAAGGCGTGGCCGTTGCGGTCACGCCTTTTTTAGAATCTCTTCAGCTTGTCTTTTTCGCAGGGGTCGATGGCAAAGAAGTTGTCGCTGTCGGTGCGCACCACGATGAGGCCACATTCGTGGGCGTAGTCGTCTGCGTCATTCTCGTAGTTGACCGCGGCGATGGCTCCCAACACCTCCAAGTCCGCATACCGAGGGAAAAGCCTTCTGAATTTCTTCATCTGTTCTAAGAAACGGTCGATGTCTTTTCTGTCGCAGCTTGCCTTGACCTCGATGGCAATGGAGGAGGTGTCGTTGTACAGGAACACGTCCACCTCCATCCCGTCATTGGGGTTGGTGGTTTTGCGGCGCATGT
>ONHS01000128.1 GCA_900317715.1 uncultured Bacteroidales bacterium | reverse complement strand
GCATTGCAGAACTGGCTGTTCGAGCATTTCGTGATGGTGAACTATGCGGGTGAACGGCGCAATTTGTTAGATATTTTCCGCGATACGATGCAGCAATTACCTCCCGCCGGCACGGGCGAATGCTGCGAACCGAAACTGCTGCAATACGCTTACACACACGGACTTAAGCCCATCCAAATGGCCATGTTCTGGTGGGGAAAATCGCCTGAGGGGGAAATCCGCCACCATCTGCACTATTATCCCGCCTGCTCGGGCAAATGCAAGCCCGTGCTGACCTACATGCTGCCACCGGAGGTGTTGGCTGCAAATTCGCATCGAGACCTCTTCGAGCAACTGGAAATTGTTTATGAGGATGCCGATTTGTGGGTCGTGGACAAACCTTCTGAGATGCTGAGCGTGCCGGGGAAGTCGCACCGCGAATCCGTAATTTCCTTGTTGCAGGAACGTTGCCAAGAAGGCGAAACACCGTTAGTCGTTCACCGGTTGGACATGGACACCAGCGGGCTGCTGGTCGTGGCGAAGCACAAAACCGCGCATTATCAGTTGCAGAAACAGTTCAGAAACAGAGAGATACAGAAAACTTACGTGGCCGTATTAGACGGCGATCCATTGCCGATAGGGGAGAAGGGGCGCATAGAACTTCCACTCTCTCCTGACTTAATGCACAGACCGTATCAGAAAGTCGATAAGGAGCAGGGGAAACCAGCCATTACCGAGTATCTCGTTGTTGATGAACACGTTGTGGAACTCCATCCGCTTACAGGCCGCACGCACCAACTGCGCGTGCACTGCGCCCACGCGGAAGGCCTCAACCGTCCCATCAAAGGCGACAACCTCTATGGCCGCCGCGCAGACCGGCTATACCTGCACGCGGTGCGGATTGCGTTTGTGCACCCGGGGAGTGGGGAGGAGATGGTGTTTGAACGGAAACCGATGTGGTGAGATAAAAAACGATTCTCCCTCTTGACAAGCGATCTTTTTTGCTGTATTTTTGCATCCAATTTAAAAACGAAATATTATGACCACTGAAATGAAATTATATCAATCGGAAGACCTTCAAGTGAGATTGGATGTTCTTGTTGAAAATGAGACTGTTTGGTTGAATCAAGCACAGATCGGAGCCTTGTTTGGAGTACAGAAATCAGCAATATCCAAACATTTGAAACACATTTTTGATTCAGGTGAGTTGCGTCAAGAGGCAGTTGTTTCCATTTTGGAAACAACTGCTGCGGACGGGAAAAGATATTCCACAAAGTTCTACAATCTTGATGCAGTGCTGTCTGTCGGATATCGCGTTAACTCTATTTCTGCAACACATTTTCGAATTTGGGCAAATCATGTGCTGAAAGAGTATATTCTTCATGGAGGATCAATCAATCAACGAATTGAAAAGGTGGAACAGCGGATGTTGATCAATGAATTAGGGTTACAATCGGTAAATCAAAAAATCGACCAATTGGTCCAAACTTACATAAAGATAAAATTGCTATCTTTGCCGACAGAAAAATCCTAATACAATGAATACCAACCATTCCAATAGCATAATTACGTTTTTCAGGGCGATAATGACAGTCGTGTTGATGGCGTTTTGCATGACAACATACGCCACCGATCAAGAATCAGACATCTTTCTTGATAATGGCAAGAAATATGACTTGTATGTCAACTGGGGGCATCCATCTCCGTTGCAGGTTCTCTATATTCGCACGGATACGGAGTCGCCTTTCAGAAGCTATAGCACGGGAAATTATCGCGGACATGTCGCCACTTGGCAGGTCAGCGACAGCGCACTCTACCTTGTCTCCGTGGATTCACGCTTTCATTTCGGCGGAACAGGCACATATTGGCCCAACGACAGCACTCGCATTGACACGATGGCCGAACCTGCCTTTTTCGGTATCCAGTCATTGTCAGGAGCCGCTCCGGGGAAAGATGGCTCGGTATTTGCGGATTGGTTTTCGGGAGTTTTGGAAGTCACCCCGACGTATCAGGATCTTAAAAACGGTACATCTGAGGAATGGGTCCGTTATCTCTATTTTCGTAATGGAAAAATGTGGAAGGATGTCACTGTTTTGCCGAAAGATTGGGAGAAAATGAAGGATTTCAAGAAAAAATATAAGAAAGATCCCGATTTGATGGAGAAGTATCAGATGGTTTATCTCAACCAATGTTATCTTTCCTATTATTTGCGGAGCGGTTTGGCTCATGATCAGGTGATATTTGGTGGGCATCAGGGTCGATTTCCTACTCGAGATTTCCGCCCCATGCTGTTGTTGCTGTATGATAACGATCCGCTGCAGTTCCCTTTCAGTTGGGAAAATTTTAAAAAGAACGGAGCCCCAGTCTGCACATGGATCATCCAAAACGACTCTATCTTTCTCACCCAAGTGATGCTCCAAAGTGGATTGGACTTGTTTGAATACGAAGAAGAAAGTGTTAAACTATCGGATTTGTTTCGTCCAGAACGCATTGTCAACAAACGCGTTTTTGCGTTTTGGATGAATGGTGAATTTGTTGTGGAGTATGGGAAGGAGGAAGAGGATATGTTTGGGATGAAACAAATGAAAGTGGATAGAAGACAGACCATTACGTTAGATTCAGGTCGTGTGGTGAAAATGGAGTGGTCTCCGTCCGCCTTCGAAGAATAATTCCTTGATATTTCCATTTTGTAAAAAAATTGAGGCCGCCCCACCGGACTGTCAATGCCTGAAATAAGTTGACCGCCTATGGTATAAAAACAGTCTAAAAAACCAAAGCAAGTCAACATGGAGAATTTAACAAAAGAGGAACGCAT
>ONHS01000054.1 GCA_900317715.1 uncultured Bacteroidales bacterium | reverse complement strand
TGCTGTGTAATTGAAACCGTGTGCGGCATACTCGCCTCCAGCGCACACCGTCTCCTCGTCGAAATGGATCGAGTCAACCGGGTTCACCGTCAAGATCAAAGTCACGATGCTGTCGCAACCTTGAACAGTCTGCAGGTTTTGGACAATATCGCCCGCTTCGTTGAAGGTCGCGCCTCGCCAATTCAGCGGCAGCTCGCTTTGGCAGACCACAGTGTCAAATCTCACACTATACTTCCGGTTCACCGCTACCTCCACATCGACCGTGACAATCTCTTGGCATAATCCGATACTCGGGACGTCCAACGTCACCGTCACCGAATAGGTGTCTGCGTCGGACAAGGTGGCATTCTCAATGGTCGTATCCGCAGAATAGGAGATAAAGCCATTCGGTCCCGTCCACAGGAAAGTGAACAACGGCACATATTCTTCAGGCAAACCTGACACAATCGCACTAACGGTCAAATGGATATCTTCCCCTTCGCAAACCGTGATGGGTTCTCCCGAGACTTGCATTTTCGGGTCATACACCTTCACCCTCACCGTAGAATCGTTCTTACATCCATGGGCATCTTCGTATCGGTAAACAAACGTGGTGTCACTCTGTGGATAGTAGGTCTCTCCATCTATCCATGTGTATTCCCTACATACCGGCACCGTGTCTTTCACATGCTTGCTGGCATACATCGTAAGTTCAGGCCAAACAATGGAATCACACCTGCCTTCAGGTTCATACGTAATGCTATAAGGCACCACTTTGGGCACTCCTTCATTGAAACCACCTTTATTGACGACAATCGGACGGGCAGCTGGCACCGCTGACCATTGGTCTGTACTAAAGGTATCACATGCCGTCATGGGAACCGTATCTTTGGTGGCTTCCAATCTCGTGTATTTCAACGTCAGAATCAAAGAGTCACATCCTTTGCTGGATCGTAGCGTATCTGGCGGCGGCGGAGATGGCATATCATCGGTACTGACCTCAATGATATTGCCTTTCCACGTGATACTATTACAATCTTTTACAACCGTATCCTTACGAACAGGCTTGATAACATCCAAACGCACCGTGTCGCGCGTCACGCAAGCCGCTTTATGATAAGTCAAGCGTTCCACCTCATGACTCGTCGCCTGCGCAATGTAATAAGCGGTATCCTGAACATCGTATATATTGTATATGCTGTATTGCGTACCAGGTTCTGTACCCGGGGCCTGCGGAGTTCCCGCCACAGGATTCTCGTCGCCTGTTTCCGGATCATATTCAAACCATTCTATCGTAGAAGGTTCATCCGGATGCACCCAAACATGGCTGATGATGACACGTTCCTCCATGTATGGATAATTCTCTGCCATATCCGCATCGTACAGCGTCCGAATCGTGATAGAGGCGGGTGACGTGACTTTATTGAAGTGGAAAATATAATCTCGGAATTCATCCACCGTAACACCACCTGGCACTGTATCCAGGACTTTCTGGTCCCCCACCTCCACTTGCACACAAGTCGGGACGTCCGCATTCGTCCATCCCATCATGCTGAGGTGAACCGAGAACGGGCCATCAGGGAGCGTTAAGTTCTTGGTAGTCAAGTAGCCATAATAAGCTTTGGGATTAACAAACTGTCCTATTCTGACCGCTTTGATTCCACTTAAATCACCAGATAACTTAATACCAAACACCGAGTCCTGATCCACAAACAGAGGAGCCTGACTCTTGATTTCGGCATCTGTAAACATGTTACCATTACCCTTGGTCACTTTGGCAAAAGTCTCTTCCGCCAACGGTTTCAGATGCAGCAGTGATTGGTTCATGGCTATGGCCTGGTATCTGGTGTTGCTTCCCATACAGACAGATTGCGGGTCAGGGGAAACGCTCAGTTCAGGCTTCGGCACCACCTTCAGGTTCAGATGCCAAATACTGTCACACTTACAAACACTTACCGTCTTGTATTTGATGAAATAATCGCCCGCCTTGCTATAGGTGGAGTCGTGCCATACAATCGGTAATTCACTCTCGCAGACCTCTACGGTATCGTAAAAGTCGTATATCGGATCAATCCGCAAATGCAATCTGACAAGACTGTCGCAATAGTAAGTTTCTGTACGGAGTAATCTTTCTTCTATTGGATCCGCATTCGGAGGTGTAGGTTGGTTAATGCTAATTCCGTTGAACACCCCATTGAACGGGAAAGCATTGTTCTTGTAGGCGCCATTCCGAACCTGACATACCGTGTCATAGTATTCCGGACGATTGTCGTCCACCTCGAATCTGTAACTCGGATGCTGATACACATGCGTTTCAAAAGGTCCGAAGAGAGAGTCGCCATAGACCACCATCGCGTGGAACGTGGAGTCAGAGTTGACATGCACCGTAATGATTTCACTCGAGTCGTGTTCAAGAAGACCTTCTTGCCAGTATGCGGTCGCACCACCTACACGGAACTCACGCACCATACGAATCATACATTTTTCATCCGTAATGGCTGGGGTTTCATTGGGCGGGACAATATGACCAGAGCTCATATACATCACCCACATCTGATTAGCACTTCGGCGTGTAGAAGACCAATACAGCTCGCTTGAGGAGGGCGGCAACTCACCTCCTGCTGCGACAATGGAGTCCCCAATGATCGGTATAAGGCTGTAAAACTGTCTAAGCTGAGTAATATCAGGGATATACCATCCAGAATAATAGTGCCTCAACAAATACGAGTTTCGCATGGCTGACGATTCAATACTATCATGCAGCTGACGGGTGTCATCTCTACCATTAATATGGCAATCCACCGCGTCATACAACCTTCCGACATTCGGATAAATCGGCATAGTCAAAGGATCTCCGTATGACAGGTTAAACTTGCCTGGTTCGGTAAGCGCACTCTCCCTTTCAGGTACGTCACGGATATCAACCGCCCAACCCTCCTGCGGATTGTAGGGGTTCACATAGCAAACCACGCCCTTGGTACTGTCGGGGAAGGTGTAAATGTCTCCGACATGATAAACCGACTTTTGCGCATAGGCTGGATTCCATAATGCCCATAGCCACAGCAACAGCAATGGCAAATGGCGGAATGCCTTAAGTCTCTTTCTCTGGTATTTCATTATATGGTATATATTATTAATCATGATAAGTGGTCTTCTTTATGTCCTCGAATATTAGAAGCTGATGATGGCACGTGTACGTTTGTCCGCTCTGGTCTTCAGATGGTTATAGTGTAGTTGTCCTTTCGCATTGATATGCCAAGCACGGGTAGCATCGACCTCCGTAGAAGTCCAATAGCCGAAGTCTTCCGCATTCCCGGTAAAACTATCGGGCGCTTTCGGCACCGTGGCGCCATACGCCACCATCTTCGCCAATGTCTCATTGACAATCTGACGGAAAGCGTAGTATAGATTCCATTCCCCTGTTGCCGGCAAATACCAGCCATGAGGGGTGTCGTCGTTCGACATCGTTATAGGATCATAGAAATAACAAGCGTAAGCAGCAGGGGCATTCTTCTTGAATTTTTCCCTATCATCTCCTCCTGCCGTGCTCTTGATTTTATTCGTATTGCTCATGCCATTCATATCATTCCGAGCAACCTCATAATTGTTCGGGCCTGCAGAAGTAGCAGCATGAACAGACTTACTCTCCTCTTTACCTAATGCCCAGCAAAGGCCCGCTTCCCCGTCGATAGAGACATCTCTCAAGGAGATAGCCTTGCCGTTGACGTTGTTGCCTTCCATGTAAAACACCACGCCTATCGGTTTAAGTTCCGGATGGGATGCCAAAGAATCGAAACGAATGGGACGATAGCGGTTTCCATCTATACAGAGCACATCACCAATGGAATGTCGTTCCTCAACGAGTGACGAAGTCGGCAACACAGAGTCGTATGTGGTCAAATAGACACCCAAAATCAAGGAGTCTATATCGTCACAGAAATCTCGGTCTGGATTCGACACCTCAATGACAATCAAATTCAAGATGTCGTAACTATCGCAATTATTGTCGTCAGGAATAGTGAAAACATGCTGACCCGGAGTAATATAGCGTTGACCATGCCACCAATAACCCGTTTGGTTGGTGGTCACCGCAAAGGTTTCCGTCACAGGCGCAGGCGTCACCTTCAAAGTTAACTTGGCGACAGAGTCGCAACCTGTAACAACGGAGGTCAAACCCGGATCGGTTTCGAAATGATACGTGGCTGCGTGTTTCACCGCCAAGTTCAGTTCTTCCTGAGTCGCAATTCCCAAATTGATGATATCTTCGTTGATATAATGATTCGTCTGGCTTTGGCAAACCACATCCGAGTGCTGCTCGTATGCCGTCGGAATCACATCACCGATGGCGATGCCGGGGGTCGGTTTCACCGTGGCGCTCCAACCCTCACCGGGCAACTGTCCAGGGGAGAAATAGACCAACAGGGTATCACACGTGGAGCTGATGATATCCGGAAGGGTATATCCAGCCCCAAGAACGCAAATGAGCGAATCCCGGATGGGACGTGAACCGTTGTAGAAGGCCAGGTGGGCGGTCTCTGAAAGATTCAACGATTCGATATGGACGGCTACCGTATGATTCTGACTGTAGAACAGATGTGTATGGCTCTCATGTCCTGACACGCCTTCATAATCACCATCGCGACCGCCTTCGTCATAGAAAAGATACTCAGAGCTGCATCTCACCTCTGTGATCCCACCATCCTCCATCACAACCACTCCATTGGGCGCACTGTTGGTGGAAGGACACATACCGTCTCTTACTACGCTCACATAACGGACAATGCGCTGTGTCAGCCCGGGCAAATCATAAACCGACCAATCATTGGTATTCGAGATCGTCTGGCTGGCAACCAAATCCGTCTGTTCGTAATCCGTGTACCAACGGATCGTATAAGGCGGGCTTACCGTACATTTTGCCAACAACAAGGTGTCGTTACCCGAACAAACCAATGCATCTTTGGTGAGAATCTGACATGGATTGATCCGGTTAGTATCTATGTTGATCCGAAGGGTGTCCCCTGGATCCGCCCTGTCGTAGGTACACTCTCCTATGGTCTCTTCAATATGCACAGGATATATTTTAGTGTTGGAATAGGCCACGAAAGTGTCAATTATGGTCTCGTTGTGTTTCTTGTTGTAATAGGTACGATACGTTATTCCGGTCAGGTCCTCGAAAGCCACCTTGAACGTAATGCGGGCATTGTTAGCCTCCTGCTGAGAAGCATCCGACAAATACGGGACAAACTTGACGGCCACAGGCTCTCCCGGACAGACCTCATTATCAGAAGCGAATGTCAATCCCACACCCGGGGATGGCTCTGGGTTGAGATACACCGAGCTGAAGAAGTCGCTCTGACAACCAGACTGGTGAATGATTACCGTGTATTCACCCGGTTCACTGCCGCGCGGGATAAAGATCGTAGGGCTGGGTGTGCGGGATATGGTGTCGTAATCCGGTGCAGGTCCTATCCATGTATAATCGAAAATCATACCAATCTGCAAAGCACATATCTTCACGGAGTCGCCCTCGCAAGTGTGGGAGACGCTCGGGTCGAACCAAGCCATCTGCAACTCCGACAGCAAGAACGGCGGGAAGTTCATGGAGAAACTCTGACCGCAATAATCTATCACCTCGCAGGAAAGGTAAGACTGGGAATTGAATTTTTTATCTGCAAAGACAGCAATGGAATCCTCATGAGGCACGGTCAGCACTCCAAGCGGCTCACCTTGCAAATCCGGTTCGGGATAAAGCGTGAAAGTATAAGGCGCAATGCCGTATTTAGCCTTCACGTATGCCGTACCCACGGTGTCGTCCTCCGAACAGAGCAAAGCGGAGGCGAAATCGAAAGAGAGACTCTTACCTTCGAAGAAGATGTCAAACGTGTCGGCGTAGGATCCGCAGATATTCTGACCATTCAATTCGGGATAGATTCTCACTTTGTATGGAGTCTCCGGGGTCGTCGGGAATGAAATGCGGATGGAATCGTTCTTTTTATACACTTGATTCGACATGTAATCATAACCGCCCACCGGACCACCAATGATTTTGAATCTCGTTGTCAAATTCGTGGTTTCCCGCACAGGACGGGCATTGGATCTGTTCGCGTTCTCCCGAATGACATCAGTGAACTTGGAAACGGTACCTTTCGTGAATTTGACATACTTGGCATTACACGTTTCCCGGATCTCATATTCGGGTTCTTCGGAGAGACCCATAGAAACAATGCCACTCAGATAGGCATATACTACCGTATCCGCGCCACATGGGGCATTCGATATCCTGAACTGATAATAACCTGATGGCAGACAGTTGTCAGACATCGTGATTTTTTGACCATGCGCATCTCCTTCCACCAAGGTGTAGTTGTTTTCTTGATCCTTAGTGATTTCCCACTCCATTCGCGAAGCGTTATATACCGCTCTGAAGTTGTAGAAATTATTCTCAGGACTTGCAAACAATTCTACGACGATACCATCATGGTTCATTTCATCCACCCCATACTTTTCCTGAACGACAATTTCTCGCATTTGCGAACAACACTCCGGGGATTTTCTCGAGGTGACCCACATCGGACCGCTGGCGTTATCGACTATCGTTTCAAATTTGTAAGTGATCGTCTGATTACTTAAGAAACAATCGGGGCTATCACCCGGAATATTCATTTCGCGAAGAATACGGGTGACCGTACGCTCAAAGCCTGGCTGAGCATCGCTGAATTGAGGAAGTTGTTGGAAATCCGAAAGCGACAACGTGGATTTCTCCCCTACGAAATCGCTGTATATCGTATCCGCTTTAATCAAATCACCACCAACAGCGTCCCTATACTCCCAGATCAACGGATAAGTGAAGTGATAACGGTAACAAGTCACCTCACCGGTATCCACATCTGACAAATGATTGGCATCGTATGCCTTGTACCAGCACCGAAAATGGTCTTTGTAGTAATAGTAAGTACCATCCGCGCAAGGATCTGTGGATAAGACTTGGTCATACAATTCCATACCATTGTCGCTCATATAAGTATCCGGAGTCCTCAGTTGGAAAGTAATCGTGGTATCCCAACCCGAACAACCAGGGAACGCAGCTTGGAATGCCGCCGTCTCTTTAACTCTGAATTTGAACGTGAAATCATGTCCACGCAAATCGCAGTAACTACGGGCATTCAATACCGTGTCTGCCAAAGTGATCAGACTGTCACCACTCTGTGCCGGGAACGGATGCCATGAGGTGGCTTCGTCATACGGCTGGAATCTATCATCGTAAAAACAATACTCCATGTAGGGAGCAAACATCTTGATATAGTAAGAGTAACGAGTGTTCAGTTTCACCCTGACTTTGAAGATATTGACATCGTATTTATTGCCGGAAAATGCATACAATTGCAACCGTTCGAGCTTGGGGATCGGTATCGTGTTTACAATCTGGCCCGTGTACAACGTACCCGAATTACAACCATCGATTAATTTGAAATCCCATTCTCCCGGTTCAAGATTTTCAACATCGAAATACTTGTAAAAATTAGCATAATTAGAGTCAGTGTTCGTGGTGGAATTTATGTAATTATAAAAGTGTAACGTATCTAAGAATTCACCATTATATTTCCTAATCACGTGAAAAGGGAAAGCATTACCATCGATTCTCAATTGAATCATACCTGTGTTCGCACAATCCAAAGAAGGAAGATTACCTTCTCTGATACGATCGTAGGATGGATTGACAACGGCAAATATGTAAGGTTCTTGATAAACATTGTTGATGGTCACGGTGGTGGTATCTATGACACTCAGATTGTGCTCAATCAATCCATCAGGCTTATAGACGCATTGCATTTTGATCTGAAAAGTGCCTACATCCATGTGAACGCTCATCCACTCCTGGCTGTAGTCATAGCCGCCTGGGACATCGGTGCTGTGCCAACTTTGATCCATATCATTGCCCTTGTGGTAAATACGAAGGACCGTATCCAAGTGCAAGATAGCGGAGTCGGCACTGGTCACGGAACGCCCCGTGGTTCTGTTCACAATACGGAACTCCACTTCGCCATTATCATAACAATTGGCATGTTTGGCCCGGAACTCCACATAATAGTTGTCATTAAGTGCTGCAATATCTCGCCACAACGTATCTCGGGAACCAGTACCGCTATTCTGGGCGAATGCGCCAACCAGACTTAACAAAAGAACACTCAAGAATAATAAATGCTTCTTCATATATATTTTACACTCTTTTTTTCAATATCAATTACTTTCCATTTACACAATTGCGCAAAACTTCATTTATCTTGCACAAGCCACACATATACGGGTCGGATACTGTCAGAATCCGCCGTCAGCAATTAAAACAATACAACTCACTATATATCATTCAATTACTTCTCAACTTTCTATTTTTTCTTTTTCTACTATACTTTTATATTATATATACTATATTTAATAAAACAACTGAGAACATTTACGCAATGTACTCATGGAGCAAAGATAAACATTTTTCAAAAAAAAAAAAAAGTTTCAACAAAAGTTGAAACTTTTCCCTTCACAATTGCGAATTATGAATTATGAATTATGAATTACAACTGGCTTTCCGGTATATTAAAGGTATCCCCCTTGCTCATATCACCCGTAGTGAGTCCGAGCTTGAGCCACTTCATGCGCTGGTCGCTGGTGCCGTGGGTAAACGATTCGGGGTTGAAGCCGCCGGTAGCCTTCTTCTGCAGGTAGTCGTCACCGATGACCGCCGCGCACTCGATGGCCTCCCGCAGGTCGCCGTCATCCAACGATTTGAAGGTTTTGTTCTCGTAATAGCCCCACACACCTGCATAGAAATCAGCTTGGAGCTCGATCCGCACACTGACCTTGTTAGCATCAGCCGCGTTCATGCGATTCATCTGCGCATGCGCCTGATCAAGGGTGCCGAGTAGGTGCTGCACATGGTGACCCACCTCGTGTGCAATCACGTAGGCGTATGCAAAGTCGCCGTCCGCCCCGAGCTGCTGTTTCATCGTGCTGAAAAAGCTGAGATCGATGTACAGGCACTCGTCCGCCGAGCAATAGAACGGACCCACCGCCGAAGTGGCGTTGCCGCATCCCGACGACACCGCATCGGTGTAGAGCACCATCTTGGGAGCCCGATAAGTCTTGCCCATCTTCTTGAACACCTCGGTCCAGACATCCTCGGTGCTGGCCAAAATCTTGCTGGCGAAGTCCGCCAGTTCCTGTTCTTCCTGGGTGAACTCGCGCTCGGTTTGGGTGGTTGTCGCACCCTGCTGTTGTTGAATCTGTTGCAGCACATCCTGCGGGTTGCGTCCCAGAAACAGGGAGAGCAACACCACGATGAGGGTACCGCCCACGCCGACACCGGCGATCGTGCCGCCGGACACTCTCCGACGGTCTTCTACGTTCGAACTTTTTCTTCTTCCTTCTAGGTTCATATTGGGTTAGGGTTTAGGGGTTAGGGTTTAGGGTTTAGAGTTAAAAGGTTAAAGGGTTAAGAGGTTATTGGTCTAAGTCTATGTCCTATTATTTATGAATTATGAATTATGAATTATGAATTGCAAATTATGAATTCTTGTGCGGGTAGTCCAGCGAATAGTGCAACCCCCTACTCTCTTTGCGGGCCATGGCGTGGCGGACGATGAGGTAGCCGATGTTGATGAGGTTGCGGAGTTCACAGATTTCGGGAATAACCACCGACTTCTTGTAGAGATCTTCGGTCTCGCGATAGAGGATTTCGAGGCGGTCGAAGGCGCGCTGCAGACGCAGGTCGGAGCGCACGATGCCGACGTAGCTGCTCATGATGGTCTGCAACTCCTTGCGTTCTTGCGTGATGAGCACCATCTCCTCGTTGAGGACGGTGCCTTCGCTGTCCCAATCGGGCACCTCGCGACAGAAGTCGAGGGTGGGCAACATTTCCACTGCCTTGACACATGCACGGTGCGAGAAAACCACGGCTTCCAACAAAGAATTGGATGCCAGACGGTTAGCACCATGCAGTCCCGTGGAAGCGCACTCGCCGGAAGCGAACAGGTTGCGGATGGAAGTCGCCCCCCATTCGTCGGTCTGGATGCCGCCGCAAGAGTAGTGCTCCACCGGCACCACAGGAATCATCTCCTTCGTGATGTCGATGCCGATGCTGAGACATTTGGCGTATATGTTGGGGAAATGCTCGAAAATCTCCTTTTGTGGAATCGGGGAAGGGTCGAGGAAGACGTGATCCACACCCTGGCGTTTCATCTCAGAGTCGATGGCGCGGGCCACGATGTCGCGCGGGGCGAGGGAGCCGCGGGGATCGTACTTCTCCATAAAGGCCACGCCGTTGCCGTCGCGCAAGATGGCACCCGCGCCGCGCATGGCCTCGGTGATGAGGAAGGAGGGGGAATCCTTGGGGTTGTAGAGCGATGTCGGGTGGAACTGCACGAATTCCATGCCGCGCACCGCGCCCTTGGCACGATACACCATCGCGATGCCGTCGCCGGTGGAGACGCGCGGATTGGTGGTGTGCTCATAGACATTGCCGATGCCGCCGGTGGCCATCATCGTCACCTTCGCCAAAATCGTGTGCACTCTCTTGGTCTCAGGACTGAAAACATACGCACCATAGCAAGTAATGTCGGGCGTGCGCCGTGTAACCTCCACGCCGAGGTGGTGCTGGGTGATGATCTCCACGACCAGCCGGTCCTCGTAAATCTCGATATTGGAGTTCTTGCGGACAGCCTGGATGAGCTTCTGCTCGATCTCCAATCCGGTGAGGTCCTTGTTATGCAGAATGCGGTATTCGGAGTGACCGCCCTCCTTGGCGAGCGCGAAGGTGCCATCCTGGTTCTTGTCGAAATCGACGCCCCAGTTCACCAGCTCCATCACGCGTTCTGTACCCTCGCGGATGGTGATTTCCACGATATGGCGGTCGGAGAGCTCGTCGCCGGCCACCATGGTATCTTGGATGTGTTTTTCGTAGGCATCAGGCTTGTACATGACGGTGGCGATGCCGCCCTGCGCATAGCGGGTGGAGCCCTCGTCCATCTTTCCTTTCGTAATCAAGCAAACCTTGCCATAGTTGGCGGCCTTCAACGCGAAGCAGAGTCCCGCGATGCCCGAACCGATAACCAAAAAATCAACTTCCTTACGCATAGTTTCGTTATATTACATTTGACGCGGCAAAGGTACAAAAAATGTTTATTGATTATAGGTTATAGGTTATGGGTTATTGAAGATTACGACAACGGGGGCGACGTGTGTTGCTCTCAAAAATACGTATTTTTGGATAAATCAAAAATGAAAATTCTAGTATTTTCGGACAAATTATCATAAAAATTTTTGCAAGTAAAAAAAAGACTATTTTTGCGTCCAAAATTAGATATGAAAATCAGGTTATTCTTTCTCTTTGTTTTAAGTTTGTCTTCTTTGTGCGCCCAGAATCAATCACCTATGTGGATAGAAATTGACCAGGGTGGCTTTGCAGATAAAATAATTTTTTCTCACTACGGAGTGATTGTATCAACGTTTGACTATCATGGAACTACCCAGTGGCATCTTTATAATACAACATACTACCCGCCAAGCAAATTAGGCAAATGCCATATAGACAGCTTGTTTGAATATGTAAACACACATTATCAGCATTCAAAGTGTAAGGAGTTCACTACAAATAAGACATTAATCTTAGACGGTATCTGGACGGATATTTACATACAAAATGGCCGTTATGTGAATACGATGGGAACAACTGAGGAATGTTTCAGTAAAGAAATGGATATTATTGAACGTATGGCAAACCAGATTCTTGACGAATTGTCCGACTCTAACAAAATCTCTTTGGGCGGCGCCCTTGAAGACTGTGATATTGCAGAGACTTCGCCATATTGCTACTTAAACACCCTTGAAGGCTCTACATTTCGTGATTTTTTATGCCAATTTTACGTGGATGATGAATTGTTGTTCACAATCTGTGAATTTGTCGGGCTGTTGTATGACGATGGACAGGCTTGTTTCATTCCAGAAAATCCAGATCATGTCAAAAAACAGTATTCCTATAATTGGGGGAAATTGTTATACCGAATGAGGAATGATCTCCTTCAATGTCAGTCGGACACCATTCCCGGGATGAACGGGAATTATTTGTTGGTGCAATTCAATGGGCATTGGTCCTACGTAAACGGATTGGATATGAAAATGCTGAAAAATTGGCTGAAAATGATGGACAAAGTGGTGCCGCGGGCCCATCGGAAATCATTCAAACACAAAAAGGAACAATTAATCCTGTCGTGGGAAAAGAAATAGCCGAAAAAAACTATCTTCGCGGCAGGATAATGACCAAGATGAATAAGTTTCGCATACTCCTTTTGCTGTTGGTCCAAGTTGTCCCCGTTGTCGTCAAAAATAAAATAAAGAAATGTTTGAGCAAGAGTCAACACAAATATAATTCGGCATCACCGTGCCAGGCTCCAAGATGTTACGCTTCGCGTTTCCTCCTCCTTGCAAGGCAAAGTCAAAGTGAACTTTGCCTCTGCGCTTGCTTCGTTCGTCGGTTCAGCATCCGCTGGGAGTTGTCCTCCAGGGTATTGCTCAAATCGTAAGCTTGGCGCAAACGAGGCGAAGCCTTGGCTTGGGCGGATAATTCGTCAAATAGTTTCTTATCGATGATCATGAAACCTGAAACTTGAAACCTGAATCCTGAATCCTGAATCCTGAATCCTGAATCCTGAATCCTGAAACTACTAAGCAACTCTAAACTCCCCAACTGACTCTAAACTCTAAACCCTAAACTCTAAACTATAAAGTGCAAGACGGCTTTCACCGTAAACTTACTTATTGTCCCTCCCGATCCTTCTCAACGATTCCCCATTAAAAACGCCCAGCCAAGTTCTGTTATCACATACTTGGTATCAGGGGCACTCTGTTTGTCAGGGATTGTCGGTTCAATGAATCCCAAACTTCTCAAAGGGTTCATATAGTTCTCCCTGAACGTTTTTCTATTCTTATAGTCAAAAAAAGCCATCAGCTGTGCTAACGATGTGGGCTGTCCGCATAGTGCCAACACACCTACCACATACCACAATTTCTTGTGAAGCAGCTTGGTACCTTTTTCATTCCAGCCTGGTACCTTTTCAATTTCTTCTTTCGTAAGTTGCTGAGGCTTAGCAAATAACAATTCGGGCAGCCTGGTACCTTTTTCCACCCAGCTTGGTACCAAATCCATCAGAACGTCTTCAAACGTTGCATCGTGCAGCCGTTCTGGCACCTCCATGGTAGCCAATGCCTTTTCCAAATGTTCTGAAGCATCCACAGGCAACGACAGCCATTTAGAGAGTTTCAACGCATACACCCCGAAAGTATAATGCATTAACGGAAGCCGGGTTACGAAAATCTCCTTCTCCTCGAAAGTGGGCAAAGCACCTTCACTATAAAGCGGCAGATAACGGCTGGTATTACGCACACCAGAGCCTATCTCCTCCGTCCATCCAAAAGCAGTAAAGAACTTCCTCAGATTCGGGTTCTTCGGATACGGAGCGAAATCATTCCTGTTGATAAACCCATGAAACAGTGGACGGTTAGGATTCGTAATCCTAACCTCCCCTTTTGTAATAAGCAGTTCCGTAGGGTAAGCACTTGTATATTCCCTATGCACAATGCAGTTAGCCACAACCTCACGGAATATCTTGTCACGCAAGTCAACTCTTTGGTCGCCTTCCATATAAAACTTCTCCGGCAAATGCTTGTTGATAAAAGCCTTCATGCCTAGATAGGTGTCAATCAGATTCGTGCGCAAAGGCGGCATCAGACGGTCATCCCAACGGTCAGTGTTCTGTATCCTCACCATTGCCTCCACTTTATAGGCTGGCAAAATAGCCTGAATGGTGGTATCCTTACCAAATACCAGTGCTGCAGCCAGTGTCAGTCCTTCCTCTCCGTTTTGAAAATCCTTCACTCTAAGCGACGAGCTCTTCAACAACTCTTCATCATCCAGAGCCAACCACGGATGGTCGCTCCTGTAGCCGCGAATTAAAGTCCGAGCCTTACCAAAGAGTCCAGCGTCAAGGTCATCCATCGTCAGGTGAGGATATATCTTCGACTCGGTAAAGAAGTTCCGTTTGCGAAGATAGAGATCCCCTATTCGCTGTTGATTATCCGTAATATCTATATCCGCATCGTGTTCCCTGACATAAATTCTCTTCTTACACTGATGAACCTGACTGCTCGCCACAATTTGGCACACAAGAATCTCACCCTCTGGATGGCTCACGATAAAAGGCTGCACATAGATGGAAGGCCACACACAGTCGGGTTCGTTCAAGGCTGTCACGATATCCTTCTGCATGTGCTTGCAGGCCTCCGTCGTAAGCCCCATCACAACACCGTCGTCATCCACGCCCAGCAAGAGTACCCCACCGTCAGTATTCGACATACTCACGGCAGACTCGTAGAACGAACTGGGCATGCCGCCAGTTGCATCCTTGAACTCAATTGTATAGCCCTCTCCTCGGCTTATAATATGTCGTACATCCTCTATTGTCATACTTCAAAACATTTCTGCAAAAACAACGAATTGTTCCCGATTTTATTGCCTTCCGAAACAATTCTCTACCCTTATAGTATGGAGAACTCAGAAATGTTACATCCAACCCTAAGAAAAAACTTTTATCCTCCCATCTTAAACTTTGAACTTTGAACCCTTGAAACCTGAAACCTGAAACTTGAAACTTGAAACTTGAAACTACTAAGCAACTCTAAACTATCAACACTTCCTCTTCCCTCAACCCCTCATACCGCCCATCCTTGCACTCCAACAACACCGAACCACTCTCCATACATTCCAACGAATGCCAGCGGCCTTTCTCCACGTTGATACAACGCACATCGCCGTTGGCATCCAATATCACACTTTCGGTCTTATTACCGGCATCGTCATAAAAGTGCCAGCATATCTTGCCGCGAAGCAAGGTCACTGTTTCGCTTGAGGCAAGATGTCGGTGTATCGGCATCACCGTGCCCGGTTCTATAGCATTTAGCATCCGCTGGGAGTTGTCCTCCGGGGTATTGCGCAAATCGTAAGCCTGGCGCAACCGGGGCGAAGCCTTGGCCTTGGCGGATAAATCGTCTAATAGTTTTTTATCGATGATCATAAACCCTTGAAACCTGAAACTTGAAACCTGAAACTACTAAGCCACTCTCAACTCTCAACTGACTCTAAACTCTAAACCCTAAACTCTAAACTTTACAAAGTAGCGTGCAAGACGGCTTTCACCGTAAACTTACAATTCTTTCATTTTCAAATATTGGGATTTTGGAATATTTTCGACGATAAAATAATGGGATTTTGGAATAAAACCTACTTTTATTTTTGGGGATTTTGGAAAATTTGGTATTTTTGCACTCGCAAAATTATTATAATATGGCAGCAGAAAGGATATTCAAACGTAAGATTTACAGCCAGATGCTCCAATGGAAACAAGAGCGTGACGGCAAGACAGCACTTCTGATAAAGGGGGCGAGGCGAGTAGGCAAGTCAACAATAGCGGAGGATTTTGCCCGAAACGAATACCAATCCTATCTACTGGTCGATTTTTCCGAAGCTTCGCAGGAGGTGAAATCACTTTTCGACAATCTGATGGATCTTGACTACATCTTTCTTCGCCTCCAGTCGCTTTACAATGTCAATCTTCAGGAGCGGCAGTCGGTCATCATATTCGACGAGGTGCAGAAATGCCCCATGGCGCGTCAAGCCATCAAGAAACTCGTCAAAGACCATCGCTACGACTATATCGAGACAGGTTCGCTCATCTCCATTCGCAAGAACACCAAAGACATTATCATCCCGAGCGAGGAGACTCGCATAAATATGTACCCCATGGACTACGAGGAATTCCGTTGGGCCTTGGGCGACTCGGCTTCCATTCCTCTTTTGAAGCAGTTCTACGACAAACAGCTACCTCTCCGACAGGCCTTGCCCAAAGCCATGCGCGACTTTCGCCTCTATATGCTGATTGGCGGGATGCCCCAAGCCGTCAACGAGTATCTCGAAACCAACAACCTCAGCAAAGTCGATGCTGTAAAACGTGAGATTTTGGAATTGTATCTCGACGATTTTGTGAAGATAGACACCTCCTATCGTGCATCGAGGCTGTTTCAAGCCATCCCTTCCGAGCTGAACAAGAACGCCTCTCGTTATCAAGTTGGAAGCGTCCTGTCCGACAGCGAGCGCAAGAACCTCGATGAAATTCTGGAAGCCATGAGAGACAGCATGGTCGTCAATTTTGCATATCATGCCAACGACCCATCAGTGGGCTTGCCGTTGCACAGCAACACGGAGCAGTACAAAATGTATGTTGGCGACACCGGCCTTTTTGTCACCCTCGCCTTCTGGGACAAGAGCATCACCGAAAACATCATCTACCAGAGGCTTCTCTCCGACAAGCTTTCAGCCAACCTCGGCTATGTCTATGAGAATATTGTTGCACAGGTTCTCACCGCAGGCGGCAACAAACTCTTTTACCACACTTGGCCTTCAACGACCTCAAATCATAACTACGAGGTTGACTTTCTCCTTTCGCGAGGAACTAAGCTATGGCCGCTCGAAGTCAAGTCTTCCGGCTACAAAACCCACAAATCGCTCGATGAGTTCTGCCACAAATATTCCGAACGCATTCACACACCCCACCTCATCTACACCAAAGACTATGGAAAGGATGGTATCACCATATTGCTCCCCGTCATGATGACAATGTTTTTGTAGTTATCATTTGCTCTGGATGTTCTCAGGTCCGCGTGAAGCTGGCATATTGTTGACATGGCCTCACAATTTTATCCGGATGAAACGTTCCAGTTGTTCTGTGCCGATGTCTGTCGGCAGGGTCAGCGATACCCCGTTCGGGTAGGTCAGCTTGAGATAAGGGAGATGAAAACCTCCGGTATGCCTGTTTTTGTTTGCCCTTGCATCCTCTTTGCTGATATTCACCTCGGCAAACAGAGGGACCTTTTTTGGGTTGGTGTTTTCCATTGCAGTCAGTTTTGAAATCAGGCTGCAAAAGTGCGAAGTCTTCAGGAATGCTGCAAGACGGCTTTCACCGGAAACTCACAAACCAATTACCTTGTCAATTGTATGGTAATTAATGTAATAAAAACTCATTCTCCATTGTGGGCGGTGATATATTTGCGGTTAGAGTCATTTTTGTGTGTGGTGGTAGGGCGTAAAACACCTGCCAACACCAGTTTTGTCACGTATTGTTGAAGCGTGCGGGTTTGGTATTTGACACCCACCATTTCCAGAATCTCCTGAGCCGTGCGAGGCGTCTCGTCGCAGAACTTCAATACTTTTTGCTGCTTTGCCGTCAGATGCACTCTATTACTTTTTTGCTCCGCTCTATTACTTTTTGCAGCTTGCTCTATTACTTTTTCGTCCAGCTCTGTTACTTTTTCACCGAGCTCTGACACTTTTTTCTTACGCCAAATGATGGTGCGGAAGTCCTCAGCTTGGATGAACTCGGGCGCACGCAGCCCATACTCTGCACAGTCTGCAAAGGTGCGACGCACCACATTCTGTTCCACCTTGCTGATGAAAGCCTGCTCTTTGGGATGACGCAACGCATTGGTACGCAACGTATAAATCAATCTGTAGGCGAAATGCGAAGTGGCTGTGTCATATTCCCGCTCGGTAGGTGAAACGCCCTCGGCATCCTCGTAGCCATACTGTGTTCCGAAGATACCAAGATAGATGTGGCATGCGGCGGCTTGAGAGAGATATGCCTTCTGAGCGGAAATCTCAGATGCCGGCAGATCTTCGAAGATAAAAGGCACAAAGAACTGTCCCAGCAGAGCGTCTGTCCGGATATAGTCGCAAAGCTGCCGTCTCTCCCGTTCAAATTCTCGCTGAACACTGCTGATAAACACCTTTATATCTGCCATATATGCCTTTTATGTTATCTACGTTTAAATTT
>ONHS01000046.1 GCA_900317715.1 uncultured Bacteroidales bacterium | reverse complement strand
CTTCTGCAGGACACGGTTTGTGATTAAATGGCTCTCCTGCACATATTTCATCACGATATCCAGGGTCTCTTCGGGATGTGCCGCCGCCCATTCCCAACCCCTACGGCTGGCCTGGGCGAACTTTTTTGCTTCTTCGCGATGTTTGTTGTAATACTCGCGGGTTACATACAGACCGTCCTCCTGCACGTTGTAGCCGTGGTCGCAGAAACGATAGACGCTCTTCTCATTCACCGGCAGGCCTGTCTGCACCAGTTGATAATATTCGTTGTAACTCATGGCCAGGGTCGCATCGATGGCACCCGCCACAAACAGATTTACATTCGAAGCAAAGGGAATCCATTCATAGTCAAGATGTTCCTTCTTGTTCATACAGATGGCTAATTGGCCGAACCCCGCGCTCCAGATCCCGACGCGCTCACCTTTTTGTGTCAGCGGATCAACCCCGCGGCGCGACACGATGACCATCGAGTTGTTCATCGAGGTTTGCAAGATGTTCACTAAATCGATTCCTTCATCCACGATTTCTATTGCCTGGCAGAGTTGCAGGGTGGTGGCGTGGCTTTCTTTGTTCTGGATGCGCTTCATGGCCGGTTGCGTGGGCGAAGGGTGGACGATCTCCACGTTGAGCCCGGCTTCCTTGTAGAATCCCTTTTCCTGCGCCACATAGTAACCGGCGAACTGCGCCTGCGCGGTCCATTGTGGTGTGAAAATGAACTTCTCCTGTCCCAGCGCATTCACGCACACCAACAGGAGCAAAAAGAAGAGGTAGCTTGAGCGTATCTTGCTGCAACATATCCTTTTAAGTCTTGTATTCATTTTATTACCGAGCATTAAATCTTGAAATAAGTTTACGGCACCTACTGCCCAAAAAGAAGCGGCAAATGTACAAAAAATAATAATAAATTGTGGTTTTTCAATTGTTTAACTATTTAACGCTCATTGTTTACATTTTTTCATGGCTGGCATATTTGAATTTTATGTACATTTGCGCTTTATTAAGACTATTCCTTTTTTGAAGAAAAGCATAATGAAAATCGTCACCATACTCGGCGCCCGACCGCAGTTCATCAAAGCTGCGGTGGTCTCTCGTGCTTTGTCGCAAAACAATGATGTTCAAGAGGTTATCATCCACACTGGGCAGCATTTCGACCGCAACATGTCGCAACTCTTCTTCGAGGAGGTGGGGTTGCGCGAGCCCGACTACAATCTCGATATCCACGGGCTTCCGCACGGCGCGCTCACGGGCCGCATGATGGAACGCATCGAAGAGGTGCTGATGGCCGAGAAGCCCGACCGCGTGCTGGTGTATGGCGACACCGACTCCACCCTCGCAGGCGCACTCACGGCCAAGAAGCTGCACATTCCTGTGGCACACGTGGAGGCCGGTTTGCGCTCCTTTAACGAGGCGATGCCCGAGGAGGTCAACCGCGTGCTCACCGACCGCATCAGCGACCTGCTGTTCTGTCCGACGGAACTGGCGGTGCGACAGCTCGAAGCGGAAGGCCGCAAAACCGCCGGCGTGCAAATCGTGATGAGCGGCGACGTGATGAAAGATGCCGCCCGCATCTTCTCCCCGCTCATGCGCGCGCCCAACGCCACCCTCCCCGACCGCTATGTACTCTGCACCTTCCACAGAGCCGAGAACGTTGACAACCAGCAGATTCTCAAGCAGTTGCTTTACGCCCTTGAGCTCACCTGCAATACCGTCCCCGTAGTCTGCCCGCTGCACCCGCACACCCGCAAGAGCCTGGAAACCATCGCCTACCCCATCGACTGCTCTCCCATCCAATTCATCGAGCCCGTCGGTTATCTAGAGATGCTTTACCTACTGAGCCGTAGCACGTTGGTGATGACCGACAGCGGAGGTCTGCAGAAGGAGGCCTACTACATGAAAAAGTACTGCATCACCCTGCGCAACGAAACGGAATGGACAGAACTGGCCGGCTGCGGCTACAACCACATCGTCGGCACCGACCCGATGAACATCGTGCAGACCGTGCAGAACCTGCTGGATGTGCCGCCCGTGTTCCCGTTTGAGCTCTATGGCGATGGACATGCGGCGGAGAGGATTGCGGAGGCGATGAAGGGCGAGGAAGGACGAGGATAGGATGATGAGATGATGGGCGATGAAAAGCGATGAAAAGGCGATGAAACGATATATTAGGATGCAAATGAAAAAATGGACAATCAACATTATCCTCGTTTTCTGTTTTGCCATTCCATTGTGGGCGCAGAACGGAGAAGTGCAGTTTTTGCACAAGGGAGGGGTCTATGACGACGCCTTCCCTGTGACCTTGACCTGCAACAATTCGAATTTCGAAATCCGTTACACGCTCAACGGCGCCATCCCGAACGGGAATTCCGCTCTCTATTCGGAGCCGCTGATGCTGAGCGACAGTCTGAAATCGCATTCGGACATCTACAAAATCCTGATTTCGCCCGAAGACGACTTCTATCTCCCCGATTCGGTGATCAAGGGCATCGTGATTCGTGCCGCCGCGTTCAACAACCAAGGAGAACGCGTCAGCCCGGTGGTTACGCAATCCTACTTCATCAAATCCTTGAACTGCGACCTCCATAATTTTTCCGTTGTCTCTATCTGCGCCGACTCACTCGCGCTCTTCGACTACGACACTGGCATCATGGTGCCAGGCGCTTTCCTAGACCCCAACGATCCCCAATGGACCGGAAACTACTACCAAGAGGGGCGCAGTTGGGAAAGGCTGTGCAATGTGGAGTACTACACGACGGGAAATGAAGGTTTCAACCAACAGGCTGGTCTTCGCACACACGGGGGAAATGGCCGCCGAAACAACCAAAAGGGCCTCAAGATTTATGCCCGTGAGGAATATGGCAAGAAAAGATTCAAATACAAGATTTTCGACGACCTAGACATTACCAAATTCAAACGTTTGGTCCTTAAACCGTTCAAGTCCGCATGGACCGAAGCTGGCCTGCAGAACTACCTAAGCTATTTCATAGCCAGGGACTTGAACCTGGATTGTCTGGCCTCCCGTCCGGCGGTTCTGTTTCTCAACGGCGAATATTGGGGAATCTACTTTATACAAGAGAAACCGGATGAACGTTATCTGGAAAACCACTACGACATCGACCCTGATTCGCCCGACATCATCGGCAACTGGTTTGGACTTGTCGAAGAGGGTGACAACCTGAATTTCAACGAACTGATGGCTTACGTGGAATCGACAGACTTTTCTGACGAAAATGAATATCAACATCTGTCTGAGCTCATCGACATCAACAACTTCATCGACTATCAGATTCTGGAGATTTTCGCATCGAACCTCGATTGGCCTGCCAACAATATGAGATGTTGGCAAACAACAGGGCGGCCATGGCGGTGGATCTTCTATGATTGCGATGCCTGTTTTACATTTGCAAGTTATAATTTCTATGAAATGGCCACGGATGAAAGCGACAATGGCTGGCCATCAAATGCCACTTCCACCCTACTCTTCAGATCCTTGTTGAAAAACGAAACGTTCAAGCAGCAATTTATCGACCGTCTGACATTTCTTGTCCACAACAATTTCGCCTACACTGAGACCAAGCCCTATCTCTCTTCCGCCATAAGCCAGCTTCAAGATGAAATCAGCCATCAGATCGAACGTTTTCAATATCCCCACAACATGGAGGAATGGGAGGAACGATGCGACCAAGTGGACGAATTTTTGCGTGACAGGGAAGAGATGTTCTGGCTTCAGACCCGCGATTTCTTCCACCTGTACAACGACAGTATCACAAAATTAACTTGTTATCCCAATCCTGCACTTTCGGGTGAACCGCTCAGCATTTCGGTCAAATCGGATTCAGAGAATATCACGAAGCTGGAAGTATATGATTTAACCGGGCATACGGTTTACAGCCGAAATGTTTCCCTGAAAGAAGGAGCAAACCAAATACAGATAAACCTCGTGAACCGCCAGGGTATATTTATCATCAAGGTGGGGTATGAGACTTGCAAAGTGATCCTTTTGTAATTTTTCCGTGCATATCCGTAATTTATGTACCTTTGCCGAATCGGAAATTAACATCAATAAAATAACAAACTAACTGAAAAACAGTACATTATGGAAGAAAAGAAAACATCAATGATTCGTTTGAGAATGAGTTCTCAAGATGCACACTACGGCGGCAACCTGGTTGACGGCGCTCACATGCTCGCTCTGTTCGGCGACGTGGCTACCGAACTGCTCATCATGCAAGACGGTGACGAAGGCCTCTTCTGCGCATACGACAACGTGGAGTTCCTCGCGCCCGTGTATGCTGGCGACTACATCGAAGCTGTCGGTGAGATCACCAAGGTGGGCAACACCTCCCGCAAGATGGTCTTCGAGGCCCGCAAGGTCGTGCGTCCTCGTCCCGACATCAGCGCTTCCGCCGCCGACGTCTTGGAAGAACCCGTCGTCGTCTGCCGCGCGTCCGGTACCTGCGTCGTCCCGAAACAATGCCAAAGAAAATAATGTTTAATGTTTAGAGTTTAGGGTTTAAGGACAATTTACCACCCCCTAAACCCTAAACCCTAAACCCTAAACCTTAAACATTAAACCTTAAACATTAAACCTTAAACTATAAACTATACACCAAAAATATGGAAAAACTGATCATAACCGCCGCCATTTGCGGTGCAGAAGTAACGAAAGAACAGAACCCTGCTGTGCCTTATACCGTCGAGGAGATCGTGCGTGAGGCGAAGAGCGCTGTGGATGCCGGTGCCGCCATCGTGCACCTGCACGTGCGCGAGGACGACGGCACGCCCACCCAGAGCCGTGCCCGCTTCCAGGAATGCGAGGAAGCCATCTACAAGGCTTGCCCGAACGTCATCCTCATCCCTTCCACGGGAGGTGCTGTGGGTATGACTCCCGATGAAAGACTGCAATCCACCGACACCACCCCGATTCCGGAGATGGCCACCCTCGACTGCGGTACTTGCAACTTCGGCGACGAAATTTTCGACAACACGATGCCGACCATGCGTGCTTTCGGCAAACGCATGATGGAGCGTGGCATCAAACCCGAATACGAATGCTTCGAGATGGGTCACCTCGACACCATCCTCACCATGGCTCGCAAAGGCGAAGTGCCCGGCGCCCCGATGCAGTTCAACTTCGTGTTGGGCGTTCCTGGCTGTACCCCCGCCACCGTCGATAACCTCTGCTGGTTGGTGAAGAACATCCCAGCTGGCAGCACCTGGACGAGCACCGGTATAGGCCGTCACGCCTTCACCCTCGCCGCTCCCACCATCGTGATGGGCGGTAACGTGCGCGTGGGCTTCGAAGACAACCTCTACCTCGAGCGCGGCGTGCTCGCCAAGAGCAACGGCGAACTCGTCGATAAGGTTGTCCGCATGGCCAAACTGCTCGGCCGTCCTATCGCCACCTCCGACGAGGCCCGCGAGATTCTCGGACTGAAGAAACGGTAACATTTGAGATTATTGGCCGCCATAATATGACGGCCCTACAAAAAACACCCTGGAAGATTTTCCAGGGTGTTTTTATTTCCAAGAAAAAGCAACAATAACAAAAAAGCCGCCCGCTATACGACAAACAAAAGTACTAGCCCAACTGCTAACTACTAACTACTAACTGCTAACTAACCATTACCAGTTTACGAAGGCCTTGTTGAAAATATCTTCGGATAGCTCTTCTACAATGGTTTCCACCAAACCCGATTCCACACTGCTCAAGTTCAATGAGCTATTGTAATCGGCGTAGCGCGAAAACGTCTGCTCAAAGTTCAGATTTTCATCGAATTTATTGGTAAAACGGACCTTCACCGTGATGGTGAGACGGTTCTGGGCGGGCGTATCGTTGCCTTGAATAGACACCGGATTCACCGAGTAATCCGTGATTTCACCCTCGAACTCATAGTCACCGTTGTTGTCAACAAGGGTCAACGGGGTCATCCCCTGGATTTTGTTCTGCAAATTGATCGTGAAAATCTGGCTCAGCGAAGGGTTCACCAGCGAGGCATTGTTCGGAAACGTGGCCACCACCACCGTCTTCGCCCGCGCATCCACCGTACCGCCGGAAAGGGAAACGGTCATGCGGCAGGACGTTAATAACACCGCCAGTAGGATGATACATGCGCAGCCCCACACTGCGCTCCTGCGTCGCTTGTATGGGGTTAATTGCACTTCGTACGTTTTGTTCCTCCGGGACTGCTCAAGGAAGAAGTTTTTTAATATCAGGACTTTTCGATTCATCACTCCAACTACTAACTGCTAACTACTAACTACTAACTGATTCTGTATTCCTTGATTTTTCGGTACAGCGTCCGTTCCGAGATGCCCAGTTCCTGCGCGGCGAGCTTGCGGTTGTCGTGGTTGCGCTTGAGGGCGGCAATGATGGCCTGCTTCTCCAGACCGTCCATGGAATAGTCGGCTGTATCTTCAATAACTTCGGAATCATCGTATTGCTCGGGTTCCATACCGTGGTGCTCGTGAGACGTCACCAACGGATACTGACTGCCGTCCGTCATGGGTGCATCAGGCAGCACATGGTGAGGATGGGGACCTTGGACATACACTGGCTGGTTTTGGGCCAGATGCGCGACGGTGGCCTTCAATTCCCGCACCTCACGCTGCAGTTCGGCGATGAACTTAAAGACGATCTCGCGCTGCATGTTGTCCTGACGCTCGCTGTCGGTGGGCATCACCGCCGGCAGGTTGGAACCGACGGGACCCGTCAGATAGGGTTTCAACGTCTCCGCATCAATCAGACGCTCTTTCTCGATGATGGAGATCTGCTCGGTGACGTTCTTGAGCTGACGCACATTGCCGGGCCAGCGGTAGGCGCGCAACACAGCCTGCGCCTCCTCGGTGAGCGAGATGGTCGGGACGTGGTATTTGTCGGAAAAGTCGGCGGCGAACTTGACGAACAGCGGGTAGATGTCGCCCGGACGTTCGCGCAAGGCGGGCACACGAATCGGCACCGAGTTGAGGCGGTAGTAGAGGTCCTCGCGGAACTTGCCCTTGGCGATGCGGTCGGCGATGTTGACGTTGGTGGCAGCCACCACCCGCACGTCGGTTTTCATCACTTTGGAGGAGCCTACGCGGATATATTCGCCCGTCTCCAGCACACGCAACAGGCGCACCTGTGTGGAGAGCGGCAGGTCGGCAACCTCGTCGAGGAAGAGCGTGCCGCCGTTGGCCTCCTCGAAGTAGCCCTTGCGGGAATCGACGGCCCCCGTGAAGGCGCCCTTTTCGTGTCCGAAAAGCTCGGAATCGATCGTGCCCTCGGGGATGGCACCGCAGTTCACCGCGATATAGGTTTTGGTCTTGCGCGGCGAGTAGGCGTGGATGATCTTCGGCACCGACTCCTTGCCGGAGCCGCTTTCGCCGGTCACCAGCACGGAGAGGTCCGTCACGGCCACCTGCATCGCCACGTCAATGACATGGTCGAGCGCGGGATCGAACCCGATGATCCCGAAACGGCGCTTGACATTGTTGATATTTTCGTTCATATTTTATTTATCGTTATTCATTCATCGTCCATTCATCGTCCATTCATCGTCCATCGTCCATTCTATCCTAGGGCTCACTCCGTTCACCCTAGGCTGACAGAGGTCGGGCTTTCAGCCCTCTTGGAATAACTGCTAACTACTAACTGCTAACTATTTCACCCTCAGTTTCCGCCCAATCTGCAAAATCGTCGTTTCCTTGATCTTGTTCAGCTTGCAGAGTTTGTCCACCGTCGTGTGATACTTTTTCGCGATGGCGTACAACGTGTCGCCCTGTTTCACGGTGTGGTACTTGGCGGTGGTGGTGGGTTTGTTGGCGGTCTGCTGCTGTTGGGCGGGTTTCGATGCCGTTTCGTTTTTGGTGGGGGTCACAGGTGGCGCGTCCGTTTTAAGGGTGTCGGTGGCGACCTCCTCGTCTTCGTCATCATCTGTGCGACGCATGTCGTTGGTGTCCTGCTGCTTGCGGGTATATTTCTTAACCGTAATCACATTGGAACCCCGATCGATGCTCTTGTAAGCATTCGCCATGTCGCTACTCTTCAGCTGAATTTCCTTGTTGACTTGTCGCGGATTGTCGGCTTTGGAATGTGCGAACAACCAGTCGTAGGTCGCCTTCAGATAGAACAGACGGGCCAACGCGCCATGGTTGACGCCCGCCCACTTGTCAAGACGCAGAAGATCGGTAGGACCGCACTTCTTCATCGACTCGTAGATTTGCGTGGCTCGTGAAACGGGGACGGCTCTATCCGCGGTACCATGGATGATCCACAACGGCACCGTGTTCAGCTTGCATAGGTCGTTGCGAATAGTACCGCCGCACAACTCCATCGAAGCGGCTATCTTTTCCGCATGGTTGGCCAAGAACTCAATCGTCCCAAAACCACCCAGGCTCATGCCTATTAAATAGATACGATTGGTATCGACATCATACTGCTTGCACACCCAGTTGAGGATGTCGAGTACTTTGTAGGAATTCCACGCACCGCCGGGATTCTGCGGAGCGATGATAATGGCGTTGATGTCGAGTCCCATGGAAATGGCATCCAACGGACCGTATTTGCGCACGCGGTTCAGATCGGTACCGCGCAAGCTCGCGCCGTGCAGGAACAACAGCACGGGAATCTCCCCTTTCTCCTTTTCGTAGGTGTCGGGCACGGAAACCCAAAAATTATAGGTGTTTTTCACCACGTTATGGTGCGTGATGAACGTGTAATTGGTTTGGGCCGCGCTGGTCATCGCCACCGCGGCCATTATCATAATCAATAATTGTCGAAATACCTTATTCATAATTTTCAATTCATAATTCATAATTCATAATGCATAATTCATCGTCGTTCATCGACATTCATCGACATTTCATCGTCACACGTCATACATCACACGTCATCGCAATCGCGGCAGCACGGGCATCCTGAATCGTGTCGCTGATGCTCATCGGGCGTTTGCAGGCACCGGCGAGGTAGAGGCCGGGCTGGGTGGTGAGGTTGTCCTCGGTGTGCGGGGAGAGGCTCTGCGCGAAACGGTAGAGGCCGTCGATGCCAGCGGATTTCGACAGGATGGCAGTGCCCTCGGAGGCGCACATGCCGACCATCAAGACGAGAAGATCTGCGGTCATCGTCATCGGGTTGCCCATGAGGGTGTCCTCGGCCTTGATCTGCACACGGTTGTCGAAGGTGGAGGCCGCCTCGGAGATACGTCCGCGCACGAAATTGACGCCGTACTTCTCCTGCGCCTCGCGGTACATCTCCTCGAAGCCCTGACCCCACATGCGCAGGTCCATGTAGAAGACATAGACATCCGTCTCGGGATGCTGCTTCTTGATCTCGATGGCCTGCTTCACGGCGGTCACGCAACAGACTTTCGAGCAGTAATGGTTGCCCGACTTCTCGTCGCGGGAGCCCACGCACTGCAGGAAGACGATCTGCTTCGGCACTTCGTTCATGATGTTGCGCACTCGGTTTTCCTTGATCATCTTTTCCATCTCCAGCGAGGTGATCACGCCATGGTAGATACCATAGCCGAGCTCCTCCTTCTGGTGCGCGTCGAAGACTCTGTAGCCCGTAGCCAATAGCACCGCATCGAAGGTGGCGGTGGTGCCGTCCACGAGGGTCAGCGTCCACTGTTCGCCCGTGCGGTTCATGGCCGTCACAGCGCAGTTGGGCTTGAAGGTGATATTCTCGTTCTGCAACTTGGCTTCCTGCTTGTCGGCCAGCTCGTCAGCGGAGCTGAAGTCCGGGAAGAGGAAGGCCTTGTCGCGGATATTGCACAGCGGTTGCGCCTCTTTCTCGAAGAGGGTGACCTGATGTTGTTTCGCCAGCACGGAGGCGGCTTCTATGCCGGCGGGGCCGGCGCCTATGATTGCGATGTTCATACTCGTACGTTAATTCATTATTCTATTCTCTATAGCCCAGGGCTGCGGCCTTCGGCCTTACCCTGGGCTACCGAGCTCTTGCCCCTACGGGGCTGCTCAAGGAAGTAGTTCAAAAATATGGTGGTCTCTATGTTTCAACTGCTAACTACTAACTGCTAACTGCTAACTCATCATACCTTCAGTACTTCCGGTTTTTCCGGCGCCCTCAACACTTTTCCGGAGGCGCCACGGTATTTGTCGGCGGGGTTGTAGGCGACGCCGATCTTGTCGAGGAGGCGTTCGCACTGCACCTGGTGGAGCTGCATGCCCATCACCCACGGGTCGTAACCGAGCAGCAGGCCGGCGAGCTCCTCGTAGGTGAGCACCGGAATGCCGTAGCCCTCTTTGTCGTAGGTTTTGTGCTCCATTTCGGCGATGGTGTATTGCCACTTGTCGAGGAACATGGCGCAACCGGGACAGTTGGCGACGATGAAGTCGGGCTCGTAGGGTTCCATCGACTCGAACTTCTTCTTGGAGTTAGCGATGGAATAGCCGCGATTCTCCTGCACAAGGTACTGACGGAATCCGAAACCGCAACAGTGACGACGTTCGGGGTAATCGACCACCTCGCCGCCCCAGGCCTCGATCATGCCGGCGAGCACGTAGGGGAACTCCGCGTTGCCAATGCCGTGCTTCGGGAAAATCTTCGCATAGTGACAGCCGATGTGCTCCACCCCGCGCAACGGCTTGCCAGTGAAGCGGTTAACGAGCTGGTACTTCATCTTCTCCTTCAGCTCGTAACGGAATTTGAAGATCAAGTCCGACGGGTGCACAATGTTCTCGGGCATCTCAAACGTCCTGCCCGTGGCTTTATACAGATACTCGCGGGCCTTCTCCAAAACTTCCGGCTGCTCCTTCCACTTCTCCATCAGCTCCGTCATCACCCCAAAAGAGGTGACACACGACGGAACATAGTTCTTATACCCGCGCTCGGTCATCAACGAAAAGAGCCGCGCCACGATGGTCATGGTCGTCTCGAACGGCACCACGTCAGAGTGGTAGCCGATGCCCGTGCAGGTGTGCTGGTGCGAGGAGTCGTAGATGTCCTTCCCGAGGTCATTGCGCATGATGTTCAGGAAGGTCGCCTCGGACCCAGGGAAGAAGGTCTGCCGGATGCAGCTCCTTTCGTAAAAGAAGTGGTCATCCGCAATTTCTTTCTGATATTCGTTCCAAAAACGTTTTTCCATCTAAATGGTTATTGGTTATGGGTTATAGGTTATTGAAGCTTGTTTAGAGTTTGTAGGTTATAGCTCAGGGTTAGGGTTTAAGGGTTAGGGTTTAAGGGTTAGAGATCAATTGCCTATTGCCTATTCCCTACTCCCTCATATACACATCAAAACAAAGTTGCAAAGATACACTTTTTTTGGGACCATTATTTTTTGTATTTTTGCAGTCTGATTTCAACCGACTAAAAAACTTATCTTTATATGGTAAAATTATACCACATCCCATTTTTTTGCAAATTCAAAATATTACTGATATTCAGCATTTTAGCATTATCAACCTCGGCGGTGTGGGGACAATCTGCCGCTTTTCCTTACAGCATCTTCATTGCAACGCAACCCGGTGAATGCTACGATGATTGTCGCATCATCATCACCATAAAAGATGCCAATGGACAAGAGGTGGTCATCAATCCGCAGACGCACAATGCGCAGAATCTGAACTTGTACCCACTGTATAACGTCCAGTACCACTACCGGAATGTCAGCGCGGGCACCAACACGCAATACGATACCGTAAACAACATCCAAGTAACGGCAGGCGAATACTGCATCGGCGTGACTGCTTACGTACCGGACCCCAACAGCAGCGGTGACTTCTTAATGGTTGACACCACCCTGTGTAACATCAGTGTTACAGCCAATTACGAGCACTTGGAGGCTTCTGTGCTCTCCATGATCGCACGCAGCAACTTTGAAACTTGGGATGACAATCCGAGAGAATTCTGCGGTCTGCACTGCTCGTTCCTCTGTGAGGACCGCGGGCGCATCCAGTTGATGCTCACCAAGGGCAAATTCCCTTACCACGTCACGATTTTGGACGCCCTGATGGACACCATCCGGGAAGCCGTTTTCTTCGATCGTGTGCAGACTGGCGATGATCCCACCTTTGCCGACTATCTCGACTACTACACTTTCGACAGTCTGGCTTGGGGCGACTACCGCATTCTGGTCTCCGATGCCTGCGGATACTCTATCTGGCTGACTATCAACATTCCTAACGCTGAGCCCTATCGATACCAGCAGCAGGCGCGCAACGCAATCGAATGTATAGACACGGTAGCAACCTTCTTCATGATCTACCGTGAAGCCAGCTCTCTCCATGACTATGAGCTTGATTATCTGGACAGTGTCATCTGCTATCGTTTCATCAATCCCGGAGGCGACACCACCCAATGGTACTATCCTGAGTACAACATGTATGACCCTTATTGGCAATACATCTACGACACGCTCAGCCAGATACCCAACCACTGCCCGATATATAACGACACCATCGATTTCCAACTCCACGACTTATGCAGAGATACGATTATCACCAAACGGTTTTTCTACACAGGGGTCTATGACCTCATTGAGCAAGTCCTTCCTACGGGTGTGGACATGGATGTCACCCCCGACACCTGCGTGATTCGGACGCATTCGGGTATTGCCACTCAAATGTACAACTACTACGGCACACCCGATTGGTGCTACTACTGCGGTTGGGAGAACTGGGACGACTACTACCCTCAAGAGTTGCTGGGTCGATACTACACCTGCCCACTATCCTACGATGTCTGGTCGGGCGTGGACTCCTCTCTGATTTCCCATAGCGAATCCGACGATTTCAGCTATTTGGTTGCGCCCGTGGTATTTGCCGTTGACACGACCATTCCCGTTCACATCACCGTTACTGATGCGCGAGGCTGTGTGCTTACATCGCGAGACACGGTGTTCGTGTTCGATGCCGAACCTGCCGGTGATTCGCCCTACCCATGGGTAACTTGGGGTATCCGTGAGGACTGGGGATGGAACGCGTGCTGTTGGGACCGCTACTTCAACGTTCGGGAGAAAGAGGTGGACGCAGAGGCCTTCAGAAAGAACCAAACCATCCATCTTTTCGAGAGTCCGGTGTATAACCGCTTCAATTTCACCGCCGTGTGTCAAAACGGCGAATGGACGGTGACTCCCGAAAATCCCGACAACATCTACACCTACGCTGAATTTTTCATTGACGAAGACGGCTGGTATTTTACCGTCCGCGACTCTTTCTGCCTCGCACCTGGTCGCTACACGTTCGAACGCATCAGCGGTTGCGGTCGCGACACCGTCAGCTATGTTTGGGACGGCGAATGGCGAGACTCCCTGGCTTTCAATGCCCCGCAACAATACGACATCCGTCAGGTTTGCGACCGATTGGTGGTGCATCCCAACAACAATAATCTGATTACCTATTACCAATGGAACATCTACCCTGAGGAAGACAACGACGAGCCTTATTTGTATGTGGATTCTTTCTACTGGTATGGTTACCATGTCATTGAAGGTGTTGTCGGCGGCTATAACGAGTGGCCCGACGGAAACGGGGATTTGGTGTTCACGGTGCCTGGCAGATACATTGTCGAGACCTACAGCAACACCAGCTGTACCTACATTTCACGTTACGACACGCTGGAGTATATTCCCCAATACATTGACTTCGACCTTGGTTTTGCCATCATCTGCGACTATCTCTCCAGCACCGGCAATGTACTTACCCATGCCATCCGAGGTTCCGAACCTTACACCTATTACCTTTATAACCAGCCGGACCTCGCAGGCGACATGCTCGGAACCAGTACCACGGGCTATTTCTACAATGTGCCTATGGTGGAGGGACAACAATTATCAGTGATGGTCATCGACTCTTGCTATAACAGCTTCTATATCAACCTGACAGCCGCCTCGCTGAGCCAGAGCGTATTGGCGTGGGAATTCGGCAACAACACGGGCCAAGCGCACTGTGAGGGCGACTCGGTGCATATCATGTCCCTTCCCTTCTCTTTCCAAGCTGACTATCAATGGACGGGACCGAACGGCTTCAGCAGCAATTCAAGAGTAAACGATTTCGTGCTGCCCTACAACGGCGAAAGCGGTTGGTATGTGCTCGAGATTCTCAACACGGGCTGCAGCACCACCGTGAGCGACAGCGTCTTTATCGAAGTCATTCGCGCACCGCGTGTCACCATCACCGGCGATTCCGTGGTTTGTCCCGGCGGCGGGGTAACCTTGGGTTTCGAAGTGGAAGGCAACAGCCCCGTGACCTTCAACGTCGGTCATTCGGGCGCACCTGAATCCGGCATCGACACCTTTACCGTCAACCCCAACTCAACGTATTATCACTACTACCCCATTCTCTCCGAAAACCGTTTTTGGGCTTACAACATGGCGGACAACACTTGTGCGTATGACTACCTCATAGACACCACGATTGTCGATATACAGAATGTCTTCACCACCACACCACCGACCATTAACACCACAGATGGTACGGCCTGCTACGGGAATGCCGCCACGCTGCGTGCATCATCCCCCATCTCAACGCCTTACGTCGTCTGTTGGTACGACAATCCGCAGCAGGAGCATCTGCTCAAGAGCGACACTATCTACACCCCCGGCACGCAATCCTTCTGTCAAATCGAGCACCTTTACAGCGACTCCGCCTTGTACGTAACCGTCTCTAACGCAGACTACTGTGCTGGCATTTACGGCACCCTCTATTACACCGTGAACATGCAAAACGGCACCACCCAAATGAACCCCGGGGAGAGCGCACGTCTCTATGACAGCGGCGGTAACGACGAAAACTACGGCGACAACGAACATTACACCTACGGGTTCAGCTGCACGGGTGCCGACAGCATGTATGTGGTGATCAATTATGTGGACATCGCCATGGGCGACACCCTCTATATCTACTCCGGATGCAACGTGCTACCTAACTTCCTGGTGGGCATCCTCACCTACGGCAGTTCCTTATCCCATTTGACGATACCCACCTCGGCGGTCACCTTCGTTTTCAACTCCAACTGGACGAACAGCCGCGATGGCTGGAGCATCGACATCTGCACCCCGCTGCCCATGACGGAAGTATATGGACATCTGAGTCCCACCAATTACGACACCATCATGGCCGACCTTTGTCCCTCACCCATTCCATATCATGTGGAAGGATTTCCGGATTTCAACATCTCGCAACCTATTGAGTATCTTATTGATACAACACTCATCAGCGGCGGCACCTGCGAGACTGTCGTCCATCTGCATTTGAAAGTGCACGCCACCAGCAGCACAGCGGTCCACGACACGCTGATGCCTTGTCAGCTGCCCATTCAATGGAATGGCGTGACATTCAGCGATTTCGGAACGCAGAGTGCTGTGCTAACCAACGCCGCGGGCTGCGACAGCACCGTCACGATGACCGTGCACTGGGCACCACCCGCCGATTCCACCGTCGTCCACGACACCATCGTGGAGAACCAGCTGCCTTACCATATTAACGGACTGACATTCAACGAATCGGGCATGCAAATCGCCACGCTCACCAACCAAGACGGCTGCGACAGCATCGTGACCGTCCACCTGTTCGTCCACGCCAACGTCACGGCGGAGGCCGACTCTGTGATCTGCGACAGCGAACTGCCGCTGGTTTGGAACGGCGTTACGTTCACCCAAAGCGACACACAGTCGGTGGTGCTCCTCGCGCACACAGGAGCTGACAGCACGCTGACCATGCACCTGACGGTCAATCCGACTAGCAGAACAATCTTTGCGGACACCACCTGCCAAGGGGCAGATTACGCAGGTTATGGGTTCACCCTTTCCGCATTGGAGACCTCCATTCCCGGCATCCGGACGCTTACCCGTCATCACAACAATATGTTCGGCTGCGACAGCCTCGTGGAGCTGATCCTGCTGGTCACGCCGGTCATCACCCCGAGTTTCTACGCAGAACCCGACAAAGCGTTGCTTTCCGAAGCGCCGTACATTCAATTCACCAACACAACGGATATTACCGACATCGCGATGATGTCCTACTACTGGATTTGGGATTTCGCCGATGGCACGACAGACACGACCACGGAGTACAACAATCAGCATCTTTACACGCAATGGGGCGACTTCGATGTCACGCTTACGCTGGTGGTCAACGACTGCTCGTCGGAATTCTTCGTACCCGTCATCATCGAGGCTGACCTGAAATTCCCGAACGTCATCACGCCCAACGGCGACGGCATCAACGACGTTTTCGCCATCGAAGGGCTGAATATCGAGCGCAAAAACCGCATTGTCATCACCGACCGCTGGGGCAAAATCATGCTGAGCCAAGACAACTACCAGACCTACTTCAAAGACGGCGTCATCTACAACCCTGAAAGCGGTTTCGGCAGCGCCGACCTCTCCGACGGCGTCTATTACTACACCTTCTACTACGAAGGCGCCGTCCGCACCCTCCAATTCAACGGCTCCATCACCGTAATACACTAACCCCTCTTCCCTACTCCCTACTCCCTATTCCCTATTGCCTATTCCCTACTCCCTCCATTCTAAATAATTCGTATCTTTGCGGCGGTAAAAACGAAAAAATCACCCGCTATGAAAAAGATATACCTTTGTATGATCATGCTGGCCTTTGTGGGTTTCAGCATGGCTCAGAATGTGTCCCTGCAAGAGGCTGAACGCGCCGCCGACCGCTTCCTGAGCAGTCAAGGCAAAACCCTTGTGCGCTGCGCCAAAACGATAAATGGCGATGCCGGAACGTTGCTCTACATCTTCAACGCCGAAAACGCCTTCGTGGTGGTTTCCGGCGACAAAAGTGCGCAACCCATCTTAGCCTACATCGACCATCAACTGTACAACGACAGCGACGTGGTACCGCCTTTTGAGATGTGGCTCAACCATTACGCCAACCAAATCGAGCAAATCAAGAAACAGCATATTGTTCAAAATCAATATGTTGAATATTGGCAACGCATCCTCTCCGGTGCACCTGCCTTCCGTTCCGGAGAAGAGGTAAAGCCGATGATGCTCTCCAAATGGGACCAAGGCGAATATTACAACTACTACTGTCCGCGCGACTTTTCAGGAATTAACGGACGAGTGGTGACCGGTTGTGTAGCCACTGCCATGGCGCAGCTTCTCTACTATTTCCGCTTCCCTGAAACCGGCGTCGGCAGCTATTCCTACACGGACGAGAACTACGGCGTTCAGTCGGCGGACTACGGCAACACCACCTACAACTACAATGCCATGTGCGACGAGCCAACGTGTATCAACACAGAGATTTCCAAACTGATTTACCACTGCGGCGTGGGCGTGGACATGCACTACGGCCCCGATGGCTCCGGCATGACCAACCACAGCGCGGCACGGGTATTGCGCACCTTCTTCAAATTCTCCCCCGAAACGGAGTATCTCTTCCGCGACTCCACCGACCTCAACTGGGACAGTGTGATAGTCAGCCACTTAAATCGCCAAATCCCGATGTATTACGCGGGATGGAGCCTTCCTGACATCAACGGGCACGGCTTTATCTGCGACGGCTACAAAACGGTCGATAGCAGCTATTATTTCAGCTTCAACTTCGGCTGGAGCGGCTACATGGACGGCTATTTCTACACCAACTCCCTGATTGTGGGCATCAACAACTTCAACCTTGCACAGGAACTGATTGTAAACGGCTATCCTGACACCACGCAGTACACCTACCCCACCCCGCAAGCGCTGACGGGCAGCATGACCCTGACCGCCGGCGAGGCCACCTTCACCGATGGCAGCCAAACTTACAACAATAGTGCTTCCGGCATGGATTTCACGTGGAACATCGCGCCGGACGTAAGCAATTTGACCGGTATCAAACTGAAAGTCATATACGACCTTGCTCTCGGCGATACCTTATACATCTCCAGCACATCCGTCAACACCTTCTATGCCTTAACCGCTGGTGCTGACACGCTGGACGTGGAATGGAGCTGTCCGACTATGACCGTGCGGTTCATCACCCACTCTGACGCAAGTCCCGGATTCAGAGCATCCTACAGTGCCCTTCAAGAGATTTTCTGCTCTGGCACCCAACCCTTCACCCAACCCACTGGTCACATTGAGGATGGCAGCGGAAACGCAAACTACAACAACTTCAGCAACTGTCGTTACCGCGTCCTGATCACGAGCAGCGCCTATAGTGCCATCACCTTCCATATCAACGCCTTAGATTTGGAAGAGGGAAAAGATTTCCTGTACATCTACGACGGCTCTGTAAACGATGAATACCTTTTGTCCACCCTGACTGGCCACCTGACGGACACCTTCATCACGGTGAACACCAGACGGGTATATTTGGTCTTAGAAACGGATGAAACCGGTACGGATACTGGTTTTGACATCGACTATGAAGCGGGGACAGTTGGAATCTCTCATTATGAAAATCATGATTTGAAACTTTATCCCAACCCGACCAACAGCGACATCACCGTCTCCTGCATCGAGCCCATCCAAACCATAGAAATTTTCAACGCCATTGGCCGCAAAGTTTACAGCGCAACGCCCAACCTCGAAGAGGCTCATATCTCCCTCCTTGATTTCCCTGCCAGCGTTTACACGGTCACCCTCCGCACCGGAAACCAAACGTTCACGAAGAAGGTGGTGAAAATGTGATGAAGACGGGGAAGTGTGGGATTTGTGACTTAGACTTAGACATAGCTATTGGCTTTTGGCTATTAGCTTTTGGCTGTTAGCTGTTGGCTGTTAGCTGTTGGCTATTGGCTATTGGCTATTGGCTATTAGCTTTTGGCTTTTGGCTATTAGCTTTTGGCTTTTGGCTATTAGCTTTTGTGTTAATGCCTGAATAAGGTTGACCGTTTGCCCCATTCTTTTTGCTTAATTTAGTTGGTTTCATTTTTCATTTTTTTTTGCAACCGTTTAGTTGCA
>ONHS01000123.1 GCA_900317715.1 uncultured Bacteroidales bacterium | reverse complement strand
CTTCTCAGACGACGAGATGCGGACATACGACAAGTTCTGGGACAGGGTGAGTGTCCAGCGGACTTACGAGGAGGAGTTCAAGCAAAAAGTGATTGCGAAAGCGGAAGAACTGATAAACCAGGCAGAAGCGAAAGCGGAAGAAAAGATAAAACAGGCAAAGGCTGAGGCAAAGGCAGAGGCAAAAGCAGAGGCAGAAGCAATGGCTGAGGCAAAGCTGAAGCAGAAGGATATTGACACCGCCCGCAAGCTGAAGGAACTCGGTTCTGATGCTGCATTTATATCGCAAGTAACTGGCCTCACCATCGAACAAATTGAAGCCCTGTGATTCATAAAGGGTTAGCACACCAAATGATCACGGGAACCGTCCCTATGATTTCTCGTAAAAAATGCGGACAATGGAGGTTGAGGTGTGCCGTGACGGAAAGGGGGATGGCTGGTAGAGGCACGTTTCCGAATAATTGACAGGGCAGAAAATTAACGTTTGTTGACGGAATTTTCTGCCTTGTTTTTGCTTGTCGGATGCAGGATATTTTGTACCTTTGCAAACAGGATATACCAAAACGATATTCAAGACATGACAGGAACAACTGCAAGATGCAATTCCGTGTCAGCTCAAAAGACCGCTGTAAGCACCGGGCTGACATTTTCGGCTGCTAACCGACGCGATTTTTCGTCGGCTGACAGCCCTTCGGCGACGATTCCTGCCTTAGTCATCATCGGAGATCGGGGCCTCGCGAATCGGGCGGCGCAGCGTGTCGCTACAACGGCCTCTCTGGCTATTACATTATTATATAATAACCCATCAAATTTCCGAAATGATGACCTCCGAAAACACCCCCACCAGCCTGCTCAACATCACGCAGAATGACGTGATGGAGGTCATCAGGCGCATAATCGTAGTTGACGGTCTGGATGCTGCCCGTGCTGCTTTCAAGCAGATGAACGAGTATTTCTCTGGCTTGAGAGGCTGGGCTGAAACCACTGAGTCGGTGTATGCCCTCATTGCTGATAAGCGCAAGGAGGAGAAGCTGCAGCAGATACAGGAGCAACTGGAGGTGCAGCGTGCAGCAGCTCCCAACCTTGTGGTGATGAGCCATTCAACAAGCGATGCCAGGAACATAGGCAAGACGGAGATGGATATTGACGTGAACAGTCCAGGAAACAATATTGCTAAAATAATAAAAATAGGAGAGAAACATGATGAGAACTGAAATGGAGAAAGACGACGGCTTTTGTATCAATGTATATAGTCCGGGAAATTTCATTGCCAAGGAGATCCATATCGGCACGTTGAATATGGGTGCCCAGACGGAGAACAATGGCTATGGCGACGAGCAGGTGGCACAGGCTCTTATGGCCTGCGTGGGTGACGACAAGGTCATCAACAACATGAGAAAATGGGCAGGTGCCTACTGGTGCCTGAGGTGGAAATGCAATTACCCTGTTGACATCAAGGAATTCTGTACCAAGATTGACGGCTTAAAGTTGGATCTTCCTGATCATCTGAAATGTGAATACAACAACATTAGGAAATTCTGTAAACTATCGTTCATGGACTGTGACCCGTTTGGCAAGGCTGAGGTGAAGGTGAGCAGCATGGATCGCGACGTCTATTCCTGGTGTCGTGAAGTGGCTATGAAAATAGCAGAAGAATTGGGGAAAATATACCTACCGAAAATATAAGAAATACCAAATCGATACCAAACAGATACCAAATCGCTCCATCAAATTGGGGCGATTTTTTTTTTGCCTAACTTTGCATCCGTAAGCTTACAAAAAGTAAAAAAGTAAAAAGGTAAAAAAGTAACAAACAACGAAAGAATTATGGAAATCAAAGCAACTGTAGAACAGATGAGTGCTCCGATTAACTGCAAGTACAAGACGGAAAGCGGTGTGGAGCGTGAATTCTCCTATTTGGAGGTAGTGTTGAACGACGGCCTGAACCGCATCTATGGCGAGACGACTGGCCCCCTGAATGCGCAGGATACGGCGAAGAAGGTAAAAATCGGTGACAATGTCGTGGCATTGGTGCGATTTGAGGCTATACTGTGCAAGAAGCAGGATGGCGGGCAGTTTTTCAAGAACCGAGTGAAGATTCTGGATATGAAAAAGGAGTTCCAGCTGGGAGAAACACTCCCTCAGACCTTCTAATCTTGACTCTTGACTCTTGACACTTGACATTAAGCGTCTTTTGATTTATGCCTTATAATTATATATTTATATATAAATATATAATTATAAAATTAAATCTCTAAAAAATTGGAACTTTTTTTTAGGTCTTATTGTCAAGAGTCAAGAGTCAAGTGTCAAGTTGTAACAAGCGGAGAAACAAATGGAAAAATTAAGAAAAAACATTACAATGATGTACTATTTTACAATGTACCATGTACTATTTAAGAAATCTCAAATCTCAAACCTCAAATCTCAAATCAAATGAAGAAAGTATTGAAAAAGTTCCGTTCTACGAACACCATTTACGAGGATTTCTCGATGGATTTGCGGCCGTTCCAGGCAACAGGCGAGAGCAACCAGACGGACGTGGTGGAAAGTAGCGGCGGCAAGATGTTCCTGACGAAGGGAACGAAGAAGCAGACGCGGTGCATTCACCTGGCTGTTGACAGCAAGGAGAAGGACCCCGTAGGCAAGTTGTACCAGCAGCTGGACAATGTACTGGCGCAGGCCCGGCGTGACGGGCAGGACCTGCCGGAGTACAAGGCCCCGACGGTGCCCAAGGGCACGGTGCTGGAAAAGTGTGATGACTTTACCTGCTGCGTGAACAACGCGCAGGGTAAGGTTGAAGTCTCTCTGTGCATCGACCTCTCGAAGGATGTCGATTTCTGTAGCAAGTTGTTTAGGATTTACTCAAACCTGTCAAGATGTTTGCACTACAACGAAGATTCTTTGAAGAAACTGTGCCGGCAACTCGCGAAGCGTGGTGCGAGCTGAGCAACGACCCCAGCGTGAAACGGCGCATAGCCGAGTGCCGGCAACTCTACGGCGCAGGCGACGTGAAGGGCTACAACGCTAAGAAGCGCGGCCTGCCACTGGCCTGCTATATGTGTACGTTCCTCGACAGCAAGGGAGCGAAGGACAATATGCCTCTGGGTGCATGGCGCACCCAGCAGGCTGCCAAGCTGAACGGCCTGATAATGCATGACTTTGACAAGTTGTCGCACATCGGCCTGACGGTGAAGGAACTCTACGACGCCCTGCCGACGCACTGGTTTGACGACAAGAGCTGCCCGACGGCCATACTGCTTGCGCACGTCACGCCGAGCGGCGACGGACTGAGGTTGGTGACGATGGCCAACGCCGACCTGACGATTGAGCAGAACCAGCTGGCTCTGCTGACTCAAATCAAGGCTTTGAACCCCGGGCGGTTCAAGGGCTTGTCGAACGATGGCAGCTGCATCAATGCTGACCGGGCATCGTTTATGGTAGACAGTGAATCAGTATTTTTTATTAACGACAGAATTTTTGATTATGACAACGAAAAGTATGATGAAAAGTGGGGGGCGAAATACCGAAGACCCACCCCCTGCCCCTCCCTGTTGAGGGAGGGGAGAAAAGTTGGAGGTGTAGATGCCCCCCTCCCTAAACAGGGAGGGGACGGGGG
>ONHS01000099.1 GCA_900317715.1 uncultured Bacteroidales bacterium | reverse complement strand
TTAGGGAGTAGGGAATAGGGAACAGTTCAAAGTCAAAGTTCAAAGTTCAAAGTTCAAAGTCAAAGCCAACAGCCAACAGCCAACAGCTAACAGCCAAGCTCACTCTCCGTATCCCATCCCGATTTCCCAATGAATGCCGCGTTCGAAGGTGACGTGGAGATTGGGGTCGGTGAGGTTGAAGGCGGCGCGGATGAGCGGTTTGGCCTCGGGGTAGTCGTTGAGCCAGGCACCCACCATAATGTGGTAAGTGTCCAGCTCATCGTCATAGAACACCCTGCCGCGCGGAGTGTATTTGTAGTCACCGATGAACGGACTTTGGATGTTGTGCGACTTGTCGTGGTTGAACTGCTTCTTCCAGAGGTACTTGTGAAGCTCTTTGCAAGTGCGCAATCCGCTGTGACCGCTCTTGGGGGCCGTTGCTGCATCAATGGCCACCACGCCGAAGACATCTTGCAATTGCGGCGAATACCAGAAGATACCCACTTTCGGGTTGTCCTGCTCCCCCAAGGTGGCGTCCATGGCATCCATGGCGCGCTTGTATAGCTCCTCCTTCGCGTCACGCACGGTGCTGTACTCTCCCCTTGGCTCCTCCAAGACGTTTCCGCCTTGTGTCCGCCGCTGGAAGTACGCCTCAATTTCCTCGCGTACAATCTGCCTTATTCGTTCTTCGGTGATGGTCATTGTTTGTGATTAGTGAATTGTGATTGGTGATTTGTAGAGACGTGCCGTGGCGCGTCTCTACATTCATCATTTATCATTCATCATTCATAATTAAAGAAGTCCTAAATCTTTCTTCAGCGCGGCAATCCGATTCTTCAGGATCTTGTCCACCTCTTCGAGGCTCTGCTCCGGTGCGATGCTCTCGCAAACGCTGAAATAGAACTTGATCTTGGGTTCGGTGCCGGACGGGCGCACGGTGACCTTGCTGCCGTCGGCGGTGATGAACTGCAGGACGTTGGAGACGGGCAACTCGATACGGTCGGTCGTCTTGGTCTCCATGTTGAACGTATGCTGGGACTTGTAGTCGTGCAACTTGACGACGGGTTGTCCGCCGAGCATCTTCGGGGAGTCCTCGCGCAGGTCGGTCATACGTTGCTGGATAGCCTGCATGCCAGCTTCGCCGGGCTCGGTCAGGGAGACCATGTCCTCCTTAAAGTATTGATACTGACGATAAAGCGTCTCTAATTGATCAATGAGGGACTTCTTATGAACGGTCTTGTAGTAAGCCGCCATCTCAGCAATCATGCAACAAGCGGAAACGGCATCTTTGTCGCGCACGAAGTCGCTGATGAGGTAGCCGTAGCTCTCCTCGCCACCCACCATGAACTGCTTCTCGCCTTCGTATTGACGGATTTTCTCTGCAATATATTTGAAACCGGTCAGGACATCGAAGCACTCCACGTTGAAATCGGTGGCCATCTGGCTGATGAGGTCGGTGGTCACGATGGTCTTCACGACGAAGAAGTTGTTGTCCAAAGGATTGATGTTGGTCTGCGAGAGAACGTAGTGGAACAGTACCGTCGCGGTTTGGTTGCCGTTAAACAACTGGTATTCACCGTCATTGCGACGTACAGCGATACCCACGCGGTCGGCGTCAGGGTCGGTGGCCAGCACGATGTCGGCTTTCACCTTCTTGGCCTTCTTGATGGCCAGTTCCAGAGCAGCGTGCTCTTCCGGGTTCGGGGATTTTACGGTCGGGAAGTTGCCATCGGTAATGGCTTGCTCCTCAACAATATGCACGTTTTTGAATCCGAAATCTGACAACGCTTGCGGCACCACGGAGATACCTGTGCCATGCAGCGGGGTATAGACAATGCTCAGATTCTTTGCTTCGGCTACGATTTCAGGATTCAAAGAGAGTCTCTTGATTAACGTAAGATACACGTTGTCAATGTCTTTGCCGATGGTGCGAATCAGTTCAGGGTTGCCTTCCCATTTCACTTGTTTCACCTCTTTGATCTTGTTGACCTCGTTGATGACGTTCTTGTCGTGCGGGGGAACCAGTTGACCGCCGTCATTCCAATAGACTTTGTAGCCGTTGTATTCTTTCGGGTTGTGCGATGCGGTGATCATGATACCGGCATTGCATTGCAGATGGCGCACAGCGAACGAAAGCTCGGGGGTGGGACGCAGACTGTCGAACAAGAATACTTGTATTCCGTTGGCTGCCAAAATGTTAGCGGAAATCTGTGCGAACTCGGGGCTGTAGTTGCGGGAATCGAAGGAGATGGCCACCTTGATATTCTGTTTGAAGCACTTGATCAAGTAGTTAGCCAATCCTTGGGTGGCGAAACCGACCGTGTATTTGTTCATACGGTTGGTGCCGATGCCCAGAATGCCGCGCAGACCGCCGGTGCCGAATTCCAATGTTCTATAGAAAGCATCTGACAGAGCGGCAGGATTCTCCTCCTGCATCCGCAGAATCTCCTTCTTGGTCTCCTGATCGTAATTACCAGTCAACCAAGAGTCGATGTGTTGTTGGGTTAAATCTTTTGCCATAGTAGTGGTGATATTTGGTTTGTAATTATTTTTCTAAGGTTTAGAGTTTATGGTTTAGAGTTTAAGGTTTAGAGTTTAAGGTAGAACGCCCGTCCTCAATTATGAATTATGAATTATGCATTATGCATTATCTAAAGCGTGCAGCGCGAAACAGTACGCCCCGATAGTCGTGGCGCGGGAGGTGCCAAGCTGCGAGAGAGTGATGCCCAGGCGTTTCTGCGTGTCAATGCGGACGCGCTTGCCGGTGCCAAACACTTCAATCTCCTTGGTCTGACCTTTCACGAACTGCTCAAACTCCTCCGGATTCTCCAAATCGTAGATGTAGGAGGGTACGCGGGCGAGCGTCTGTCCGCCGAGCGTGTGCATGGTGGCGCGTAACTCACTGAGCAGCGCGGGCATATAGAACTTGGCCGCTTTGCTGACACCGCCGCCCAAAACGAGGATGCCGTCCAACATGCAAGCGGCGTACGCGATGGAGTAACCTGCCGCCTCGCCGAAACGGGCAAAAGCTTTCTTTGCCGCTTCCTGATCGCCAGCCAACTCACCATCGGCGATGCGGTAAATGTCGTAAGAATCCGTATATTGCGCCGCTTTCTCATCCTTTGCCAGTTCGCGGTAGTAACGCAAAACGGCGCGGAGAGAAATCCCTTCTTCCGCTATCAAGTCCTGTCCCCATTTGCTGGGGGAACAGTAAATCTCAGAACAACAGTTGTCACCCATAAACATTTGATTATGAGAGGTTATGCCAATGCCAAAACCTGTGCCGAGGATAAAGCCGATGAGGTTGTGGTACTCTTTCACACCGCCGGCATTGCGGATTTTCTCGTTCAGCATGGGCAGTGCGCCCGCCAATGCCTCGCCGTAGGTGAAAAGATCGGCGTCGTTGTTGATGAAGACGGGCAGACCGAACTGTTCCTTGAGGTAGTCGCCTAAAGCCACGCCGCCTTCGAAACAAGGGAAGTTGGTGAGACGGCTGGGAAAAACGCCGTTGGGGTAGTCGGCGGGACCCGGAAAGGCGAAACTGATGGCCACAGGCTTCTCTTGCAACTGGTCTATAATAAACTGAAAACCCGTCCGAAGATCCTCCAAAAGTTGTGGAAGGTCGTTGGGATGGGTAGGCAGTTCGAAGGTGTCGGTAATAGCTTCACAGCCGCGCAAGGCCGTAAATCGAAAGTGCGTGCCGCCGGCATCCAAGGTGATGACAGTTCTAGGGTCGTTGTTATACATAAATGCGTAAATATATTACTTATCTTTCTGACTATTATTAATTTACCGTTCAAATTTGTCAAAAACACATGTCGCTGAAACACATATTTTGAACAAAGTGGCAAAAATACATAATTATTTTCAATATTAAAGATGATTGTTGAAAATTATTGATAATTAGAAGATAATTTTTTCGGCCTTTCGGTGGCATCATCAAAAATGATGACGGGGGAGAAAAAATTACACAACTAATGGGGATGATTTATGTGGGGAAATAGTAGTTTTTTTGCATCGTGAAAATCAGAGCAGAAATGTCATAAAAATTATAAAATTGGTTGTTGTTGATTTATTCTGGGAAACGGGTGACGGTAAGTCATCCGTTTTCTGTTTGTTATATTCGTAATTTGTGTATGTTTGCATTTTCAAAGTATTTATTCTTAAATATCAGGTAATGAATAAGTTATATACCATTGTCGGATTGCTTTTGTGCATAATGTTGCCCTTTTCTGCCATTTCACAAGACAATAATGAGAAAAAAGAGAAGAAAAAGAAAGAACGCAAGGAAGTGAACCCGAACTTCAAACACAAGTTCACGACTTTCCACCTGGAAGCGCGTGCGGCTTTTGAATATGACTATGACGTGACGAAATGGTCTAATATTACCAATCCGCTTAACCCAGTGACGGGAAAAGCCGAACAGCATAACTATGGATTCCACGGGGACTACTTCAACTTCCTGTTGGGTGGCGATATCGGCGACCATATCTCCTACTTCATCCGCCAGCGCATTATCCCCCATGCCGGAACGGTCAACTTTTTCGACAATACGGACTATCTATACATCCAATACAAATTCAATGACCAATGGGCGTTGCGCATGGGCAAGGAGGCGCTCTTTGTGGGCGGTTTCGAATATGATGCGCCACCTATTGATGTGTATTATCACACCCATTATTGGGGAGCGTTCCCCTGCTTCCACTTGGGCGTTTCAGCTATTTATACCGATAAAAGCGGCAAAAACAAAGTTGTGCTCCAGGTTGCCAATTCCCCTTATGTAAAGTATGTTGACAATGACGATAATGTTCACAACAATTGGAAAAAGGGACTTTTCTCCTACAACCTTTATTGGGCTGGTAATTTCGGACCGTTCCATACCCTCTATTCTATCAATATGATGGAATATCAACGCGGCAAGTTCATCAACTATATCGCTTTAGGCAACCAATTGAAATTCAATAAGTGGTCTATTTACGTTGATTATACCAATCGCGCAGCTGGATTCGACAAGTTTTTTAACGACTTCTCCTTGGCTAGCCGAGTCGACTGGCATGTCAGTCCGAGCGTAAATCTCTTTGCCAAAGGCGGATACGAACAGAACACCTCTGGTCAATATTATACCATTAACAACACCGATGTGGATGTGGACATGCTGATGCCCAACAATCGCAGCTATTGTTTCTACGGTCTCGGTATGGAGTTCCGTCCGCGCGTCTATCCCGACCTGCGCGTCCATGCGTACGTGGCCAACAGCGTGATGACCCCTACTTCTGGATATGATGCAGACGCTTCTTGGAAAAACCAAATCCTCACCGCCAACGTCGGGGTCACCTGGTGGCTCAATTTCATGAGATTCTTGCCCGAAAAATTGAAATAATTCATAATTCACAATTCATAATTCATAATTAGAATGCCGATATTTCACTTTAAAACCAACAATATTCTGCACCAGATTTCGCGCATATCCCACAACAATGTGGTGCGCTACATGGTGCGCGCGTATGGCCGTACCCGTGAACTGATCATCTTCTTGATTCTGTTCTTCGGCTTCTTCATCGGCCTGTCTATCAAGATGACATTGCCGAATATGCTGAACACCTTTATGAACACGGCGTATAAGTTGTTGATTGATACGGTGTTCTATATTATGGCCATCACGGTGATGACGGGGGCTATCAGTAAGCTTTTCGTGGAATTCGGCGTGGTGGTGCTGTTAGAGAAGATGTTGAAGCCGCTGATGAAGCCGTTATACAACCTTCCCGGTGTGGCTTCTCTCGGTGCGGTGATGACCTTCCTGAGCGACAATCCTGCCATCATCACCTTGTCAAAAGACAAGACTTTCAGCCAGTATTTTAAACAATACCAGCTTGCTTCGCTGACCAACTTCGGCACCTCCTTCGGCATGGGACTCGTGGTGGTCGCCTTCATGACGGGTCGCGGCTACGGTAGCGGTGCATTGGTCGGTTTGGCGGGTGCGTTCATCGGCAGTATCGTCACCACGCGCATGATGCAGAAACTGACTTTGAAGGCCTATCCGGAACTCGATTCCCCGATGCCCGGCACTACCATCACAGATGCGCCGTTGAAAGCGGACACCGTTGATGCGGAGGGAAAATCTGTTCCCGCCGAAGAAGAGAAAAAAGGACCGTTCCTCCGCACGTTGAACGCCATGCTTGACGGTGGCAAGGGTGGGGTGGAAATCGGTCTTTCCATCATCCCGGGTGTGTTGATCATCTCCACCATCGTGATGATGACGACTTTCGGTGCCCCGGCGGTCGGCGGCTACACCGGTGCGGCCTACGAAGGCGTGCCGTTGCTTCCGTGGCTGGCCTCCAAAATCGACTTTGTCTTTGAGTGGCTGTTCGGATTCGAGCATCCTGAGTTGATTGCCTTCCCGATCACGGCGTTGGGTGCCGTGGGTGCGGCCATCGGTCTGATTCCCGCCTTTGATGCCGCTGGTTTGATTGACGGCAACGCCATCGCGGTCTTCACGGCCATGGGCATGTGCTGGAGCGGCTTCCTGAGCACGCACACGGGCATGTTGGACTCCCTCGGCTACCGCCAGCTTATCTCCAAGGCTATCGCCTCGCACACGGTCGGCGGTCTTGTCGCTGGCATTTCCGCGCACTGGCTGTTTGTTCTGTTCTCGTTGATATAGGGCGATGAAAGGGCGATGAAGGGCGATGTCCTGATTTGCGTTGCAAACATACACTTTTTCTGGTTAACGCCGCCGTCCGGCAGAGACGCGCCATGGCGCGTCCCTACACCCGCGACGACTTTTCCACGCATCGCATATTCTGCATTTATTAATCAACCACCACCTTCCGATGGTATTCCTTCCTGTTGGTGTCCGTCACGCGCAACACGTACACGCCGGCGGGCACGTTGCGCACGTTGAGGGTGGCGGTTCCCTGTAGGGGCGAATCATTATTCGCCCCTACCACGCGCCCTTGTAGGTCGTACAACGTGGCGTTGGCGATGCCTGCGCCGGGCAACTCCACATAGAGGATGTCGTCGGTAGGGTTGGGGTAAACCTTTGCTGTTTTCTCCATTCTTTCAGGAACATCCCCTCCGAATCCGTTGCTGAAACAGTCGTCTGGATCGTTGTCAAGGTCGAATTCGGTATGGAACGAAGTTCCTGAATGGTTGTCGAAGCACAGGAGAGTCCTATATCCATAATCCGATGATAATAATTGAGGAGTCTCGTTAAAGCCTCGAATACTGCCTATACTTTCTATCCAGACATTGTAGATAGCTGGGTTAGAAAGCCCCTGCAAAAACAATTGGCTACGGGAGCCGTTATCCGAAAAAGACACAAGTGAATCCCCTTCTGAATATTGATGATTAACAGGGGAATATTCACCCCAACCGATGGTAATATTCGCCGTTTCTGTGCGGATAGCCCTGTTCTTTACCACCTGATCGCCTAATGTATAATAAGTTACAGTGTCACCTATCTTCAAAGAAAAATCATAGATTGTCACTTCCATGTCGGTGGAGGTCTGAGTATATGAATAAAGGATGATGTCGTACACCCACGTACCTGCTGGCAGGTATGCATATACTTTCTTCTCAGCTGAATCGTTGCGAATGGCCGCGAATAAATCCGCATTTTCCAAACTAAACTCAAAAGGCTGAT
>ONHS01000100.1 GCA_900317715.1 uncultured Bacteroidales bacterium | reverse complement strand
GGTCACATCGGTGCGCACTGCACCATCGAGAATGTCACCGCCATCCGTAACGTCCACATCGACGCATTCTCCGAGTTATCAGGATGTTGCGAGATAGCGCACGCCTGGATTTCCTCTTCGGAGAAAGAGCCCGCCCGCATCGGGGCCGGGGTCATCCTGCGCAACGCCATCGTGCACAAGGGTGCGCACCTCGACTCCCGCGCGTATCTCGCGGATGTGCTTGTCGGACAGCAGGTCAGCATTGCGGAAGGGGCACGTGTCTATCAGTCTGCCGTGGGCGACAACAGCCACATTTCCGGCTGTGAGGTAGGTCACGCTTTCATCTACCCCTGTCACGAGCAGCACCACAGCAGCTCGTTCCTCATTGCCGCGCACATCCAGGGGCAGAGCAACATCGCGTCCGGCGCAACCCTCGGTTCCAACCACAACGGTCGCAAGAACGACGTCGATTTGGTGGCGGGCCGCGGCTTCTGGCCGGGACTCTGCAGTTCCCTCTCCTACCCTTGCGCCTTCGCGCCCTACACGCTCATCGCCAAAGGCGACTACCCGAAACCGCTCTCCATTCCGTTCGCTTTCTCGCTGATCAACAACAATGTAAAGGACGGCTGCTTGGAAATCATGCCTGCTTTTTGGTGGATGTACAACGCCTACGCCCTCATGCGCAACGAATGGAAGTACCAAAACCGCGACAAACGCATTGAACACACACAATACTATGAATACAAACCACTTGCACCGGACACCATCCAGATTGTAAAGGAGAACCACCGTTTACTCTCCCAACATCTGGCTGGCAAAGCGGAGCTGCCCAAAATGGAGATGTCGAACCGGCCGGTGCGCATCCTCAAAGAGAAGGAGGCCGTCGTCGCCTACCGCGAAATGATGCTTTGCTACTTGCTGAATTCAAGCAAGATTTTTGAAGAAAACCCCATCGATCTGAAGGCCATCTCCGAGTCCACGGATGAGCAATGGGTGAACGCGGGAGGGAATGTCGTCTCCACCAAGCATCTGCAACTATTCTGCAATACCCCTTCTCTGAAGCAAAACCACATCTATCAAGATCAATTCTCTGACGAATGCTATTCCTACTCCGACAAACGCTTTATCCTTAAATACTTATGCGACGGAGAAATCACCGAAACGCGCATCAAAGCCCTCCACAAGGAGGCCATTGACGCGCAAATCCGTTTCTATGAGCGCGTTATCGCAGAACGGAAGAAAGACCTAACCTCAGAGTTCCGCCAGACAAACCCACTTTTCCCATACAAAAAGAAAGAGGCGATGGACGACCCCATCTGCCAAAAAGCAAAAGAATATATAAACAACAATCAACAACCAACAGCTAACAGCTAAAAGCCAAAAGCCAAAAACCAAAAGCTAACAGCTAACAACCAACAACAGTCAATTATACAATTATGGCAATATACGACGAAATCTTAAGCAAAAATGCCAAAATCGGCGTAATCGGTTTGGGCTATGTCGGACTTCCTTTGGCGATGGCCTTCGCACACAAGGCCTCCGTCATCGGTTTTGACATCAACGAGGAGCATCTCAACGTGATGCGTGCGGGTACAGACCCGTGCAAAGAGCTGGACGACAGCGTGTTCGAGAATGCGGACATCTTGTTCACCTCCTCCTTGGACGATTTAGCCAAGGCTACGTTTTACATTGTGGCGGTGCCGACTCCTATCGACAAGAACAACAAGCCCGATCTCACCCCATTGCTTGGCGCGACCCGTTCAGTGGGTAAGGTGCTGAAAAAAGGCGATTATGTGGTGTATGAATCCACGGTATATCCCGGTTGCACCGAGGAAGACTGCGTACCGTTGTTGGAAGAGCTCTCCGGATTGAAGGCGGGCATCGACTTCAAGTTCGGCTACTCGCCCGAGCGCATCAATCCCGGCGAAAAGGTGCACACGTTGGAGAAGACCATCAAGATCGTTTCTGGCTGTGATGCGGAATCGTTGGAGCAGATTGCGAAGACCTACGAGTTGGTTGTGCAACCCGGTGTGCACCGCGCCCCGAGCGTCAAGGTGGCGGAAGCCGCCAAGATCATCGAGAACACGCAGCGCGACGTGAACATCGCCCTGATGAACGAGCTGTCGATCTTGCTTGGCCGTATGGGCATCAACACCTACGACGTGTTGGAGGCTGCCGGCACCAAATGGAACTTCCTGCCGTTCTCCCCGGGTTTGGTGGGAGGTCACTGCATCGGTGTCGATCCCTACTACCTCGTCCACAAGGCCGCTGAGCTGAAATACCACACGCAGGTGATTTCCGCCGGTCGTTTCATCAACGACTCCATGGGCGGATATATCGGCAAGAAGGTGGTGAAACAGATCATCGCCTCCGGAAAGCCGGCCAAAAACGCGCGTGTGCTGGTGATGGGCATCACTTTCAAGGAGAATGTGGCCGACATCCGCAACTCCAAGGTGGTCGATATCATCCACGAGTTGATGGACTACGGTGTCATGGTGGATGTGGTGGATCCGTTCGCCGATCCCGACGAAGTGAAGAAATGCTACAACATTGACCTGAAACCGCAACCCGACGGTCCGTACAACGCCATCATCGCCGCCGTCGCCCACCGCGAATATGAGAACCTCACCGAAGAATATTTCCAGAAATTGTCCGTCGGGAAGGGCATCCTCGCCGACATCAAAGGGCTGTACCGGAAAGTGGTGAAGGAGATGACGTACTGGAGCCTGTAGGCAGTTAGCAGTTAGTAGTTAGTAGTTAGCAGTTGGCGGGCTTCGTAAGAATAAACAAACGGGGTTGTTTCGATGGGAACAGCCCCGTTTGGGTTATATTTGTTTATTGAGAATCCATGTTTTGATTGTTTTTCATGTTTTTTTAGTTTTAGTGAATAATGAGAATCAACGCCGCAAAGATACTCTTTTTTTAATACAACAAGTCATACAAATTAAAATATTTTTTTTCAAAAGTTATTTAACAATTAACTGTTAAAAATAAGGGAGACGAAATACAGGCGAAACGCAAGCAGGGCGCGGCCTTGATGGCCACGCCCTGAATTATGATTATTAATTCTTAAATTGGTTAGTTGCGAACGCAGCGGACTGAGAAGGTACCAGTCTTGCTAGTATAATTACGATACACACCAACATTGGAATAAGAAATACTTCGATAATAGGTACACTCGGATGAGTACTCTGATGTTGTCCAAAAACAGGTATAACTTGAAGGTTCAGAAAAGGACCCAGTCGTCGCATTACGACTACCGGCAGGTACCGCTGAAAAACCAGAACTATTGCGCAAAGTGTTACTGTAATATCCAGGGGCTCCTACGGTACTACTAACAGTCCAATCATCCCCCGAAGCAAGCTTGCCAGCATAAGTTCCTCGCCAACCTGTTGAAGTCGCACTTATTGTGGTTCCACTTGCGGCGGACTCCATTGTCGTCCATTCCGAATCACTTGGGACATGCCATCCTTTCGGGCAGATGCCCTGCCTAGCCTTTGTTATCGTGCAAAACCACCAATGTTGAGAGAATAATTGATTTTCGGTTGCCACTTCTGTGTATCCTGAATTTGTATCTATTGCGGCGCACCAATTATATAACAATCCATAGTTTTTAGAAACACACATAACACTATCGTTATCATACCATGCAGCAGATTTTGCACGAAAAGATCTATAGGCACTTATAATATATCTTCCTGTCTTCGGCGAATGTGTACACCTCATATTTTCCGCCAACCAGCACTGGCTCCCAATCTGCACAACAGGATATTCGTTTCCTTCGTAGTCAGTCACGGAATTAATTTTTCCATCTTCGTTCACAGTCTCTAGACCATGATTAGCACCGTTATATCCGTTGCCATGATATGTTGTCCCTGTCTGAGGGAGGTGTGTGGCAGGGTTACACGGCTTTTCGCTAACGACAGATGTAAGCGTGCTAGCCGGATTGGTCGTAAATGTCATTTCCTCTCCATAAGCTGTTGTATCGTTGTAAGTGACGAAAGCACGATACGTGTAGCTTGTACCTGGAATAAGGCCAATGAGGTCGTAGGACAAGAGCTCACCCATAACGTCAACCGATGTGTAATTATCGCTACCGGAAACCTTCCACTCAAATCCCTTTGCCGCAATAGTTACATTATCAGGATTTGAGAACGTTGCAGCAATCGTAGATGATATTTCAGCTACATCCGTCGCAGCGGAAGTAGTTACAGTAGGATGTGTTAGCAAGGAAATCGGAATATCACGTACACAGCGAACAGAGTATCCGTTTTCTTTATTATGGTAAGTACGATTAATATCAGCTCTATTATAGTATAGGTAATAATCCCTTGAAGCATTTGCATTGCTCTCGCTCTGAGATGACGACCAAAAGTACGCATAGATTCCAACAGAATAAAACGACGAACCGCTAAAATAGCCCGTCGGAACAGCTGCAAATCCTGAAACATTAGTACCTTGTCCATTACCCAAAGCACAATCGTTTGTACTACTGTTCCATCCTGAATCGTCAGCTAATGCTTTAGCTATATTTTCACTATTATTATCGCAACAATATGCATTTTTACTATTCAAATAGTCCACAAGCACTGTCCACTCGGCATCACTTGGCACATGCCAACCTATGGGACAAACCCCTAACACACTAGAAGGATTAGTATTGGAAGAAACTGCACCGTGCATTACGGCAGCCCAATTGTATAGATAACCTCGGGATTCAAGTGCAATACCAGAAGAAGAATAGTTATAATAATACCCGACAGTACTACTGGAACTAGTACCACCGTATGAAATTAAAGTACCATTCGCATAGTGCCTTGTACGTAAGTTCTCTGCCATCCAGCATTGTGTACCAATCTGCACTGTATTATAGGTGTTTTGGTCAACATCTGTAACTGTAGCAGCTCCTGGACAGGGCTGAGCATCACCTACTGGAACACTGGCAGGGATAGTAGAAAATGTTGCTTCATCGCTATATACTGTGGTACTACCATATGTAATGAAAGCACGATATGTATAATTTGTATTCGAATGAAGGCCGTTAACATTAGACGCAAAGCTATTGCCAACCCCTTCGCTTATGACCTGTGAATAAACATCATCATCTGCTTCCTTCCACTCAAAACCTTTAGCTGTAATGGTAAAATTGTCTGGATTAGTAATAGTTGCACTTAGAATAGCGGAAACCACTGTCACGGATGACGCATTACCAGTCGTAACTGTAGGGGTAATAACAGGAGAAGCATTCTCATCGCGAAGACAACGTACCGAACAACAATAGTATTTAGCATTACCGCTATTATGAATAACAGCATCGCTGAAGTTCAAATAGAAGAAATTTCCTTCGTTTGAACTTATTTGCGTAGAGCTCCAGATGTATGTCAGATTACCTTTACCGTAAAAGCCATTCGTACAGTCACCTGAAGGCCTAGCATCAAAACCAGTAGCATTGTTCATTGATGGTGTATTGCCAACAGAACAAAAATTTTGACTATAATTCCAACCCGTTTTGGAGGCCAAAGACTTAGCTGTTCGTCCATTTGAATTGTCGCATTTGTATTCGTCTTGGCTATTTACATAATCGGATAAAATCGTCCAATCATTATTGCTCGGCACATGCCACCCCTTTGGACATATACCTTGCCTATTGCCACTAAAAACCATGTTCACCGCACGATCACTATTGGTTTGGACACTCACTTCCCCATAAGCAGCATTATAAACATCAACCGCTGCATTCCAATTGTATAGCAGACCATCATGATTATTAATGGCTGTCACGCTGTCATTGTAATACCAACGTGCTACTTTGCCTGAATAGGTATATGGAATTGAAGTAGTAGAATTAGTCTTAAAAGCAATACGCGTCCCCGTAGAAGGAGAATGTGTACACCGCATATTCTCCGCCAACCAACATTGACTACCTATCTGAACAACAGGATACTCATTCCCTTCATAATCAGTCACTGAGTTAAGACTACCGTCAGAGGTCTCCGTTTCCAGACCATTGTTCGCTCCATTATAACCATTACCCATGTACATCGGAGCTGCTTGAGCCGGATGATTAGAGGAAACCGTGCAAGGTTTAGAAGACACCACTGTAGGTACCCCTAACGTATTGAAGGTTTTCTCATTTCCATAAACGATGTGTCCATCATAGGAGATAAAGGCACGGTAGGTATAACTGGTATAAGGTGACAATTCGTTAAGAGAAGCTGTAATATTGTTGCCAGAACACGAACCATCCAATTGTGTATATGTACCGCCAACCGACGCCTTCCATTCGAATCCAAGAGCAGAAATAGTAATGTTATCAGGGTTAGAAATAGTACCCTTGAGAGTAGCAGTAGTGGAGGTAATGTAGGAAACAGATGAAGTAGTTACTGTTGGTAATGTAACGCAACTTATTACAGTGAGATTCAACGTATCTACGCTTGCACAGCCATGAGCATTGACATAAGGATATGTATAAACACCCGAATTAATGTATGTTGTCCCATGCCACACATAACTATTACATGCTCTTACCTCTTTAACATAGTGCGTACCACCATGCACCGTCACCGTCTTGCTTGCCGTGCCCGGACAATGGTAACCATCGTAACCTTTTACATAGTAGGTGCCAGACGTGCTCACAGCGAGCGTTGCGTCAGTACCGATAATATCGGAGGTTGTGGTGCCTTTTCTCCACTCGTAAGTGCTTGCACCGCTGGCTGTCAACGTCGTACTTGCACCCTCGCACATTTCGCTCTCACCCAAAATGGTCACATTCACGGTCCAACATGGCGTGGTAAACGTCACCTCATCACCATATACGGTATTTCCACCGTAGGTAATGAATGCCTTGTAGGTATAACCTGTATTCGGAGTCAGGCTGGCAAGATCGTAGGTCATCGCCTCGCCCGTCACGTCAACTGCCGCGTATGTGCCTCCCTCCGTGGCCTTCCACTCGAAGCCTTTCGCAGTAATTGCCACATTGTCAGGGTTGACAATGATGCCGTTAAGTATTGCGGCAGTTTCTGTAATACTGGTAGCCGCGTTTGTCGTAACGGTGGGATCCTGTGCACAGTTCTCCAACACCAAGTGCAGCGTGTCCACCTGCAAGCAACCGTCGTTGTCCGTATGAGCGTAAGTGTAGTCACCTGTCTCGGGATATTCCGTGCCATGCCAACTGTAAGGCAGTTCGCTCGGACAGACGCTCTCGGTCACACTGCCGTGTTGCGGCACATGCACCGTCACCGTCTTGTTTGCCGTGCCCAGACAATGGTAGCCGTCGTGACCCGTCACGTAGTAAGTACCGCTCGTGCTGACTGTCAGTGTCGCATCCGTACCGATGACTGTGGTGGAGGTTCCTTTTCTCCACTCGTAAGAACTTGCTCCGACATTCACCGCCCAACAGGGCGTGGTGAAGCAAACCGCTGTGCCGTAGGAAGTTCCCTCGCTGTTCGTAGCGTAGGAACGCACGCAGTAGGTCGTGTTCGGTGAAAGGCCCGTCAACGTTTCGGTGAAACCGCCCGAGAAGCCACCAGTGCCAGGGACATTTGTACTGTGAGTGCCCGTGATGTCAGGATCGGCACTGGTGCCCCAACAGAAGCCATAGCCTGTAATCGGCGCACCGCCGTCGGAGGTCACTTCGCCAGTCACCGTAGCGGAAGAATGGGTGACGCTGTTTCCATCTACTGATACCGTCACCGTCGGCGCCACCGCACAATTGGCAAGCACCAAATGCAGCGTGTCCACCTGCAAGCAACCGTAGTTGTCCGTATGACTGTATGTGTAGTTGCCTGCCTCAGAATAAGGTGTGCCATGCCAATTGTAGGGCAGATCGCTCGGACAGACGCTCACGGTCACACTACCGTGTTGCGGAACATGCACCGTCACCGTCTTGCTTGCCGTGCCCGGACAATGGTAGCCGTCGTAGCCCTTCACATAGTAAGTACCGCTTGTGCTCACATTGAGCGTTTCATCAGTACCGATAATATCGGAAGTTGTTGTGCCTTTTCTCCACTCGTAAGAACTTGCTCCGCTGGCTGTCAGCGTCGTGCTCTCGCCCGTACAAATACTCGTTTCACCCGTGATGGAGACATTCACCGCCCAGCAAGGCGTGATGAAGCAAACCGCTGTGCCGTAGGAAGTTCCCTCGCTGTTCGTAGCGTAGGAACGCACGCAGTAGGTCGTGTTCGGCAAAAGACCCGTCAACGTTTCGGAGAAGTTGCCCGTGAAACCGCCAGCCCCAGGCACATTCGTACTGTGGGTGCCCGTGATGTCCGGATCAGAGCCGGTGCCCCAACAGAAGCCGTAGCCCGTGATCGGCGAACCACCGTCGGAGGTCACTTCGCCAGTCACCGTAGCGGAAGAATGGGTGACGCTGTTTCCATCTACTGATACCGTCACCGTCGGAATTGTGGCGCAACTCGTAACCGTCACCGTCTTGCTTGCCGTGCCTGGACAATGGTAACCGTCGTAGCCCGTGACCGTATAGGTACCACTAGTGTTTACTGTAATCGCTGCACTGTTTACGCCCGTATTCCATGCATAGGTTTGCGCGCCCGATGCTGTCAACGTCGCCGTTTCGCCTTCACAAAGATTTGTAGCTCCGCTGATGGTGACCTCCACCGCCCAACAAGGCGTGGTGAACGTCACCTCTTCGCCGTATGCCGTGCCTGCGCCATTGACGGCGTATGGACGAACGTAGTAGGTTGTGTTCGGAGTGAGTCCTGTCATCGAGCAGGAAAAGGCACCGATACCAACGCCATTGCTGGTATGGCTGTCCGCAAGAGTCGGACCGCTCGACGTACCCCAACAGACACCGCGGGCCGTCACACTCGCACCGCCGTCGGAGGTCACCTCACAAGTGGCGGTTGCAGAAGTGGGGTTCACATCTCCAACATTGCACGAGGGGGACAATGTAGGCACTATAGCATCACCGCTCGCGCCGCCTAGCACACAACGTACGCTCAAGCCATCCGCTTTCGGGGTCATGGATGTCATCGGGTCCTCACAGTAGTAATACAAGTAGGTAGCATCCAAGCCCTCCCCTATCATTGTTCCACCATCCACTGACCAAAAGCCAGTACGGTCCAAGAGATTCTCATAACGGTTCAGAGCAGCGTTATATGTACCAGCTGGCAAAGCGGTAAAGCCTGTGCTGTTGGTGTTGTTTTCGGGATGCAGCCAATGTTCCGTGCTGCGCAGGGAGACGGCACTCAAGTTCCGCAACGCCGCCATCTCCTCTGCGGTGGGAATATGCCATCCCGCCGGACACGCACCGCGCACATAGCCCTCTTCATCCATCGCAGGGGACACCGCGCTGTTTTCAGGCACATTCACCGCCGAATACCATGTATATAGACGACCGAAAATCGAATCGTTCTCTATTTCGTTCGGATGAAGCGGGGAGCGGTAAACCATCGCCCTGCTAATCGCAGAAGCGTCTCCGGCATAATGTGCGACCTTCAAATTGCTCTTCATCCAGCAATATCCCGCAACATATACAGTTTGGTAGATATTGCCATCCACATCTGAAAAAGTACTGCCGCATTGAAACGCGGGCGAATCACTAGTGTTGTTGTTCTGCGAGAATACCACTCCGAACAGCAACACAAAAGCGAAAGACAAGAGTAAACTTTTCTTCATATTATACATTATTTTATTACTAAATTTACATCTTAACAACAAGCTGCAAAGATAGGAATTATATAATATATAACATATTGATTTTGTGGCAATTATTACCTCAATCTGTCGCTAATTTCACCCCCTTTCTAAAAAAGTCACCTCCGTCATCTTATGGACGAGTTGTCCTATTCAGCGCGTCATCTTCGACATCCTCGCCACCATTGACGACAACTTCCAGTCCCTCATTGAGATGCAACGCACCGAACAAGCATTCTTCGCCGAACGGAGCATCTTCTACATCTGCCGATTCGTCAGCAAGGGACTCGAACGCGGCAACGAGAATTACGACCTCCCAACCGTTATCGGACTCTGCATCACTGAGCACACCCTGCCGCAGTTCGCCGACATGGACGGTTTCTTCCACACAGTGCAACTCAAAAAATCCGACGGCGAAATTTTTTCTGAAAAAATCGTGTTGGGATATTTAGATTTGAGTAAATGCAGCGCTGAATCCCTGACATCTAAAAAACATGCAATTCACTGACAGACAAGAGAAATGGAGCTACATTTTGACCAACATCAACCACATGGAGCCACAGGATTTATCGCAAGAAGACGAAGTTTTCCGCAGCGTGTTCGAGGACAGTATGCACCAAAAACTGACCAATATGGAAAAAGAAGAGTACAAGAAGAGCGTGCTGGAATATAAAGACGTGCAAGCTGCCGTCCAATATGCCCGTGAGCAAGGCGAGAAACTCGGTTACGACAGCGGCTTCGGGTCCGGCTATGACAGTGGTGTTGAACACGGCATTAAGCAAGGAATCAAACAAGGAATCGAACAGGGGCGCATGGAGGGGTTAAAAGAAGGACTACGGCAATTAATCAATGGTCTGTTGGCGAATGGTTTCGACCTGGCCACCATCGTGAAAGCGACAGGAATGGAGGAAGACGAGATCCGAAATATCATCTCGGAATAGTCTGCAAATCGAAAAAAACAGGCAGGGGCTCACGCCGCCTGCTTGTATGCTGACGCCACTACGGGGCTTTTCAAGGAATGTGTTTTAGAATATTCCTAATTCCTAATTCCTACAGCACCGTCACGCTCCCCTTCACAAATTCCGGTTTGCCGGCGGCGTTCGTGTAGCGGATGATGTAGTCATATACCGTTCCGTATTGGATTTTGTCTCGGTATTCGCCGTTCCAGTGGAAGTTCTTGTCGTTGGAGTAATAAACCAGCTCGCCCCAACGGTTGTAAATCCAAATTTCGAAGAGGTTAATATACAGAAGGTTGCGCTCCGGGATGCTGAAGTAATCGTTCAGACCGTCGTGGTTCGACGGGGTGATGGCGTTCGGCAACAAAAGCTGATTGCCGTCGCAGCTCTCCACGGTGATGTGCGCCGTGCTGCTGCAATCGCCCGAAGTCGCAGTCACATAGTATCTTCCGGACTGCGTCACCGTGATACTCGGGGCGGTCTCGCCCGTGCTCCACTCGTAGTTCGGCATGTCGGTCACCACCATCAGCTCGGCAGTGAGGTTTTCGCAGAAGTCGGGGGTCAACGAGACGATGCTCACCGCCGTGTCGATGACACGCAAATGCAGGGTCACCACACTGTCGCAGCCCGCCGCAGTATGCAACGTCAGCGTGCGCGTCAGATTCCCCTCCCCTACGGTCTCCAACGGACTGATACTAAAGCCGTTGTCATGGTAGCCGTCGCCTTCGCAAACCACATCCTCCAATTCGATTTCGTAGTGCGGGTTCACCGTCAATACCAGCACCACCATACTGTCGCAGTGACCCGTCGCGAAGTGCTGCTCGAAGGTATATACGCCCGCCTCCGCCGTCTGGTCCGCCGTGATATTAAAGCCGTTCTCTTGATAAACATCGCCTATGCAAACCGCACCCTCGATCGTGTCGGAAGAGTTCGGCCACAAGCTGATGGTGACGATGTTGCTATAGACCGTGCCGCAGCTCTGGCTCACCCACGCGCGGCGCAGCGAGAACCCAGCGGTCGGAACATTAGGATAGGTATAGTTCTGCGCATTGTTCGTGCCCGGCGCGACAGTCCAGTCCGTGCCGTTGGTGGACATCTGCCACTGGTAAGCGCCGTTGTCGCCGCCCGAGGCCGCCGTGCCCGTGAACGGCAACGGCAGCTCGCCTTCACAGACATCCTGGTCCTCAGCAATCGTGCCCGGTTGCAGCTCACCGTTCAGCGTATTCAAGGTCACCGTAGCGGTCGCTGTGCATCCAAGCATATCCGTCACCGTGAAGGTGTAGGTGCCCGCCGGCTGATTACTGATGGAGGTCGAGGTGGAGACGCTCGCGCCCTCCGCGTTCGTCCACGCATACGCGAAGTTCGGCATGCCGCCCGTCACCGTGGCCGTGGCGGCGCCGTTGTTACCACCGTAACAGGTCACGTGCGTCACGGTCGGGACCGTCGCCGCAACCTCATCCACCGTCAGTGTGTAGGTTACCACGCTATCCGCGCCATTCGTAGTCAACAGCGTCGTCGTGAAAGAGCCCGCCGCCGTGTAGCTATGGCCGTGCCATGTGATGGGCAGACTGGCCGCGCACACCGTGGTGTCCACCTGCGTGGCGACATTATGATAGATATACACCGTCACCAGCACCACCGAATCGCACCCCTGCGAGGATGTGAGGGTGTAGGAAGTGCTTGAAACCAGCGGCGACTGCATAGTGAAGGTGGTGTTCGCGAGCGCGAAATCGTAAGGCAACTGATTCTCCAAAAGGGTCAGAGTGTCATAAGTCGAAGCCAACGGGCCCACCGTCAGCTGACAGGTGACCACACTGTCGCAGCCCGACGCGCTGGCCAAGTGTTGCACATACTGGCCGCTCTGCGTATAGACGTTGTCGTTCCACGTAAAACTGCCGCAGACCATCGTGTCAAATTCGGCATGAGGAGTCGCATAGAAGGTGATATAGATGGTCGTATCGTAGCCGCAGCCCGTCGTGTCATACACCGTGAAGGTGTAAGCGATGGTCGTGTCGTGCGCCAAGTCGGCGGGCGGATCAACCTGGAACAGGGTATCCGAAAGCGTGGTCACCCACGGACCGGCGACGGTGGAATAGTCCAACTCGAAGGTCACATCCGGAAGCATCTCGTTGCTCAAAGAGAGCTCCCATCCGAAGATGTATCCGTTGTCGCTCGACCAGCCGTCCTGCACCTCGATGTACCACGAGCCGTTAAGCGGACAACCAATCAGGTTGCTGAACGAATCGTCGGGGTGATAGAACTGGGTGCCGGCCGCCACATTGGAGGAATCAACGCTTCCATCATGTGCATTCACGAAGCGGTAGATCAGCGAACCCTCTCCAGGCGCATACACATACCCCTGCGTGGTGTTGTTCGACCAGCAGTAGTTCCAGCCCACACCCGGCTCGTTGCCGAAGGCCGTCGCATCGCAGGAGCTGACATCATAGTCGTAAGCTTCCCCAAAGTAATTCCCAACCGAGCAGTTGCTGCCAGCCGCCCAACCTCGGGAAGAGGAGACGATCTGTGAATTGCAGGAGGAGTTTCCTGAGCCGCCATACTTCAGCAAATCAGCCTTTTGCCCATTTGGACAGGTGATGTTGATGTACAAGTCGCCGACAAAGGAGTGTTCCATGTTCAGCCGCACGTAATAGATGTCGTCGGCGGTTTGGATGGTGTCACCGTCGGCATACGCGGTGAAGGTAAGCGGGGAACGGTAGGAGCAGCCGAACGGCTCGCAATAGACCCCGTCGGGCAGGTAAATGGTATCCGTCAGTGACAGGGTAGTCGCGCCCTGCCCCAGATGGATGTTGTTATCCGACTGGAAGCCGACCGACAGCAGGTAAGAGCCCCCGGCGCACATCTCCGGTACCGTCACGGAAATAATGGGATTGCCCAACGGCATCAGATAATGGGTCGCCGTCGCCGTGCATCCGTACTCGTTCGTCACGGTCAAGGTGTATGCCCCTTCCCCAGTGACCGTGATAATGCGCGTAGTGTCGCCCGTACTCCACAGATAGGAATATGCGCTGTCGGCGGTGAGCGTCACCACCGA
>ONHS01000101.1 GCA_900317715.1 uncultured Bacteroidales bacterium | reverse complement strand
TGTTGGTGCTTTCGAAAGCGCGGAAAAAGCCCTGCAAATATTCCTGAAGGTTGCTTTGCGCGTAGGTGAGGAGTGTTTTCTCTTTCGCCTCTTCCCATGCGTTATCCGAAATGATGGGCGTGGAGGTCCGTTTGTCAATCTGCTTCAAGAAATAGCGGATTTCAGCCAAGTCCGCCAGCCGGAACGAGCCGCCCGACTGAATCAGATTGGTGCGGAATCCCTCCTTGTGCAAAAGTCCCGCCATCTGCACCGCCTCGTCGTTGGTGTTGGTCATCACACATACGGTTCCTGTTATTCCGTTGTGTTTCAGTTGATTGATGATGGGCGTGTATAGGTTGCTGCTGATGTGTTTGGTCAGAAAAACCTGCCCGCTCTCCAGATTTATCGCCGTGCAACCCTGTTTTTTCATGCGGTTGTCTAAACGATGAATGAAACGGTCGGAAAATTGGACGATGTTCCGGCAACTGCGGTAGTTTTCAGTCATCTCATATTGAACAGCTTGGAAATCAGAGATGAACGACTGCATGTATTTGGAATCGGAACCGCGGAACTGGTAGATGTTCTGGTCGTCGTCACCGACGGCAATCACACGCATCTCTTCGTTTTGTCGCATCAGTGCGCTCACGAGCGCGTACTCGTCGGCGTCCATGTCCTGCGCTTCGTCAATCACTAACACGGTTTTTCCGATTTTGGTGGGTTCTACCTCACCATTCTCAATCATATCAGCGGCCATACGAACCACCTGGTTCATGTCTTCCAGATTCCCCATTTTTCCTATCAAATCAAAGCTATAGGAGTGGAAGGTCTTGATGTCCACGAAATGGGCGGCGCCTCCAATCAGCTTGATTAACCGTTGTTTGAACTCGATGGCTGCGGCACGGGAGAAGGTCAGCATCAGCAACTGTTCATGTTTCACGTCTTCCATCAGCAGCAAGGAGGCCAATTTGTGTACGAGCACCCTCGTCTTTCCGCTTCCAGGTCCGGCCGCAACCACAATGCACTTCGACTGTTTGTCTTGGATGATTTCCCGCTGTTTTTCAGACAGTTCGCCAAAAAGCTGCCGGTATTTCTCCATCGTGATGTTCTTCTCGATTTCTTTTGCTCTGTCCCCCTTGAAATATTGGCTGACAAATTTTTTGTGGTCTAATAGAAAATAGTCCCGCACGAACTGCAATGCTGCACCGTAGTCCTTGACCATAAGGTTGGCATATTCCCCTACGATGTGTATCTGCCTGATTTTCTGTTTGTAAAACTCGTCCAACAGCCGGTAATCCTCTTTTTTGTATTTGTATTTCATGTCGGTCAGGCGGTGGATCTGCATGGCGTTGTATATCACCATGAATCCGCCTTCCAATTTGAGCGCCCCTATTTTGCTGAGGTAGAGCAGCGCTTCCTCCACATCGCCGATGGTGCATGGTTTTTCGGAAGTGTTCATCTTGATCTGTTCGGCAAACTGCTTTTGGATTTCCGTGACCGAGAATTGTACTAATCTGAACTCATTGGGATCGTTTTCGGATTCCTTGGTCGGCAAGGTGTAAAGTTTTTCGATAATGAACCTGCAAAGGTCGATGCGAAGGTCGTTTTTCTTTGAAATAGCGTTGATATCTCGGCTCAACGAAAAACGGACCAGGCCTTTTTCGATATTCTCTTTTTTCTTGATGTAAGATTTGATGCTCAGAAAATAGAGAATGGTGCGGATGTTACGTATGGTCGAATCTTTAATGTCGGCCTTTAAGGCACTCTCGTTCAGCTCTTTATAGGAGATTTCGATTTCGTTGTCCCGTGAAATGACCATTGCCAATAGGAACTGCTCAAGTTTGGCGAATGACTCGAACCGTTTGAGGGATTTCTTTTCGTTGTCGGTTTTGTGGATTAGCGCAGTCATATCGCGGGAGTCGGCCAAGATTCCCTCTTGTCGCATCAGACTCACCGCTTGGATGACCTCGGCTTTGGTCATGCCCAACATGTCTGACAAATAGTCCACTCGGGATTCCGCTTCCACCGAGCCCGCATTCGCCTTGTATTTGTTGGAAATCAGGGATTTGATGACGCGGATGGCTTGTGTCTGTTCGTCATGGGAGAACAGCGAAGAGTGTTCAATGCGCTGTCGGGCTTCCTCCATGTTTTTGACCATGATACCCGTGGCGAAAACGCGGGGCACGTTGTTGCCTCGGCTGACGTAGCCGGCATCCTCCAAAGCTGCAACCGCAGTGCGCACGCGGGTTTCGATGTCTGCCACCTCGTCGTTCCAACCCGCCTGGCGTGCAATTTCCAGAGCGGAGCAGCTTACCGACTTTCGTTGCCGTGTGAGGTCTTTGATGGCTTTCCATACCTGCTGTATTTCGCTGATACTCAGTTTTGTCTGGTTTAGTAGGATGAAGTGTTTGTCCAAATCGTGGTCGCTGAACAAAATGTAGCATTGGGCGTTGAGTTGAGGGTCACGCCCGGCGCGTCCGGCCTCCTGCACGTAATTCTCTAACGAGTCGGAAATGTCGTAGTGGATCACCATGCCCACGTCCTTTTTATCTACTCCCATGCCGAATGCGGATGTTGCCACGATGGCCCGCAACTGGTTGTCCATGAAGGCATTCTGGTTGGCAATTTTGTCGTTGGGGTCCATTTTACCGTTGAAGGGAAGCGCGGGAAAACCGTCTTTGGTCAGCTTTTCGGCAATCTCCCTCGTCTTTCGCGTGCGCGAGACGTAGATGATGGTCGGGGAGTCGTTAGCGGTCAGCAGCTTGCGCAGATAGTCGTATTTCTCATCTTCCGTTTCTGCATGGATGACGGAATAGCGCAGGTTGGTCCTCGCCGCTGTGGATGCAAACAGTTCGAGCTCCAATCCCAACTTCCGCTGGAAATAGTCGCGGATGTCGGAAATGACCTTCTGTTTGGCGGTGGCGGTGAAACAGGAAACCGGAATGGTTACGCGGTTGCCTTTTTTCTCCTGGATTCTCCGGATGAAGTCGCCGATGTAGAGGTAGTCCACGCGGAAATCGTGGCCCCATGCGGAGAAGCAATGCGCCTCGTCGATGACAAAACGCACCACATTGCGGGAAAGGAGCAGTTTTTCAAGGGTTTTGGAACGCAGCATTTCCGGTGCGATATAGAGTATGGAGGCACTGCCGTCGGCAACCCTTTCGAATGCGTTTGTGCGCGAGATGGGATCCAGCAGACCGTTGATGGTGACCGCTTCGGTGATCCCTTTGTCCGCAAGATTATCGACCTGGTCCTTCATCAGCGACTGGAGCGGCGAGATGACCACGGTGAGGCCGTGTTCGTTCCGTCCCGCCATGATGGCCGGAAGTTGGAAGGTCAACGACTTGCCGCCGCCGGTAGGGAAGATGGTGAGCAGCGATTTACCGTCCGCCGCTGCCTGTACCGCTTTTTCCTGCATCGGCTCGCCGTCGAAGGTGCGGAACTCTTTGTAACCAAAGACGGATTGCAGGTTTTTGTGGATGTCCAAACGTTCGTCGCAGTAGGAACACGGTTGGTGACACGGGGTGTTACAAAGCACTTTCAAGATGTGCTCGACGACCGGGAATTGGTGAAGCACCCACGGCGGCGTGATGGAGAAGGTGTCTCCGCAGTGGATGAGGGCGAGGGCGTAGGCAAGCTCTGTCGGGTGTTCTGTGATATGATGCAAGATGTCCGCATGGTCGCAAATCAACCCTTTGAATTGCGTCTGAATCAATCCAACCAAGTCGGTAGAAGCCTCCTCGAAACCGATATAGTCGAAAAATCCCTCGAATTCCTCTCGTTTGTGCAAAAGTTTGTAATAAATAGACTGCAATTCTTTGGACAGGTTGTTGAAAGCGGAGATTTCATCGTAGAAGAGGTCGCGTGCTTTCAGACTGTCATTGAGCGGGTTGTTCATCTCCTCGACCTGCAACTTTTCATCTTTCACCAGCTTGTGATAAGGTCGGCGCGGGAAAAGGAGAGGGGAGAGGTACAGCGTGTCGATGGTCTTCTTGCGCTTGAGGCCGGGAATGTCGGCAAGGAATTTGAGGTCGTGGTGCAGGATGTTGTGCCCGCAGAGGTATTCGGCATTGCGGATAAATTTCGCGAATTCATCCTTCGAAGCCGCATGGAACTTCTCTTCCGGTTCGATGAACGCCCCGAAATCATATACTTTTCGACCGTCGGGGGAGACTTCGGTGTCGATAAAAGCGACAACAAGGCTCTTCTCCGCCGATGGCGAGAAAGAATGGCGTATCCTATTCAGATATTCTTGAATGCTGGGCATGGACTTCTGCGCTCAAAATCATTACAAGGCGCAAAAGTAGCATTTTTAACAATTGATTCTTAAAAAATGTGCTTGCCCTTCACACCGACGGCGTGATGAACACCCGCCAGGAACCGTCTTCCGTTCCCCGCTCGATATATTTTTTCTCCATCAGTTGGTTGACCAATTTTTTCACCGCCGACATGTTGATGTTGAGATGTCGCTGCATCTCTTCCAACGTGAGAACAGGCTCCGACATCATAAGAACCAGCAGTTTGCTGTAGTTCAGTGATCGGAATTCTATGCGTTCGCCATCATACCACCACAGGTTTTCGTCGTGCTCGGTGAGGAAGAGCACATCGTTATAGATTTCCTTGGCCAGTAGCTTTTTGAAATATTGCACAAAGGGTTTGATCTTCGTCAAAGATGCCTTGGCTCCAGCGCTCGGAGAAGAACCGACTATCAAATCGGCGGCATGCAGGGCTTCCAAATATTCATTTTTCAGTCTGCTTCGCACCACGATCATCGGGTAGTCGTGTTTTGTCAGGATATAGTTGACTAACAGGCGGGCGATGCGTCCGTTCCCGTCCTCGAACGGGTGGATGCGGATGTAACGGTAGTGGAACAGCACGGCCAACTCCACGGGCGACAGCTTCCCTTCCGCCTCCGCCTTGTTGTACCAATCGACAAGGTCGGTCATCAAGGCCGGGGTCTCTTCCGGCGAAGCGTACTCGAAACGGTCCCCATAGCGGGTGATGACACTGTTCGGACGGGTTTTGTACTGCCCCGCATGAACGGTGTAGCTCGTCTGCATCCCTCCGGGAAGGTTGCGATAGACAGTGTAATCCTCGCGCAGCAAAGTTTTGTGCAGCGTTCGGATAAATGCCTGTGTGAGAGGCGTTTCTTTTATGGTAGCCTCTTCTTTCATCATGTTGAGCGTGACATTGCTGGCAGTCATGTCTTGCACGTCTTTCACATTGGCTTCGCCTATGACTTTGCCGAAAAGCAAAAGGATTTCTGTCTGTCCATACGTCAACGTGTTGCCTTCAAGATGATTGGAGTTGTAGTTGAAGTCAATGGTGAACCTACGACTCAATCGTGTTCTGTCCTCGTCTGAAAGTGGTTGGAGTTTTCTCCAAGCTTCAATAGCCTTGTCTAATGTTAAGTATCTCATAGTTTAAATGTTTATAAAAAGGTGGCTGCTCAGCCACTAATTCGGGTGCAAAAATACATTTTTTTTTATGTTCCCGCAATAGCGCGTTCATAATACTATGTATGAAAAAATGGATTTTGTTACACTGGGGACTGAAAAAAAACGTGTTTTGCAAAACGCAATTTTGTGTACTTTTGCCGCACAAAAAACGAAACCACTATGAAACTTGCGGAAGCATTGAGTATCAGGAAAGACTTGCAGAAGTGCATCCAGCAGATCGGGATGCGCATCCAGAACAACGTGAAAGTGCAAGAGGGCGACGAGCCGTTGGAGAAACCGGAGGAGCTGATGAAGGAACTCGACACCTGCCTCGTGCAGCTGGAAGAGCTCATCTGGCGCATCAACGCCACCAACATGCAGACGAAGAACAGCGACGGGGTCACGCTGACCCAGCTGATGGCGCGCAAGGACGTGCTGACCATGCGGGTCGCCACCCTGCGTAACATCTTCGAGACGGCCTCCGCCGGACAGGACCGCTACTCCCGCTCGGAAATCAAGACGGTGACGGTGGTCGATGTGAAGGCCATAGGCAAGCTGGTGGACGACTGTTCCGCCCGTCTGCGCCAGCTGGATATGGAAATCCAGGCACTGAACTTCCAGACAGAGCTGATATAACGACAGTTCCCCGCGTCTGTAGGGCGAACCGAAAAAAACGATTTTCTGATCGTCTATCTGACCGCTGCTCGGAGCCGGCAGCACCCGTTCCTTTCGAACATCACGGCGCAGGCTCAGCACGTTGTCATCCGAATGCACGGCTCAGGCCGCACAGCGCACTACCGCCCGGTTGACTATGGATGTGGGGACTGTTTTTTTGTATATTTTCGTCCCCGAAGTTAAAGACAATTAACGTTCTTCTATTGTTCCGTGAAGACGAGATAGTAAGCATCGGCGGGGTTGCCAACTCCAACGCTTGGGGCGTACAAGTAAACGGCCACCTTCTTGGACGAGTTCCCGTAATAATGCTGGAACTCCTTCTGCCGGGAGACGCTTTGCCAAATGTACTGCAACTCCCTTTCGTCGGTGACTGTCACGTAATTGCCCCCGTCGTTGATGAAGGAGATGCGGCTTTGTCCGGGGTAGGGGAGGCCGTTGTCCATCGGCAGACCGGCACGGAAATGGTCAGGAAAAGTCAGTGCTCCGCAACCAGCCCAGACGATGGAACCGTCCATCAGCAGGTTGTCGGTGTTGCGATAGAACAGTTTGATGTAGCCGAAGTCGCCTGGCGCTTGATATTGCGAAACAAACGGGATTTCGTTGCCGGAGTTGAGCTTGTTGGTGACATTCAGCGCGTAAAACCCCTTGTATCTGAAAGTGAGATAGTCCACCTTGGAAATCAGGATGTGCTTTTGGAGGTCTGTCTCTTGCAAATCGCTCTCCGTGAAATCGTTGGAAGGCTGTCCGGCAAGGTGGTTGATGATTTGCATGTAAACGCCACAGAGATCGGGCATCAGTACCAAACTGTATCGGTTAGCGTAGAAGTCGTTTCCATAGAAGCCGGCGGTTAGGCCATCAGCAAGAGGGACGGGTGCGAGGGCATCGAGGAGTGCTTCGGGACTATCGAAGTGCTGGTTCCCGTTTTCCCATCCTGTGCAGAGGTTGAAAGATTTTCGGACTAAATTTGTGTATGATACCGAGTTCCTTATCTCGTTCATCCATTGCACGAAACCTGGTTTCAAAATATCGAAATCACTGTCCTTGAGGGTCAGTGCGACATTCCCCATGGAGTAGATTTTCGCCTCCTTGGTGACACCGTTCTCCGTTTTCAGAAATATGTTGCAAGGCAGCGGCTTCCGACTGCGACTTGCCGATGCAGGCCTTGAGCAGGGTGAAGTCGTTGGTGACGGGCTCCGGCACTTCGGGTGTGTATTCGATGGGCTGCGGCTCCGAAGGCAGCGGGCCGATGGGCTCGGGTGAACAAGCTGCGAGACATAGGACCAGAATTATCCCGGCCAATAATGTAATATGTTGGGGTATATTCTTTTTTCCCATTTTTGTGAATTTTTGATGCTGCAAAAATAAGGTTTTTCTATTATAAATGTTCAATGCCCCGCACTCCCGCAGGAAAACCTTGCGTGTCACCACCGTGTGTTTATGGTTGCGGTACAGTTGCAGCAAAAGGGCATCGACTTTCGCGTTGCTGGATTTTTCCAAGCGGTATGGGGCGGAGTGGTAAATGGCGATGGACTCGTCTTGCGATTCCACGCTGCGGATGTCGGCGATGGATAAGCGCTTTTTGGCCAGTTTCATGACATTTTTGTAATAGCTCATCTGCTCTTGGTAACCCCGTCCGCGGTCTTTGAGATACTGCAACTTGATGTATTCGTCCAGGCTCTCGCTCAGGGCGTAGTCGCGGTGCTCGAAAAAGAGGCTGTTGCCCCACCATTGGTGCGCCACCTCGTGCGGTATCCACGAGAAGTCGGGCATCATGGTATAGACATCGTAGAAATAGTGGCCGAAAATGATCATGTCGTGCAACGACTGGCACATCACAAATTGCGGATCGCCAATTTCCACGATGTTCATCGGCTTTTGGGAAAGCGTGTCACCGAAAAAGGAGCAGTAGAAGTTGTAGGAGTCCATGAACTCGTTGTAAAATGCTTTTGAATAGGAGGTCGTGTCGCTGACCACGCGATAGAAATGGAACGGTCGCGTCGGGTTGCCCATCACCTTGCAGGTGTAGTTCTCTTTGGGCAGCAGAATAAGGTGCAGCTCATACGCTAGGGTCATTACCGTTCCTCCGATAAGATAGTAGTCCTCCGCTTCGATGTGGACATTCGCCGTCAGCAGCTCGCTGTTGCGGTGCGGGTACCAGTTGCCTTCGCGACGAAGCACGATAGCCCCGTCGGAGGTGCGGAAGTCGGATAGCGGTACTGAGTAGGCGAACTCCACCTTGACGGGCTGCCCTGCGAAGACGATGGTGTCGCTCTTCCGCTGCCAGTCGCCCATGCTGAAGGAGTCTATCTTGATGGATGATGACAGCAGGATGTAATTATGATATTTGTTCTCGTAAGAAAAGTAGCAAGTTCCCGACACCCGCATGGTGTCGCCGTCGATGTGGCAAGTCAGACTGTACTGGTTGTAGTTCACAAGTGCAGGGTGGAAGAGGATTTCGGTCAGATCATTGTGAGCGAGATACTTCTCAATCGATCCCAAATTGGCCTGCTTACGCCGCTCGGCCAGATGCTCGATGTCCTCGATAGGACTGAGCGCCGTGATACCGTCCTGACCATGAAATTGGGTGCCGTACAGCTGCGCCTTCCCGTGGTGTTCCAAGTCGCGGTCGGTCATATAAGCGATCCACGTGAGGTCAAAATCTCCTGTGTCGGCGGCGGCTTTGGCCTGCTCCAGATACCAGTGAAGGAACTCCGGCGGCTGGTGCTGCGCGATGAGCGAGGCAAGGTCGCAACATTTGTAGCCCACATTGGACAACGTCGGGAACCCGCGCCCGTCGATAAGCTGCTTTAGCTCAATGAGATTGGCGGAGTCCACCGCATGGATAACCCGCCATACCGAATCATTGTTCAGCTCACTGTCCAGCATTCTTCTTGCGTTTTGGTCGGCATCCGACATCACCTGCAAGCGCTCTAGATAGACCGAGTCAGGGACTTGCTGCGCCTGCGCCGCGAAAGCGAGAAAAACCACAGATAGTATCAAGAGCTTCTTCATGATATTACATTTCTGGTGTCTATATACATTATTAACGAACAAACTGAGCCAAATCTTATTCTTGTTGAGAACTATTCCTTTTATTGCTATAGTCGTATGAAACGGGCGTTTTGTTACATTGGGAGGTGAAAATTTTATTATAACACTTTGGTTTTCGGTTTGTTGAGCTGTTTCGTGATTTGTTGTGTTCTTCTGTCGGTGAATTATGCAGGGGAGTGATGTCGAACCGCCACGCCCGTCAAATCCTCGTACACACCAGTTTCCAAGAAACCGATAATGCTTCGGATGATTAACGCCAAAGCGTTGTCCACTTTACGCAATTCCTTGCCAGTGTATTCGTATTCGTCCAAAACAACATCTTTGTGCGGCGTGAACTTTCTTTTCATCTGTTTCTTTCTAACTGAAATTTTTAGATTATACTCAAGATTACAGTCATTGTCAATATACGTTTGAGCGTTACCGTGATGGTTTGTCAGAGATATTGTTGCTTCTAGTACGGATCCGTCGCTTTTCGGTATATTGACGATGCCGTATCCACTTACACCTTTTGTTGGTTTTAGTCCTAAGGCGTTTTTTATGTCTGTAAGAAAACCATATATCTGATTGTTT
>ONHS01000102.1 GCA_900317715.1 uncultured Bacteroidales bacterium | reverse complement strand
TTATTTCGACGGCAAATGCACGTTGGAGCAGGCGGTCATGGACATCAAGACGCACACGCGGAGGTACGCGAAGCGGCAGATCACCTGGTTTAAAAGGGAATATGAGGAAGTGATGATTTCCTCTGAATCATAATCTCTTTTCTTTGAAATTGTAGCAATATTTTAGAGAACATCTTTGCCGCGACATCATTATGCCTTCGTATATTCGTTTTTTTTTGTACATTTGCACTATCGTTTTTGGTGAATTATGAAAAGGTATAAAACCGCCATTACACTATTCGCCATATTCGAGGCAATTGCCGTGTCTTTGTGGTTGGCGACGGGGAACCACTGCAAGAAAGCATGCCCCGCGAAAGCGTTGAATAAGAATAGAAACAAACAAATTTAGAGAATAATGACAGAAAAGAGCAACACCGACCGTGTTTTCAGCATCTTCCGCGAGCTGAACCGGATTCCGCGCCCCTCGCACCATGAAGAGCGCATCGCCGACTACCTTTGCCTGTTCGCCGAGCGGCTGCATCTGGAGTACGAGCGCGACAAAGAGAACTGCGTGGTGATCCGCAAGCCCGCCACCCCCGGACACGAGACGGCCACTGGCACCGCATCCGCATCGCCGGCGGATTAGGCGGTCACTCCGGCGTCGATATCAACAAGGGACGCTGCAGCGCGGTGGAGCAGACTAAAATCATCCTGAAAGTAATCTGCAAGGAAGAAGATATTGCCGTTGCAGACATCCAGATCGGTGATGGTTTACACCGGAATGTCTGCTACAGTCTCCTCAGCAGTGGCGACCGGCTCAGATTTGTGGGATTGGTGCCCATCACGCCTTCCGGGACAGCCATCTTGAGCTTCTTGAAGTGCTTCACCCAATATTTGGGCAGGTTTCCGTTGGCATCGCGCCAGTTCATCGGACTGGCCTTGAAGAGATGCCGGTCACCCCCCGATTCAAAGCTGTAGTCTTCAAGAAAACACTCGTAAATCAATTCAGAGCAGTACAGTGCGCCATTATCAGGCAGGAAGGCCTTGTCGTAGGGCTGTCCTATATATGAGCGGGCCCGGGTCAGCACGGAATCCATATCGTATGTCGCAGCATACGGACGGAAAATGTCGGGAACGGATTGTTTGTCATTATGCGAAAGGATATACGGTCGTCTGGAGACACCGTGCGCCGGGGTGGCATCGATTATCCAAACGGTATCCCCCACACTTTCCACAAGCGCCACATGCGTATATTGCCCTGTGCTCTCTTTCACCGCGGCTCCCATTCCTTCCGTATCGCGGAAGAAAAGCAAGTCGCCGGGACGTAGCAAGATGAAACCACTCAAATGCTCGCGCAACATCATATTGTCGGGCATCATTGGACGCAAAGCCTTCCACATCACAGGTTGGTAAGAGACAAAAGCTGCTTCACGCCAGCTGATAGTCATAGGCAGCAACCAAGGGAAATAGTTACCGCAGTCGGCATCACTGCTGCCTTTCATCGTCAGCGTATCACCGGCACGGTTGACAAAAGTGACCCTATAACCGCTAAAAGAGGTGCACCATCCATTCAGTTTAAAGACTTCTTCCAGGTTCACCTCCCCTTCTCGCAGGCCAAAGTCCTCGGGCGATGGGAACTGGGCGTAGCACTCGCCCAAATGCAGCAACGCTTGCTCTACACTGTCGGCCTCGAAACAACGGGCAGTATGGGAACCCTCCTCCACCGTGTTTTCTTCCTCTCGCAACAGATTTCCTTTTCGAGCGTAGCTCACCATCTGATCCTCATGGTGGAAACATCCTCCATTGTAGGTGTTAATGGTCACGCTCTCCAAACCGCTTTGCACGAAAGCCGCTGTCGGGTGCTGGAAGATGTAGGGTTTGACATGCCCAAAGGTATCGACACTATATGTTTTTTCGTCATTGCGCAGAATGACGACACGGTCATCACGATCGAAATCGGGCATCATTTTCCGGATATTCAATGGCTTTGCCAATCTGTACCAGCCCTCAGCGTCTTGAAGGTAGATACTGTTGCCATCAGTGCGCCACAAACGGTTCCCGTGGATAATCGTGGGGAGGATTTCCCCGGCACTGGCTCCATATTCTGCATATTTCCCGAGAAGAGCATCAAAGTCTTCCTGCAGTGTCCTCTCCGTGGTGAAGAATCCACAGGTGTCCGCCCGGCCATCAGGGGCCACGCGCACTACGCCGTCGGGGGTGCTGAGATAGACCTGCCCGTTAACAGTGCCGCAGATGCTGAATACGCGTTTACAACTGTCTTTGACCACCTGCCAATGATCCATGTCATCCATCAGGACCAACTGTCCGTTTTCAGTGATCACCCACAGCTTGTCCAAGGTGTTGTCCACTTCGTATAAAGCTACGGGCAAAGGCAGGGATTGCCAGTGGGGTTCATTGTTAAATACGGTGTATGCTATCGTTTCACTTTCCGTGACGACAAGCCACTGTTTCCAAGGCCGGATGCGATTGATCCAAGTGTCTTGATAGTTGTTTTCCTCCAAAAGGTTCTGGTCTAACGGAGTCTCTATCCGCTGTGCTGTACGCCAGTTGTCATCGGTATAGTAAAGTCCGTTGCCGTAGGTGCCGGCAAAACCGTTGGTAGCGTTGACCATATAGAGTTCCTCAATGCCATCATCACCAAGCTTTAGACTTACAAACGTGGGGTTCAGACGGGTAAAGGTGCGGCCTTCATCCTCGCTATAGGAGAAGCTCTGAAAATTGCGCCCGCTGGCCGAAGCCATCCATAGTTTGCCGTCTGGATGATAGCAGAAGCCGTGCACCCATACCAGATCCGGATCCACCGACAAGGTGTCCCAGTGATGTCCACCATCCGCAGTGCGATACACGAAACCTCCGGGTTGCAGGAAACCGGCGGCCACGGCCGTTTGGGAACCGAAGGCGGCCACCCGTTCAAAAGTCTTACCTGAAAAAAAATTTTCGTCAGCAGGGCGCAATGCAGTTCTCCAGGTGGCACCTATGCTGTCGGCCGTCCAGATGCGCCCGCAACGGTCGGCAAGCCACAACTGGCCAGTAGAGGAGATATCGACGTGATAACGGCATTCCACCTTCAGGTCTGCGCGGCGGTCACGTTGCTGCGCCCAGCTTGGCTGCACGAGCGAAACCACAATCGTCAGAAGCAGGACAATCTTTTTCATATTTCCGAGCCATATAAATTCGATTGGCAAAGATACATAAAATTCGGCATAGAGCTTTTTTGTCAAATAAATATTTGTATTTTTGCACATTAATTGATAATGTAAATACTATGATCCTCTACTTCTCAGGCACGGGCAACAGCTTAGCCATCAGCCGCCACATCGCGGAGAAACTCAACGAAAAGGTGATGCCGCTCAGTCAGGCGGTGCACCGGGATTTGTCGCAGGAGCGGCGCATCGGGCTGGTCTATCCCAGCTACTGGTTCAACGCGCCGCGGGCGGTGACGGAGTTGCTGCCACGACTGCAACTGCCCAAGGAGGCGTACGTCTTCATCGTCATCCCTTGCGGCGCGCAGGTCGGAGACTCCATCCATACGGTTCAGAAACTGCTGGCCGACAAGGGGGTGCCGTTGGCGTACAGTCAGAAAATCCGCGTGCCCGACAACAGCGCCGTCGGCTTCGGGCGCGACCCCAACAAGCAGGTCTGGAAGTTCGAGAAGTATGCCGGGCGATTGGATCGTATCACCGAGGAGATTGCCGCCGGCACGCATAGTCTGCACTACGCGTGGTGGGGACCCATCGGTGCGTTGTGCGCCCGTCCCGGTATGCAACGCCGCACGCTGCCGATGCTCACGCCTGCCGTCAACCCCGACCTCTGCGTGGGCTGCGGCATCTGCGCCGACGTGTGCCCGCAAGGGAACATCACCCTCACGGACGACAAAGCCCATTGTGGCGATAACTGCACGCAGTGCCTCGCCTGCGTCCACTTCTGCCCGAAGCAGGCCGTCGAGCTCAACCGCAAGCCCACGCCCAAGGAACACCAGTACCACCACCCGAAGGTGACGGTGGGAGATATGAAAAAGAATGTATTTTCTCAATCCAAATAATAAAAATTATGAAACATTTCAACTATTTCCTCTCAATTTTTATCATAGCATTGTGTGTCAACTGCTTTGGGCAAAAAAGCGTTGACAAGAAAATGCCGAAGGACATCTATGGCTTCACCGTCAAGGACATCAAAGGCAACGATGTGTCGCTGGCCGACTACAAAGGCAAAGTGCTGCTGATTGTCAACGTGGCAAGCAAGTGCGGGCTCACCCCACAATACGAAGGCTTGGAAGCCCTCTACCAAAAGTACAAGGACCAAGGTTTCGTCATCTTGGCGTTCCCGTGCAACCAGTTCCTCGAACAGGAGCCCGGCACGAATGAAGAGATTTTGGACTTCTGCTCCGTCAACTACAACGTCACGTTCCCGCTGTTCGACAAAATTGATGTCAACGGGAAGAAAGAGAGCCCGCTCTACACGTATCTCAAAGCCAAAGCCCCGTTCACTGGCTATCCTGAAGGATACGAGGCGTTTGCCGCTCAGCTCGACATGATTCACCAGAAAACCGGATCCGGATTCGAGAAAGGCAACGCCATCAAGTGGAATTTCGGCAAATTCCTGATCTCCAAAGACGGCAAGACCATCCTGCGTTTCGAGCCGATGGTGTCGCCGGAAGACATGGATGCGGACATCCAGCGCTTGCTGGCGGAATGATGGGAATCCGCACTCAAGCAAAACGGTTTCGGGCGTTCTTTGCCCTATTGGAAATTTTGACTTGAGCCTTTGAAAGTCGTCTCCTATAATTTACCCCTTGGGCTGCAAACTCCGCCTGTACTCGCTCGGCGACTGTCCGAGGTGTTTGGCGCAGTAGCGACTGAAGTAGCTTAGCGAGGTGAAGTTCATCCGGTCGGCTATCTGCGTGAGCGACAATCGTTCGTCGTTGAGATATTTCTTCAGGATGGGCATTGTGTGGCGGTCGATGAAGCTGCTGACGCTGTGGCCGGTGACGCGCTTGACGGTGGCGGAGAGATACTTCGGCGACACATGCAGCCGCTCGGCATAGTAACTCACCTCGCGCTCCGTGCGGCTGATGCCCGTGGAAAGCAAGTCCATCAGCTGCTTGACGATATAGGCCGTGCGGTCGCTGTGGGGATCGGTGGCGTCGCGCTGCGCGTGCGGTTCGAAGATGTCATACATCATTGTCAGGCAGAGGCTGCCCATCAACTCGCGGTAGAACAGCAGATCGCGGTCGTTCATGCGGTCTCGGAGGCGGTGGAAGTCGGCGAGGAGGATGGCTGCCTGCTCATCCGTGAGCTTGATGACGGGATCGTGGTTAAGGGAGATGGCGCCCCCGATGCCGTAGTTGTTCGAGGGCAGCAGGTTCTGCAGGAACTTGTAGTCGGCGGCGAACCACTCCACCTGCATTCCCGGTGCGGCTGCAAGGTTCTTGGCACGAGTGGGATCAGGCATCACCACAAGGTCGTTCTTCACAATGTGGTAGCACTTCCCGTTGAACACAAAGCTCCCCTCCCCTGCCGTGCAGAGCAGGTGCATGCAGGTGTGGCTCAGCTCCGGCGCGTTCATCGCGAGGAAATCTGTGGAATAGAGGAAGTTGGTTTTCATTGAAAATCCTCCATCATCTTTGAAATACAATAAAGAGGTATGTTATCCATCCATTCTTGCTGTTCGAATGGAAGCATTGACAATCGCACTCCCTTCAATTCTGGATTTTTCTCAATGAACACGCGGAGTGATTTGGAATGGACGTTTTTCTCTGCTTTCACCTCTATGGGTATAATCCGGCTTTCAGTTTGGACAATGAAATCCACCTCCACTTGCGAGTCATTGGAGGAATAATAATGGATGGGCACTTCTGATGTTATAAGCTGTGATAACACATATTGCTCCGATAATGCCCCTTTGTATTCGGAAAATACTTTGTCACCCAACAGTATGTCTTTGGCAGATACATCCATCAACGCACCGAGAAGTCCAACGTCGTTCAGAAAAAGTTTGAAAACCGAAGGTTCTTCATAGAAACGTAACGGTCTGGCCGATTTGTTGATGCGGGTAATCTTGTATATTAATCCTGCATCCATCAGCCATTGTATTGAGGTCAGGAAATCGTTTGCACGGCTACCTTGTTTTACATCGGAATATTTAAACTTCTTATTTTCTTTGGCCAGTTGCTGAGGTATTGCGTCCCACACCATAGCGATACGTTCTGCCTCACTGCGCGAGGTATGCCTAGAGAAGTCTCTGCGGTAATCAGGCAGTTTTTTCATATTCTCTCCGTCCAAACTCCTTCAATATCCAAGTTTTCCCCACTTGACGTGCTCCATTCAGAATAAGAGGTTTTCTATTGGCATTATGCTCCCATTTCAATAAATCACTGTATATCAGTCGTTCCATTATAGTTAGTTACATTTTTTATGACGAATATCGAGTGCAAAGATACATTTTTTATGACGACTAACAAATAAAAAAAAACATTTTTTTTGACGAACTGGAGAGAGATTATAAACTTAAAATAAAAACGGAAACTTTTCGGCAAATTGTGAAAATACTGATACTTTTTGTGAAACTTTCACAATAGGAAACATTGTATTTTTGCCTCGTCAAAATGACAGTGATTATAGATTCGTTATAAAACAAAGAAAAACAGAAAGTTATGAAAGAAGAGATCGTTGATCCGAGATTGACTACCCCTGAAGAGTCGGCTGGGTACGTGCACCAGGCGCAAATCTTGTTCAAGCTCAACCACGCCATGCCCTATACCGAAGAGTTCAACGCGCTCGCCGGAGAACTGTTCGGCCACGACGTGTTTGCCGACGGCGGCTTCGTGATGCCCGGACTGACGGGTATCTGTTTCGACCGCGTGAAGTTGGGCCGCGGCGTGCGGATCATGTACAACTGCCTGATGATGGCCCGCGGCGGCATCATCATCGACGACAACGCAATGGTCGCCGCCAACGCGCAGCTCATCAGCAACAACCATGACCTCCACGACCGCGAGTTGCTCATCTGCAAGCCCGTCCACATCGGCAAGAACGCCTGGATCGGGGCAGGTGCCACCATCCTGCCCGGCGTGACCGTCGGCGACAACGCCGTGGTGGCCGCCGGCGCCGTGGTGACCAAGGACGTGGCCCCGAACACCATTGTGGGAGGGAATCCCGCAAAATTGATTAAGAATATAGAATAGGAGAGAACATTATATTAGGACTGAAACGAACAGAAACAAATGATGGCGCTATTGGATGCCAGAAATATGCAATGATTATTGAAAAAAGTTAAATATAAAGAACAAGAACTATGCAAAATTTTGATTACATGACCCCTACTCGCCTGGTGTTTGGCGAAAACGTAATAGAAAAGCTGCCTGAAGTAATGGCGGCTATCGGCAAGCGTGTGTTGCTGACATACGGTGGCGGCAGCATCAAAAAAATTGGTCTCTACGACCGTGTGAAGGAGTTGCTGAAAGACTTCGAGATAACAGAGCTCTCGGGCATTCAACCCAACCCGAAATACAACCCCAGCGTGCTCGATGGTGTACGTCTCTGTAAGGAGAACAACATCGACGTTATCCTGGCTGTAGGTGGCGGTTCCGTGCTCGACTGCTCGAAAGCCATCGCAGCTGGAGCCAAGTACGACGGCGACCCCTGGGACTTGATTTCATACAAAGTGAAAGCCAAAGCCGCTCTGCCTATCGTGGATATCCTGACG
>ONHS01000103.1 GCA_900317715.1 uncultured Bacteroidales bacterium | reverse complement strand
AAATTTGGTACAAATTCTTAGGGTTAGGAAAGGTGCAATATCACCAATGGGCTAAAGGGTGTTTCCATTCCCATTAGTGGGCATAGTGTGTGGCGGAATTGTTGGCATACAGCCATTTAGGGGGCGGGGAATATTCCCAACACCCACAAAAAAACGGGTGCTGATTTGTTGTCAGCACCCGTTTCAATTATCTAAAAATCAGGGTTTTACTTTACCTCCTCAAAGTCCACGTCTTGGACCTCTTGGTCGTTGCCGCCGTTGTTGGCGCCGCCTTGCGGGCCTTGCGGACCGGCTTGTTGGTTGAAGCCGCCGTTGAAGTCGGCACCGGGTTGTTGAGCACCGCCCTGTGCAGCGTACATCTTCTGAGAAGCTTCGTTCCAAGCGCTTTGCAACTCGGCCGTTGCGCTGTCGATGGTGGCGAAGTCCTTGTTGTCGTGAGCGGTCTTCAGTTTCGCAGCTGCAGCCTCGATCTTGGCCTTGTCGTCAGCGGGGATCTTGTCGCCGAACTCCTTGAGCTGTTTCTCGGTGTTGAACACCAATGAGTCAGCGTTGTTCAGCTTGTCGATTTCCTCTTTGGCCTTCTTGTCGGCGTCGGCGTTGGCCTCAGCTTCAGCCTTCATGCGCTTGATTTCGTCGTCGCTCAAACCGGAGGAAGCCTCGATTCTGATCTTTTGCTCCTTGCCGGAAGCCTTGTCGTGAGCCGTCACGTTGAGGATACCGTTGGAGTCGATGTCGAAGGTGACTTCGATTTGCGGGATGCCGCGCATGGCCGCCGGAATGCCGTCCAAGTGGAAACGGCCGATGCTCTTGTTCTGAGCCGCCATGGGACGCTCGCCTTGCAGCACGTGGATCTCCACAGAAGTCTGGTTGTCGGCTGCGGTGGTGAACACCTGTGACTTTTTGGTCGGGATGGTGGTGTTAGCGTCGATGAGCTTGGTCATCACACCGCCGAGGGTTTCCAGACCGAGGGACAGCGGGGTCACATCCAGCAAGAGGATGTCTTTCACGTCGCCGCTCAACACGCCGCCTTGGATGCAGGCACCGATGGCCACCACTTCGTCAGGGTTGACACCCTTGGAGGGCACTTTGCCGAAGAAGTCTTCCACCACTTTCTGGATGGCGGGGATACGGGTGGAGCCACCCACGAGGATCACTTCGTCAATATCGGAGGTCTTGTAACCGGCGTCGGCCAAAGCCTTCTTACACGGTTCGATGGTTTTGCGGATCAAGTCGTCGCAGAGTTGCTCGAACTTTTGCGGATCAAGTCGTCGCAGAGTTGCTCGAACTGAGCACGGGTGAGCGTGCGCACCAAGTGTTGAGGAACACCGTCGATCGGCATGATGTACGGCAAGTTGATTTCCGTGGAGTTGGAGCTGGAAAGTTCGATTTTAGCTTTTTCAGCAGCCTCTTTCAGACGTTGCAGAGCCATGGCATCCTTACGGAGGTCAACGTTGTAGTCCTTCATGAACTCGTTGGCGAGCCAGTCGATGATCTTGTGGTCGAAGTCGTCGCCGCCGAGGTGCGTATCGCCGTTGGTGGATTTCACTTCGAAGACACCGTCGCCGAGTTCCAGGATGGAGATATCGAAAGTACCGCCGCCGAGGTCGAAGACGGCCACTTTCGAGTCGGCTTTCTTCTTGTCCAGACCGTATGCCAGAGCGGCTGCGGTAGGCTCGTTAATGATACGTTTCACATTCAAGCCTGCGATTTCGCCAGCTTCCTTGGTGGCCTGACGCTGGGAGTCGCTGAAGTAAGCGGGCACCGTGATGACGGCTTCCGTCACTTCCTGACCGAGGTAATCCTCAGCTGTTTTCTTCATCTTTTGCAGAATCATAGCGGAAATCTCCTGAGCCGTGTAAGAACGGTCGTCGATTTTCACTTTCGGCATGTTGTTGGAGGAGCGTTCCACAATGTAGGGCACGCGGCTGATCTCGTTGGTCACGCGATCGTAAGTTTCGCCCATGAATCTCTTGATGGAGAAGATGGTCTTGGTGGGGTTGGTGATGGCCTGACGTTTTGCAGGGTCGCCGACCTTCCTTTCATTGTCGCCCACGAATGCCACGATGGACGGCGTGGTTCTTCTGCCTTCGCTGTTGGGGATGACGACGGGCTCATTACCTTCCATCACCGCAACGCATGAATTTGTAGTTCCTAAGTCAATTCCTATTATTTTTCCCATTTTTGTATGATTTTAATTTTTTTACTTCGTTTGATTATTACACAGTTCATAATTGAACGCCTCCTTTTAATGCAACAACTGTGCCAAAATTCAACATTCTGATATACAATACCTAAGCACTGACATTTTGACACCAAACATGACATTCCGTGTCCAATTTCAATAACCTATAACCTATAACCATTAATCATTAAAAAAAAATGTATTTTTGCAGGTTTGAATTCAAGTTAAGAACATTCATTAATATAATAAGGAAAATATGACAGAAAAATCAAAACTCGGACTGGATTTCACACAGGTGGCTGCTGCGAAGCAGTTGGCGAAGCAGATTGCGGATCAGGTTCAGGAGTTTGTGGATGGATACACCACAGTGACGGTGGAGCGTACGCTTTGCCGTTTGATTGGCATTGACGGCGTGGATGAGAATGGCGTGCCGATGCCTAACCGCGTGGTGGATGCGCTTTTGGAGGCCGGCGTGCTCAGTCAGGGTGTGCTTTACTTCATGGGCAACGCCATTTTGGAGACGGGTGCGACCCCGCAGGAGATTGCTGAGCGTATCGCCTCCAACGAACTCAACGTGACCTCATTACCGTTGCATCCGCTGGCTGACATCCAGAAGGCCGTGCAACCTTACATTGAGCAGTGCCTCACCCGCATCAAGGGTAATGTGGCTAAACGTAACGAATATCTCAACACCATCGGCGAAGGCCCGAAACCGTACCTTTACATCATCGTGGCAACGGGTAACATCTACGAAGACGTGGTGCAAGCGCAAGCAGGTGCCCGTCAGGGTGCCGATGTCATTGCCGTGATCCGTACCACAGGTCAGAGCCTTTTGGACTATGTGCCTTACGGTGCTACCACGGAAGGTTTCGGCGGCACATTTGCCACCCAGGAGAACTTCCGCATCATGCGTAAGGCTTTGGACGAAGTGGGCGAGGAGCAAGGCCGTTACATTCGTTTGTGTAACTACTGCTCAGGTCTTTGTATGCCGGAAATCGCCGCTATGGGCGCATTGGAGCGCTTGGACGTGATGTTGAACGACGCTTTGTACGGCATTTTGTTCCGCGACATCAACCCGCAGCGTACCCTCATTGACCAGTACTTCTCCCGTATCATCAACGGTTATGCAGGTGTCATCATCAACACGGGTGAGGACAACTACCTTACCACTGCTGATGCTGTGGAGGCTGCGCACACCGTGCTCGCTTCCGACTTGATCAACGAGCAGTTGGCATTATTGGCTGGTCTGCCCGAGGAGCAGATGGGCTTGGGTCACGCTTTCGAGATGGATCCGGGCTTGGAGAACGGTTTCCTGTTGGAACTCGCGCAGGCGCAGATGACCCGCGAGATTTTCCCGAAGGCCACGCTCAAGTACATGCCGCCCACAAAGTTCATGACCGGCAATATCTTCCGCGGCCACATTCAGGACGCCTTGTTCAACATCATCGGTATTTGGACGCACCAGGGTATCCAGCTGTTGGGTATGCCTACCGAGGCCATCCATACACCGTTCATGAGCGACCGTTACCTCTCTATCGAGAACGCCCGCTACATCTTCAACGACATGCGCAGCATCGGAGAGGAGATGGAGTTCCGCGAAGGCGGCATCTGCCGTGAGCGTGCGAAGACTGTCCTGAACAACGCCATCGACCTGTTGCAACAGATCGTCCAAGAAGGTCTCTTCTCCGCATTGGAAAAGGGTATCTTCGGCGACGTGAAACGTCCGAAGGACGGCGGCAAGGGTCTCGCTGGTGTGGTCACGAAGGGCGAGAACTACTTCAACCCGTTCATCAAGATGATGAAAGAACGCTGGTAACAGTTAGCAGTTAGTAGTTAGCAGTTAGCAGTTATTTCAAGAAAAATATTCCTTGAGCAGCCTCGAAGAGGCAAAACGCACGAAGTGCAATTAACCCCACACAAGGCGAAGCCGTAGTGTGGGGTCCCACAAAAGAAGACTAATTATGGATATAGACAATCTCTCAGTCGGAACACGGATAAACCACGAGAAATACGGCGAAGGTATTATCAGTCAGAACAATATGTTGACGTACAAGATCATCTTCGTGCGCGGCGGCGAGTTGGAGTTCTCCAAGGAAGCTGTGGCGTTGGAGGTGATTGAGCCAAACGAGGTCGAAGACGGCACTCCGAAGCTCAACGTCCGCGAGTTCAAGCAGGTGCTCAAACAGATTCTCACTGAATACAACGGCATCGAGAACAAGGTGGAGTTAGGCAAGAAATGGCAGGGCGGCACGATGACGCTGCAACCCGCCAATAAGGACTTGGCTCCCAAGGAGATGCCGGTGGAGACCTTCTTCCACAAGATCGTCATGATGCGCGACCGTCTGCGCGTGCTCGAACAGAACATCAACAGCAGCGCGTCGCTCACCGATGAGGAGAAAGTCAACCTCCAGCAATACATTTCCCGCATCTACGGCAGCATGACCTCTTTTAACGTGCTTTTCGAGAACAAGGAGGACTATTTTGTGGGAGTTAGAAGTTAGGAGTTAGAAGTTAGTAGTTGGCTGTGGGAAATGAACTGCTAACTACTAACTGCTAATTGCTAACTTCCTTGAGGAAAACCCTATAAAGGAACAATTTGTGAAACAGTAAAAAAAACAATCAATTTAAAACCCCGAATACTATGAGTGGTGGATTATATTCAATGGATCAAAAGGACTTTGATCAGACCTTAGATTTAACCAAAGTGAAGCCTTACGGTGACACCATGAACGACGGCAAGACCCAGTTGAGTTTCACCTTGCCGGTTCCATGTGGTGACGAAGCCGTAGAGGCTGCCAAACAACTGATGAAAAAGATGGGTTTTGACAACCCTCAAGTTGTTTATTTCAAAGAGCTTACGGAGGGCTTCACCTTCGTGAATTGTTACGGAGCCTGCACGCATACGGTCGATTACACGACCATTCATGTTCCGAAGGTGGAATCCACGGTGTGGTCGATGCCGGAAACGGACGACTTCATCCGCGAGCACATCGGCAGGAAGATTGTAGTGGTGGGTGCCAGTACGGGTACGGACGCGCACACGGTGGGCATTGATGCCATCATGAACATGAAGGGCTATGCAGGTCACTATGGCATTGAGCGTTACGACATGTTCGACGCATTGAACATGGGCAGCCAGGTGCCGAACGAAGAGTTCATTGCCAAGGCTGTGGAGTTGCATGCCGACGCTTTGTTGGTGTCGCAGACGGTGACCCAGAAAGACGTTCACATCCAAAACCTTACGGAGTTGATCGAGATGTTGGAGGCTGAAGGCTTGCGCGACAAGATGATTGTGGTGTGCGGTGGTCCGCGTATCACGCACGAGCTGGCCAAGGAGCTGGGTTACGATGCCGGTTTCGGCGCCAACACTTATGCGGATGATGTGGCTTCTTACATTGCCCAGGAACTCGACAGACGAATGAACGGATAGTCAATTCAATTCATAATTCATCATTAGGACGTACCATAGGGTGCGTCCTTTTTTTTGCAAAAAAATCAACGAATATCCATTTTGTATTAAAAAAATCCTATTTTTGCCGTGAAAACATTTTGATAAACTTAAAACAAAATAAACATGTTGGAGACAAAAAATAAGCTATACAAAATTATTATATATGCAATATTATTGTTGAGGAATATTGTGCAAAAAAGTGTATTTTTGCTATCTATTGTATTTGGAATAAAGTTGGAATCAACAGCATATATAAATACCAAGTTATCAAAGGTTTACAATAACCAACACCATCATTCTCGCATCATTTCCGTGATGTTGACTTTGATGTTTTTGTTGATGGGGGCAGTAGGTTACAGCCAACATGATTGTACTGATAGCGCAAATGTGCATCCCATCTACCTGCAGTGGCAATTACCCTTTCCCAACCCAGTGTGTGCGGGATGGACAGACACCATCCGTGTCGGATATGGAGCGGGCAATGATTTTGTGATTGCGCCGGGGGGGGGGAGCGATGTTGAAAACTCTTTTACAAGTACAGACACGACGTTTATCCATGATCCGGATTTTCTATGTGATGGGGAATGTATAAGCTCGAATTCGATATATATTAGTGGGTTCTCCTCTAATGACACAATTTCTGCGGCTTCGGATATTCAATATATCAGGTTGCACATCCAACATGTTACGGCAGATTATCTTAATATCAGACTCAAATGTCATGATGGAAGTAACAATGGAAAAACTGTCAACATTCTCAACATGGGCGAGGTGAGTCCTAACCATGGAGAAGCAGCTGTTTGTGTTGAGGAAGCGAATACGGAATGGTCTAGTGAGGTTAACAACCCTGCTCAATATATTGAATTCGGTTCTGTTGATTGGGATCTTGTTCAGGATTATGAACTTGACGATGAGCATCGCTGCAATCCTGGAACTTGGTTTGATGATGTTGGTGCTTCAGCATGGAATTACTGTTGGACAAATAATGGATCGAATGGGTATGTTTACCAACCAGATAACATAGATAATGGTCATATTATAGCTTCTGGAATAAACACTACAATTTCTCCGATTTACAAGCCTGATGACTCTTTTGAAGGATTGATCGGATGTCCTCTCCATGGTTATTGGACGATTGAAATTATCAATAGTGATAATGCTTCCTATGGATATCTCTTTGATTGGGAAATTGTATTTGATTCGACTTTTATTGCGCAAACCTCTTCAGGCAGCGGCGGTAGCAGTCGGCAGATTGACAACATGGCGGTTATTATTCCAAACAGCTGTGGCCAGCCAGATCCGCGTTTTGTATGCCATTATGGGGCTGGCGACACCTCGATTGTATTCACTGCCCCGATTGTTGGACCTACGACTATTACAGATACTTTGCGGTTGTTCGACGGCCAGACAGGTTGTTGGTACGATACGGTACTTAACATTGTAGTGAATGCGCCAGAGGCGGGCTGTTCTTTTCCTGTTAGTGTCTGTCAGGGGCAGCCCATTGAATTGACGGCGAACTGTGCTTGTTCACGATTCAACGAGGTCAGCAATTCCTACGGAGACCAATGGCATTCTTATCACGAAAACTTGCACAACGGTCCTTCAAGTTTTGAAATCACCCCCGGTTCTCAATACGAAGCTTTGCTCAGCATGTTTCCAAGTTATTCCAAGGTGTTTCCTGCGGGCGACAAGGTTAAGTTGGGCACAGGGGATGCTTCAGGTTACATCACTTCGGTTCCGTTGAATCTGTCCGAGCCTTTCACGGTGGACATCCGAGCGAAAGGGTGGGGCAAGGACCCCAATGGCAATGAGTCGTTGAGAAAGAGTCGGGTGAAGGTGACGGTGGACAAGAACAGCGCTGGGGAGCAGGTCCAGATATTCGACACCGAGCCGACCTATTATTGGCCAGGCGATGATGCCTATCGGGATTACAAGTTGATGTTCGACCGTGCTACGAACGCCTCGACCATCACGGTGGAGACGGACGCGCCCACGGGAGCCTACGACCGCCGGGTGTTCCTCGACCAGGTGGCGGTGAGGGACGGAGGTTGCAGTTATCTTTGGAAGGATGGCAGCACTAGTCAAGACACCGTTATCACAAACCCGCAAAACGGTGCACGTTACACGGTGACAGTGACGCCTGTAGGCGGGTGTGCGCGGGTGGATACGTTTGTGGTGACGGTGAACCCAGAATATCATATCACAGAAACCAGGACGATTGCCGAAAGCGAGCTACCATACACTTGGAACAATGTGACATTCACTTCAGCTGGTACGCAAAGTGTGACTTTACAGACTGTAAACGAATGCGATAGTGTGATAACGATGCATTTAGTAGTAGTGCCACTTCCTGACAATGTGGATTCTGCTGAATGTACAATGCTTTCCACTGGACATGATTGGGGCATAGATGTAGATTGGTCCTCTTCGGATCAAGTTTCAACGCTTGTCATCCCCTTGGTTGGAGATGTCACTGGCGATGGGATTCCTGAGGTTGTCTGTTTTGCGCCTAATAGTTTCTACGAAGTTAATCAGGTACAGGTATTCAACACACTCACCCATGAAGTCATTCATACGGTAACCCTTTCCGATCAAGTATCAGCCGTGGATGCGTCGCCTTATGGCATTATTAAGCTACCAAATGGTCATGTGATTTTTGTGGCTGTCATGCTTAACCAGACCATGGAGGCTTATGATTTAACGGCAATGAGTGCGTCACCTCTTTGGACGGTTGACATGCCCTGTATTAGAGGAAATGTGGCTTTTACAGATTTTAACAATGATTCTTATCCTGAAATATATGTGGGAAACAGAATCTATGATGCAGAAACAGGAAGTTTATTAATTGCAGATCCATTTATCACTAACGAAGGAGGGGCTTGTACAAA
>ONHS01000104.1 GCA_900317715.1 uncultured Bacteroidales bacterium | reverse complement strand
TGGCTCCGATACAATTTTGGATAGAAAAGATAATAGTTGGCGTACAATGTGGCCAATAGCAATAATCCTGAGATATATTCCTTGGCCTGACTATCTAAAGGTGGACGAAGGAATGCATTTCGGGGGAAGAACCACAGCAGTGCGGCGCAAAACAGGATATTCAGTAAAATGGTGACAATTGTTTTTTGCTGTTTCATAATGTTGAACTTTGCAGCGACAAAGATAGTCATTTTATTCCGTCCGTTAATACCCCAACATTCGTTTAATACCCCAAAATACCTCTTTGGTGTATTAAACGAATGTTTGTGCATAAGATGCTGATTGTCAAGTGCTAATCACCCCTATAAGGTTGTTACATTTTGTTGAAACGTCATATTTTTGGTTGTGAGGGAACATATTTCTGCTGTGAAGGATAAAAATGTTCGGAAATTAATGGTAATTTTGCAGGCGAAAAATAAACAACAAAAGTGATGTATATAAAAAATTAATGTACTGAACCCATTAACGAAGGTGGTTGCCGATGTCTTCGTGACACGGACTTCCGCGAAGAGGATCACAATCATCTATATTATATCATCCAGAAGTCCTTTGAGAATAAAATGAAAAAAGTATTGGTTTTAGTGTCCGCAGTTTTCATGCTGGCAGTTGTGTCCACCTCATGCAACAAAACGGGTTGCCATTGCTACGTCAAGACGGATGTCGCGCACATCACACCACCCGCTTACGAAGATGAGACTTCAACCAAAGCAGAGTGCAAGGCCATGCAAGACAAGCTCAATGAAGAGGCAGGCATGGACTTCTACAGATGCAATCAGTAACACAACGTATGACAGCGGCGGACGAAACTGACACGTCCGCCGCTTTTCTTTCCGCGTATCTCGCGTATTTTTATCTCCGCGTATCGCGCGTATCTGCACGTATTTAGGCTGCACCTTTCCGAATCCCCGTAAACTACTAACTACTAACTGCTAACTGCTAACTAAAACGGGAGCCCTTCCGAGCCCCCGTAATTATGCATTATGCATTATGCATTATGAATTATGAATTATGAATTATGAATTATGAATTACTCCCTCACTGCCACCTTCCTGAGGTAGCCGTCGCCGAGCTTCACTACGTAGGTGCCGCTGCTGACGGGGATGGCACAGGTGGTCGAGCCGTCGTCGGGACGGTGGGCGACCAAACGGCCTTGCATGTCATAGACCCAGATCGGTTTCGGGATCTCGACACTCACCATGATGGTCCCGGGACGGGTATAGACAAGGATGTTCTCCATCGAATAGTCCTCCACACCGTCGTTATAGGCGAAATAGGCCGTGAACGTGGTGTCGGAGGTAAGGACGATGTTGCGCGGGTTCTCCGTGCTATTGTCGTTCCAATTCGTGAAGTGGTAGTTGGGGTGCGGCACCGCTTCGATGCTCACGGGATCGTCGTCTGGCCATACGCCGCTGCCCGTCGCATAACCCATCGTCTCATCGGCGGATAGCACCGTCAGGGTGAAATATTGGGTGATATGCGTGCGCACGAACGTGTCGGTCTGCATCACCGTCATCGGGGTGTTGGCACAGTTGGTGACGTAGTGGTCGATGGTGTGTGTGCCATCCGCTAATTCAAGCATGTCGAAGCTCATGGATACAGCGCCTCCTTGCGAGTTGAAGTCAACGGTCTGGAAATCACCGCCGTCGATACGGTAGTGGAAGGTGAAGGAGGTACACTGCGCAGGGACTGGCATCTTATAGAACAGGTGTTGCTCCACGCGGATGTCCGTGCCGACCATGCATTGGAGCGTGAGCGTATGCATGCCGACGGGCAGCGAGGAAGCGTTCAGCATCAGGGTGCCGTTGGTGAGTGTGACGTTTTGGGCATCCGCAGTGTTGTCGTCGAACCAGTATTTGTAGATGGCAGGGGCTGATGCAATGGAAGGAACGTGCAGGAAGAGGAACGAACGGGGTGACGACCATACGCCGGCCGCGTCTTGGATGTGCAGGTTCAAGCAGTGCACTCCCTTGCTGAGCGTGGTGGCGTCAATTTGGAACTGCAGGGTGCTATTGCCGAGCGTTACCTCCTGAGCGGCGCTGTAGTTCTGGTCAAACCAGTACTTGCACCGCGTCAGGTTCTGCGCCGACAGCGTCCCCACGGCCAACCATGCAACGATAAGGATAAATAATCGTTTCATAACGGCAGGAGATTATTCGTTTACAACTTCGATGGTGACGGGGAGTTGACCCTGATCGTTGGTCTGACCGCCGACGGTGATATGGCCGATGCTCGGGTTCAGGATTTTCGGATCAAACGGCATGGAACCACCATAGATGCCGATTTGCGTGCCGTCGCTGCCGAGATAGGTGGTGGCCACGCCAGGAAGCAAGTGATAGTCGGCGTAAATAGTGACATCGAAATCGAAGCCGACAAACACTTGGTTGAAATTGCTGAAGTTGTACAGATGATTTGCCTCCGCCGATCCTGCGGGATGGAAGAAATTGTTAGCATGGTGTGTGATGCCAATGCCATATTCGTGATGTGTGCAGGTGTTTTCTGGATCCGTGGCGATTGAAGACGAGGTGTCCCTAGGCACTAAAATACTATTAGTGGAATAGATCTGGTTGATGGCAGATGATCCCCAATAATTATTGCAGTTGAATTTAATGATACAGTGGTCGAATACACATTCCCCTCCTGTAAAAGTAGTATAATAACTCGGATCGCAGACCACACTGTTGTAAAAATGGGCGTTTTGGAATTTAGATGCATTAAATGCCGGTATAATGCAGTGTACAATGTTGCAGTTGTTAATGCTTGCATTATAGTAGGGGACGTTGTCGAGACTAGCGATGAAGCACTTGGTGAATTGAAGATTCCATACGGTGTCGGGATGTACGCCGTTGAGGTAGAGTCCTTCAAAAGCAACAGATTTTGTGGAATCAAAAATCTCAATTACGAAATCGCCATTGATGAGCGTGCGGGTGACCCCGGTGGCGGTGTCGGTCATCATGCCAGCGCCGCGCACTGTGATGGCTTTGTGGATGTCACAGGCGTTGAAGACACCGGGTGAAAGGGTGATGATATCCTCGTCCTGGGCGGCATTGTAGGCGTTGATCAGCGCGTCATTGCCATAGAAAGGGGTCAAGTTCGTCCCATGTTGGAGCATGGCGATGGGCGCTTGCGCGTAAGTCAGTGCCATGCAGCAGATGGCCGCGAAAAGAAATAATGATTTTTTCATACTATTGGATTTTTAATGAATGGACTTCCTGTTTCGTCTGTTTCCCGCCCCATTATTTACAAACTTTGCGAAGTCCGTTAACAAAACATGAAAATAGGGCGTGTAAAAATACAAAAATTTGTAAATGCCAATAAATTTATTTTGTTTTGTTGTAAAGGTATGAAAATCAATGTTTTGTGTTGGTTATTTCGGCGCGTGCAAGCTCAAGGGCGGCGAATTATCGGAAGATTTCTATATTCATCATTCATCATTCATAATTAAAAAACGGGGAACCCTTCCGAGTCCCCCGTAATTATGCATTATGAATTATGAATTATGAATTAAATCAGTGGTTTTCCTTAAACAGTTTCAATCTCTCCTCCAAGATCGGGAACTGTCTGCGCGGGGTCAGGGAGACGCAGGCGCGGAGGCCTTCGCTGCGGTCGCTGCCGCAGGTGCTCAATGAGATGGCGCTGACACCGTAGTAGAGGAATTCGTGCAGGAGCTCTTCGCTGCTCATGCCGGGATAGGCCACGGTGAAGTAGAAACCGTCGGCCAGCGGTTTGTCGCCGTCCTTGTCATAGACGATTTCGAAGCCGTTGTCTAAGAACATCTTCTTCATGATGGCGGCTTTTTCGCCGTATTCCTTCACGTCTTCGATGTAGTTGTAGGTGCCGTCGTTGCAGCCCTTGAGGATGGCGGCGAGGGCGTATTGTGCCGAATGGGCGACGCCGGAGCTGATGGCATAGACCGTGCCGTAGATGATGGCGCGACCCAGCTTCTTCATGCGGAAGTAGGGTTCCAGATCGTCGAATTCTCTGTTGTAGAGCTTTTTGGACATGATCATCAGGGCGATACGCTCACCGGCGTAGCTGAAGGCTTTCGAACCGGAGATCAGCAGGGCGTAGTTGTCGGTGTATTTGCCGACGCTCGGCTGGTAGGGCGGGATGCCCGGCGCGGAGATGTTCTGGCGGAAGTCCATGCCGAAATAGGCGAGGTCTTCGAACACGAACACGTCGTACTTGTTGGCCATGTCGCCGATGATTTGCAGTTCCTCCTCCGTGAAACAGATCCAGGAAGGATTGTTGGGGTTGGAGTACATGATGGTGTGGATGTTCCCCTTTTCGAGGTAGCTTTCCAGTTTGGCGCGAAGCTTCGGACCGCGGAAGTTATAGACGTCGAAGGTCTCGTATTTGAGGCCCATGACGCGGTGTTGCTGCTTCTGCACGGGGAAGCCGGGGTCGATAAAGAGGGTGGTGTCGCGTTCTTTGCGACAGCGCACGAAGGTCATGAAACCGGCCATGCCGCCCATCATGGAACCGACGGTCGGGATGCAGTTTTCGGGTTCGACTTCGAGGTCGATGAAGTTCTTGACGAAGCGTGCAGCTTCCTGTTTCAGGGCGGGAATGCCCTCGATGTCAGGGTAGATGGCGGCGACACCCTTCTTCAGGGCTTCGATCTGTGCCTCCACGCCCACGGAGCACGGCGGAAGTCCGGGGATGCCCATCTCCATACGCACAAACTCCTTGCCGGAAGCCTGCTCGATTTCGTTGATCAGACGTTTCACCTCACGGATGGAGGCTTTGCCAACGCTGCTGATGCCGCTTTCAGCGACTTTCTTATCCACAATTTCTGCGGGAATCGGTGTGTTCTTCATACTGATATATTGATAGTTATATTTCTGATTATTTTTCGGCAAAGATACACTTTTTTGTGATAGACTCATTTTTAATTTGTGATAGCCATTAATTCCGCTCTTTCACGCATCTCACGCTGTATCCGTGGCCGGCGTGCGTCTCCTTCTTCTGTATTTCGTCACAGCTGTGGCGCAGTTCAAATACATAGGTTCTCACCTCGCCATTGACAACCTCCGTGGAAAGGAAGTAGCTCTCGGACATCATGCCCTCGAAACGTTCTCTGACACCGTTGTAATATCCTGCCGGCAACCAGCTGAAATCGGTGCTGTTGTTGCCGCCATTGCCATCACACCAGTAAAGAGGCGATCTCAAAGCATAAACGCCGTATCCGTAAAGCTCCTCGTACTTTTCAGGGGATGGGAGATACCAACCTTGCGGACAGATGCCTCGTATGTGGCCGTATTCGTTGATGACGCTGTCACCGACGCCGGCTGCGGGGCAATAAAGCTTGCCGAAGATTTCCACGTTCTCTTCCACGTTGGGATGCTGCGTGGATTGGTATTCATAGACACAAGGGATGGGATCGTGGATGCTTCTTGAACGCACGCATTCGTAGGGGTTCCCGTAGAAGTTGGAAACGAGGTTGGTCTGTGTCCAGCAGTCGCAGCCGATGCGCACACCATGGTAGGTGTTGCCTTCGCAGTCCACCGCGTCAGGACATTGCGGGAACACGACGACGATCTTTTGCTCACAGGTCACTTTCGTGCCGCAGGTCAGATCCTCGATGGTCCACGTGAAGACGCTGTCGTTTTCGTAGAAGAGGTGATCCTCGGGAATGTCGTTGGAGATTTTGAACGGCCAGTCGGCAGGTTCAATCGTGGTTCTCGGCGTTCCGATCTGGTCAGGGTAAATGTTCATCGCGCAGTCTCCGTACGCCAGCGTGTCGCGCACGTCAGGCGGACAGGAGATGGACATCTCGGGAGCTACGTTCCAAGTGTAGGTCACGCTCTTGGGTTCAGCCTCCTGACCGCAGACGTTGGTGTAGGTCGCGGTCCACGTGATGAAGTGGGAATGCCCGTCCACGGTCTCCGCACTTGCCGTTACGGTTGCCGTCGCGCTACTGTTACATTCGTCCGTCACGGTGAAATCGGCAGCGGTCGGAGGAGTGAAGGTCGGATCGCATCCTAACGTCATGTCGGTCAGATCAGTGGTAATGGTCGGGATGGCCGGCATCATCACACTGATAGTGGAGACAGCAGAGGTTTCGCAGCCGTTACCATCCGTCAACTTGACTGTATCATAGTAGGTCTGTCCGCAAGATTGAGGTGCAGACGGAACATTTACCAAGGTCTTGGAAGAGTGTTCTGAAGTGGTAGTGGAGGCTGGAGTTGCTGTCAGGTCGCCGCTCCATTCGTAGGTGTAGTCTGCGGATGTGGTTGAGGTTACCGTTGCGGTCAATTCAACAACCTCTGTGTTCGGGAAGATGTTTGTCACGGAATTGACTATCACGGTGGGGGTAGGATGTGTGGTCACGGTCAGCGTCACGATACTGTCGCAGCCGTGTACGGTTGACAAGGTATGGGTGTAGGTGGTTGTGCCTGCAGCCGTCGGTGTGATGTCGAAACCGTTCTCATTGTAGGAATTTCCGAGACAAATCTCGGCAGTCAAGGCAGTTGTCTTCGCCGGATTGATGGTCAGGTGGAGCGTCACCACACTGTCCGCGCCATGGATGTCGAGGAAGGTTCGTTCATAGTCTCCGGATGTGGTGAAGGTCTCGTCGTTCCAGGTGAAGACCGCGCAAGCGGTATCGTAGATGTCGGTGGAGGAGGAATAGTAGAGGGTGAGGTGCAGCGTATCTACCTGAGTGCAACCGTTGTCATCCGGATGTGTGTAGGTATAGACACCTGATTCTTGATAGGTGTGGCCGTTCCAGATGTAGGAGTCGTAGGCGGTGACGAAATCGCTTTCGTGCTGCGGCTTGTTGATGGTGATCTTCAGGGTATCGACGCTAGCGCAACCGTTGGCGTTGTTGTAGTCGTAGAGGTAGGTGCCACTCTCGGTGTAGGTTTCACCGTTCCAGGTGTAGGCCTCGCAGGCGGTATCCGTCACGACGTTG
>ONHS01000111.1 GCA_900317715.1 uncultured Bacteroidales bacterium | reverse complement strand
CACTTCGAGAAAAGGCGGACTATCTCAACAGGAACGGATTCGTGACCACTAACAATAAGACCTGGCAGGCAACATCGGTCAGCAGGTTGATTGCACGTTATGAAGAAACCGTAGATGTAGCATAATATAAAGGAGGACGATATGGGATACACAAAAATGAAAGTTGATTATCTTATGGAATATGCAAAAGACATCCAGCTTTTGAGTGACGGTCTATCGTTAAGAAAAGTTCGGAGTCGGACAGGTCGAGCCATCAACACGCTACGAAAATTGAGGAGAATATTCTTGATATGAATACACTTATTGCAGAAAGAGATGTTAACTATTCTTCAAGCCAATGATTTACATAATGTATTAAGCCTTTTCTCGTTATTACTTTAGCAATTTCAAGGAAAGGAAGATAGGGCAAAGAAAAAGAGCATTTTTGTATCAGAAAGCACCCTTTTCACATTAAAACGAGATGTTTCCACACTAAATATCATAATTCAAATTGGCAGTTCAAATATGCAGCATAAATGTTTTCTATCTCATTGGCTTTCGGCATAGCCACTCTGAAATTGGGAGCAATCTTTACATATTTGCCAATTTTGAATTGGGCACCAAGGATTGCAGCTGATTCATCTTTCGCACTATTCTTGCTGTTTCGGGAATACAAGTCATCGAATCGCACAAACAAAGATATGCATTTGGGCAGGTTTACCATGGCGAACAGAGAATTCAAATCTGCCGAACTTAAAAGACTTCCTTAGCCCATCTTTCCCGTCAGATAAGCCTTTGTTCGTTCGTCAATAGGGTTTGTAAACATTGTTTCAGTATCTCCGTACTCGACAAGTTCCCCCAAATACATAAACATCGATTTCGACGATATGCGCTTTGCCTGCCCCATATTGTGGGTTACTATCAAGATGGTAACCTCCTTTTGAAGATCGAGCAAAAGTTCCTCGATATGTTTCGTTGCGATAGGGTCAAGAGCCGATGTGGGTTCGTCCATCAATAGCACATCGGGCTTCATTGCCAAAGCACGGGCAATGCATAAGCGTTGCTGCTGACCGCCAGAAAGGAATGTACCCTTCTTGTTCAGTACGTCCTTCACTTCATCCCAGAGGGCTACGCTTTTTAAACAGCGTTCAACTGTTGTGTCTTTTTCTGCCTTTGAAAGTTTAATACCATTCAAGGAAAATCCCGACAAGACATTATCGTAGATACTCATTGTAGGGAACGGTGCGGGACGCTGAAAGACCATACCCACACGACGGCGCACATCGATTGGTTCCATCGAAAGAATATTTTCGCCATTCAGCAAAATCTCGCCGTCAACACGGATGTTCTGATAGAGACTGTGCATAAGGTTCACAGCACGTAGGAGGGTGGACTTTCCACATCCGGAAGGTCCCATAATAGCAGTGATGGTATTTCGTTCGATGGCTGCCGATACATACTTCACAGCCATTGTTTGCTTGGTATATGATACGCAAGTCTTCTTAAATTCAAGTATGGGTGTTACTGATTCCATCTCTTTGCAAGATATTTAGCGGTAAGATTTAATGCAAGTACAAATAGCAAGAGGAAGAGCGATGCACCCCAAATCAACTCTTGCAAGTTAGGATCGTTGAAAAATTCCCAAATAAGCAGAGGTACTGCCGAGATGGGCTTATCAACAGAGAAGCGGATAAGCGAACAACCAAGAGCTGTGAACATTAGCGGTGCAGTCTCTCCAATTACTCGCGAAACGGCAAGTAGTATGCCTGTGAAGATACCACCGAACGCAGCAGGCAGCTGCACTCGCATCATCACTCGTGCCTTGTTGCCTCCGAGAGCCAATCCCGCCTCCTTGAGTGATGCTGGAAGAATCTTCAGGGTCTCTTCTGTTGAACGAACGATAAGCGGAACCATCATGATGCAGAGTGCCACGCTGCCTGCGATTGCCGAATAGCCTTTCATCGGAACAACCACCCATATATAGGTGATGATACCGATAATTACCGATGGCGTACCTTGCAGAAGGTCAGTCAGATAACTAACAAATTGAGCAAATCTGTTCTTGCTGTTCTCTGCCAAAAATGCTCCACAAAGAATGCCCAACGGAACGGCAACAATTACAGCCATGCCAAGCATAATCATTGTTCCGACTATACCATTTGCGATGCCTCCGGGTATGGGTTCGCCCGCTTCGATAGCCTTCATTGCCTTGTACGCTGTTGGCGTCGGCTCTGTAAAGAACGCCCAAGAGAGTTGATGGTAGCCACGCAGCAATACTTCTCCCAAAATGGCAAGCAACGGAACGGCAGTAAGTGCTGCCAACAGGCAAATGCCCCAAAGCATCAACTTGTCTTTTGCCAAACGGCGTTTTATTTTCGATCTATCCATAATCAAACTATCCTTGCGCGTTTAATCATCATCTTACCTATCATATTGATAAGGGCGGTAATCAGAAACAATACCAATCCTATGGCAATCAAAGACGACAGGCGCAAATCGTCTGCCTCGCCAAACTGATTGGCAATGATTGAAGCCATGGAATTTCCCGTCGATTGTATAGAATCGGGAATATTGTTGGTATTTCCAATAAGCATTGTAACGGTCATTGTCTCACCCAACGCCCGGCCTATAGCCAATACATACGAAGAGAATATGCCCGAACCGGCTACGGGGAAAATGATTTTTCTTATCACCTCGGCGCGGGTCGCCCCCAGGCTGTATGCTCCTTCTTTCAAGTCGTTTGGCACCATCTTGATAAATTCGGCACTAAGCGATGCCACGTAGGGAATAATCATTATGGCCAAAACAAGTGATGCGGTCAGTACGCCCGAGCCTTGTGGCGAGATATCAAGTGCCATAAGGATGGGCCGTAGCGTGAAGAAGCCCCACAGGCCATATATAATTGACGGAATACCCGCCAACAAGTCGGTTACGGTACTTAACACCGATGCAACCTTTGTCCCCCTGAAATATTCGCCCACGAAAAGTGCAACGGGCAGTGAAAAGGGAATGCAAAAGACGAGCGCCAGCAAGGCAGTCATCAGTGTGCCTGTAATGAATGGCAACGCTCCGTACTGTTCATTGCCTGCGGTGTAGCTCCACTGCGAAGAGGTAAGGAAGTTCAGAAATCCGAAATGTTCAAAAGCATCGTATGCGTCAGTGACGAGGGCGTAAACAACGCCCCCGCACACTATCGGCACAATCAATGCTGCTACAAACAATATTATTCTGTAAAGTTTATCATTCATAGACCAATCCAAAACTTTACTGCAGTATCGCAACTCCGTCGTATGTTACGGCCTTCAGGTTTTCCATACTCAATTCTTTTGCCTTCGCTGGCAGCGGGGCGTAGTGTACTTCCGAGGTGATGTTCTGTACCTCGTCAGAGAGAATATACTGCAACAGATCGAGTGTGGCTTCGGCCTGCTCCTTGCTACGGCCGGAGTAGTTCTGCTCCTTGTATATAATTATCCAGGTGAATGCCGAGATAGGATAGGCACCGGCGGCATCCGCATTGGTGATTGACGTACGGGTGTCGGCTGGAATTGTGCCTGCCGCGGCTGCTGAAATAGATTCAGCCGTCGGCAACACAAATTCACCTCTCGCGTTCTGAATGATGGCATAGGGAATCTTCTGTGCAAATGCGTACTCTGAACCTACATAACCGATAGAGTTTTTGGTTTGTGAGATGACGCCTGCAACACCGGGATTACCCTTAGCGGCCTGTCCCGAAGGAAAATTTACCGACTTGCCGGCACCGAACTTCTCTTTCCACATAGGACTGACTTTTGCAAGATAGTCGGTGAAGATGAATGTCGTGCCTGAACCATCGGAACGGAATACGGGAATGATGGCCTCGGCAGGGAGCGCCACACCAGGATTGAGAGCGGTCAGACGCTCGTCGTTCCACATCCTAATCTTGCCGGCAAAGATGTCTGCCACCACCTCGCCTGTAAGTTTCAGCTCCTTTACGCCGTCCAAATTATAGGCCACAACGACGGCACCCATACAAGTCGGGACGTGAACCACAGGCTCCATTTCCGCCATCTCCTTGTCGGTGAGGAAAGCATCGCTGCCGGCAAAATCCACAACCTTGTCGCGCAACCACCGTACGCAACTATATCACCATTCACCTGGGCAAAGTTCTCAAAAACCACGTTGTAAAAAGGAAGAGGGAATGTTGCTCCTGCTCCCGAAAGTTCCTGGGCCTCACGAACACCATTTTTGGCGTTGCCGCCACACGATGCCATTGCTATGGCAACTGCTAATGTCATAATTGACGAAAAAATCTGTTTCATAATGATACTAATTATTTAAAATGTTTGTCAGATACCAAAGTAACAATTCACGTATGCCCAGTATTGGCTCTTTGCGCCGTCGGCCTTTGGCATTGCCATCCTGAAATTGGGAGCAATCTTTACATATTTGCCGATTTTGAATTGGGCGCCCAGGATGGCTGCCGATTCGTCGTTCGCGCCGTTCCAGCCGCTACGGGAATACAGGTCGTCAAACCGCACAAACAGGGATATGCCTTTGGGCAGGTTTACCATAGCGTACAACGAGTAGCCGCTCAGGTCGGCATCCGCCACGCCCGATGTGTTGGCCATATAGCTGTATTCGGCCCCGACGGCAAACCGCTCGTGGCGGTAGCCAGCAAAAGCCGCCAGGTTTGCCGTGTTCTTCCGCCCCTCCGCTCCGCTCTCGTTCAAGCCTCCGTACAGGCGGATATGGAAACCTTCGGCCGGAGTGAGCGTCACGCCCAGGCCGTAGTTCAGACCGTCCCCTGCCTGAATCTTCTTATAACCCTCGCCGTTCACCACAATGGCGTCGGCCGAAATCCAGTCGGCAAACCGATAGGCTGCCGAGAGACCCAAATCGGCACTGCTGCCGAACTTGTACTCGTCCTGGAAAGACTTCCAGATGTAGCGATAGCCCCAGAACTTCTCCTGAAACTTGAATTGCGTGGTCGAAATTAGTCCGCCGTTCAACGCAAGGCGGCCGCTCTCCCACGACACCATCGCGTGCTTGATATAAGCAATGCGCTGGTAATCACTCACATCAGTCGACTTGCCGATGTCCAGCACCCCCTTGACCGACAGTCCGCTTCCGAGCTTGTATTCATAACCCAGGTAGCTTCTGTCCAGTTCAAAGCCCCGATTGTCGTTCTCCGAGCCGAAACCCGTGTGGAAATTTCCGAACACCTCCACAATCGCTTTGCCTTTCGGCTCCCCGATTTCAGCGTTTCTTTCCTGCGCCACGCCACTGACTGAAGTGGCTAACGCCAATAAAATCATCATTTTGTTCATAATATCGTATGTTTTAATCACGCTGCAAAAATAGGCAGGCGATATTACAACGGTATGACGATTTTATGAAAATTTGACTTGTAACAATCTTTTCATTTCATCTTAACAGCTTTGTAATATGAGCCCGCTATTTTTGTGGATGAAAAATAAACATTAAGGAAAATGGAAACAACTTGTTATCTGATTATTATTGTATTTCTGCTGGTGCTGGCAGTGGTGGATTTGTTTGTCGGGGTCAGCAACGACGCCGTCAATTTTATGAATTCGGCCATCGGGGCCAAGGTGGCGCGGTTCCGCACCGTGATCATTGTTGCCTCGGTTGGAATCGTTGCCGGAGCTATGCTGTCGGCGGGGATGATGGATGTGGCGCGGCACGGCATCATGCAACCGGCCTACTACTCTTTCAGCGAGGTGATGATGCTCTTCCTAGCCGTAATGGTAACGGATGTGATTGTCCTTGATGTGTTCAACTCACGTGGAATGCCTACATCCACCACCGTGTCGTTGGTGTTCGAGCTTTTGGGCGGCACATTCGTTTTGGCACTCCTTAAGATGTCAACCGACGGCAGTCTGGAAATGTCCGATCTTCTCAATTCCAGCAAGGCGTTGTCCGTCATCATCGCCATTTTCGTTAGCGTCGCCCTCGCCTTTGTTACGGGTGCCGTGGTTCAGTGGATTTCCCGTCTCATCTTCACCTTCCGCCCCCATCGGCATCCTTACGCCGAGGCTTTCTTTGGAGGTATCGCATTTACAATACTTTCCTATTTCATCTTCATTAAGGGGCTTGCCGGCACTCCCCTTATCGGAGACGAAACCAAGGCGTGGATTGCCCAAAACACTGGGATGCTTTTGTTCTGCATATTTTGTGTGACGACATTTATTTCACTTTGCCTTGTCATTGTGAGGGTGAACATCTTCCGTCTCGTCGTCCTTTTCGGGACTTTTGCTTTGGCGATGGCTTTTGCAAGCAACGACCTGGTGAACTTTGTCGGTGTGCCTCTCGCCGGTTTGTCCTCATTCCAAGACTGGATGCAGCACGGAGCCACCGACCCCGACACATTTATGATGAACGCCCTGATGGAATCCGAGAAATCGCCGTTTGGCTATCTGGCCGTCGCCGGGGTGATAATGATTGTGGCATTGGCCACCTCGAAGAAGGCCCAGAATGTGGTGAAGACCGAGGTGGGCCTGGGCCGACAGGACGAGAGCGACGAGATGTTCGGCTCCAGCCAGGCAGCGCGTACCATAGTGCGTTCGGCGCAAGCGGCCAAGACGGCCGTTTCGAGCATCACTCCACGTTGGCTTCGCCGGGCCATACGGCAGCGTTTCGACACCGAGAATGCCGAAATACTGGGCGGCGCATCGTTCGATATGGTGCGGGCATCGGTCAACCTGGTGCTGGCATCGGTATTGATAGTCATCGGCACCAACTACAAACTGCCACTCTCCACCACCTACGTAACCTTTATGGTGGCTATGGGAACAAGTCTTGCCGACGGCGCTTGGGGACGCGACAGCGCTGTGTTCCGCGTCACGGGAGTCCTCAGCGTCATCGGCGGTTGGTTCCTCACGGCCGGCATTGCCTTCGTCTCGTGCGCCCTGGTCTGCCTGCTGTTCTATTTTGGCGGCTTCATCGCTATGTTTGCCTTGATGATTTTGGCGGCATTCTTCGTGGTGAAGGGCAACATCACCTACCGCAAGAAAAAACTGGAGGACAAGGACGCACTTCTCGCTTCCATTATGCACAGCCACGACGCAGAGATTGTGTGGGACCTGCTGCGAAAACATATCAGCCACACGCAGAGCGACACCTGCCGTTTCACCTCCGAACAATACAACCGCATCCTCGACGGTCTGATGTCTGAGAACCTTAAAGGGTTGCGCGCCACGCAACTGCTGCTGAAAGACAAACAGGAGGAGCTGAAAAGGGTGCGCCACCGCGAGTTTGTCGCCTTGCACCGCATTCCCGAGGACATCGCACTGGAACACAACACCTGGTTCCATCTTGGCGCCAACAGCAACCAGCAGTTCATCTACTGCCTGAAGCGGCTGCTCGAGCCGATAAAGGAGCATATCGACAACAATTTCAACCCCGTACCGGCGGCCTTTATGGAAGAGTTCCGCCCCATCCGCAACCGCATCGGCAATCTGATGGACGAGACTTGCGAGATGCTCACCACTTGCTGTTTCGACCACGAAAAAAGAGTGCTCGAGGAGGCCGAACTCTGCAAAAAAGAGCTCTCTGCCCTGCGCAAAACACACATCGACCGTATGCAGAGGCGGACGGGCACAGCCGACTACAAAACATCGCTCATCTACCTGAACATCCTTCAGGAAAGCCAGGAACTCCTCAACATCATGCGCCACCAACTGAAAGCCGCACGCAAGATGCTCGCAGAGAATAAGCATTTTTAACCAAACACAACACAATAAAAAACAGTTCATTCCGTTTTATTTCTAATAATTTACAGCATGATAAAAAACCGCACATACAACATTCTTGTTGTTGACGACGAAATCGACATTTGTCAGATACTGCAATATAATCTTGAGAAAGAAGGCTATTCCGTTGCGGTGGCGACATCCGCGGAAGAAGCCCTGCAAAACAATATTCCCAATTTCAACCTCTTGCTACTCGATGTGATGATGGACGGAATGTCGGGCTTCGAACTGGCAAGTGCGTTGAAAAACAACGAGAAAACATCAGACATCCCTATTATCTTCCTGACGGCAAAAGATTCGGAGCAAGACATCTTGCACGGTTTCGGACTTGGTGCCGACGATTATATCTCAAAACCGTTCAGGATACTGGAACTATTGGCCAGGGTCAAGGTTGTTTTAACCAGGTCGGACCGCAAAGAAAAACCGTCGAAGGACACCCTGCAATATGAGGGCATTGTGCTAAACACCAGCCAAAAGAAGGTACACGTCGACGGAGTGGAAGTCCCATTCACAAGGACCGAGTTCGAACTGCTGGCCCTGCTGCTGTCGGTTCGTGGACGTGTGCTCTCCCGGCAAGAGTTGATTGACCGCATCTGGCCCAACGATGCCACGGTGATGGACCGGACGGTCGACGTGAACATCCTGAGGATACGGAAAAAGATTGAGCCCTATTCTTCGTGTATCGGGACAAAGATGGGCTACGGTTATTATTTCAAGGACTGAGGCGATATGTCTATCGGGAAGAAGCTGTCGGTCAGCATAACGGTGATATTCGGTCTGTTCGCTTTCTCCTTTATGGCTTTTCAGCACTATCGGGAGAAAGAGTTCAAGATAGAGTGCCTGAACATCCAACTTCAGGACTGCAACTTGCGTATAAGTGAATCCCTCAGCAGCGGCGACAGCATCACAGACAGCCTTGTCGAGAGTTATGTTTTTCGGCACGAGATGGAAAATCTGCGCGTGACCATCATCGACAGCCTCGGCCGGGTGCTGTACGACAACCGTATTGAGGACTACAGCACGATGGACAATCACCTTCACCGGAAGGAAATACGCGAGGCTTTAGCCAAAGGGCAGGGGACGGACATAGAACGAACCAGCGCCACAATGGGCCAGGATTACTTCTATTCCGCCACCTATCTGCCGCAACTCGGCCTCTACGTCCGCTCCGCATTGCCCTACACTCACGACCTGAAGGATTCCCTGCAAGCGGAAAAGAAATACCTGTGGCTCACCTTGGGTATTTTCATTGTCTTGATGTTTGTACTGTCCCGTTTTACAAGAAAAATAGGCAACAGCATCGACAAGCTGCGTACCTTCGCCGAGCGAATCGCCCTGGGCGAAAGCCTTGAAATCGAAGAGCTGGCCACCTTCTCGAACGATGAACTTGGCGAAATAGCCGAACGAATCGTCAAAATATACAAGAAGCTGCAGGCCACCAAAGAAGAGCAGAACCAGCTGAAACACGAACTGACGCAAAACGCTGCCCACGAGTTGAAGACTCCCGTGGCAAGCATTCAGGGCTATCTGGAAACGGTCTTGACGCACCCCGACATCTCCGACGAAATGCGGCAGCAGTTCCTTGTGCAATGCTTCGGACAGGCACAGCGGCTGGCCTCCATCTTGCAGGATATGGCCACCCTGAACAAAATCGACGCGGCACCGATGACATACAAGTTCGAAGAGGTCAACATTTCACAGATAGTGGAGCAGGTTCTCGACGCTTCTGCATTGCAGCTGGAAGAACATCGGATGCATTTCGACAACCAATTGCCCGCCACGCTTATGGCTCGCGCCGACGCGTCGCTCGTCCATAGCATCTTCCGCAACCTCACCGACAACGCCATATCCTACGCGGGCGACGGCACCACGATAACCCTTACACATTCCGACGCCGACACCCATTGGCAGTTCACCTTCTCCGACAATGGCGTTGGAATAGCGCAGGAGCATCTGTCGCGTATCTTCGAGCGGTTCTACCGTGTCGACAAGGGCCGGAGCCGCAAACTCGGAGGCACAGGTCTCGGCCTCGCCATCGTCAAGAATGCCGTCCAACTACACGGTGGTA
>ONHS01000106.1 GCA_900317715.1 uncultured Bacteroidales bacterium | reverse complement strand
CACTATAGTTCTTCACGTATGCCGTCATGATGATACCACCGTTGAGAGCCAACGCCACCAGACCGTCATTAGAGGTATTGGTGAAGCTGGTGATTCTCGGGCAAGTGTCACTCGGGTCATTGCTCATATTGGCAGCAGCGGCTTGCAGGTCGCAGATGTTGTCGAAATGATAGGTAGCAAGACATTGAGGGTCAAGACCGATGGTTCTCAAATAATCGTCCAACACGGCATCCACTTTAGCTGATGCGAATTGGTAAATCGGTTCGTTGGCGACCAACTTAGCATAAAGAGCGTCGATTTCAGCGGCATTCGTGGTTCTAAGATAGTATTTTGCCAAATCCAGAGCCAGGGCGCGGTGTCTTTTGAGGTAATCCTTCGCACAGTTCACAATCTCTTTTTTCACATTCTCGTCAAGAGCCATCACATGGTCGTAAAGCTCGCGCACATCATCGCCGGAGACCTTATGCATATAGTATCGAATGACTCTTTTGGAGATTTCGATATGATTCTTAACATACTCCACCACAGTATCGCGGAGCGTGTTAAGGAAAGGCTCGTTGCCTCTCAAAGCAGCAACGATAGCATCTACATCTTCTTCACCATGGCCGCTCCACTCCGCCACATAAGCAACGATTTGTGGGGTGGTGAGCAGGAAGCTGGACTGAAGAGCGTAAGGAACGGCATAAACAGGTTCCTCAAATTGCATAATCAGACGATTGCCATTCGTTTCCGTAACGGTAATGTAAACTCTGGCAGTTGCCCAATTCACAGCCGTGAGGCTACCATCTCTTCCCTCTCCTCCGAGAGTGAGAGAAAGCATACCGTTGTGGTTAGTGTGAAGAGCCTCGAAGTTCTCAAAATAAGGATAAACATCATCAGCAGTTGCACCTGTTGATTCAATTCTTACCTCCACGTTTACGTCTTGGTCAACCACCAAGTTGTTGCTCTCATCACGCACAACAAACTGATAGTTCAAGGTTGGTCCATCCGATTCTTCATAATCAGGAGCATCCGAGTGGTCTTGACTACCATTCGGCTCATTGCTCGGCAATTGTGGTACTTGTACTTGCGCCGACAAGATGCCCGCTGTCGTCACGAACATCATCAGAAAGGTTAAAATTTTCTTCATTGTTTTTACTTTTTATATTATTACTTATTTTTATTTTCTCTTTTTACTATATACTTTGAAAATACTCTAAATGTTACTTTTTTTTCTTTATCTTTTTTGTCTCTCCTTATATATATAATATATGTCATTTTATCATCCGTCATTCATCATCCCCCTAGGGCTCGCTAGCGCTCTCCCTAGGCTAGCATAGGTCGGGCTTTCAGCCCTTTTTGGAATATTATTTGGAGAGTGACGTCCCTATTATTCATTATTCATCATTCATTATTCATCATTCATTATTCATCATTCATCACTCATCACTCATCATTCATCATTTCCTCCTCCTCTTTCGCATAAATGGAAACATTTCGCCCTTTACCGCGCACATCCAAACGCTTGCGCAAAACAAGACGAACATTGTAACGCTCTATTTGCCAAATAGTTACAATTATCCATTTCGTATGCTTTTACACACATATTCAATTTGCAAATATATATTTTTTTCTTTTGCAACAACATGTGATATATTTTTTTTCGCAAAAAGGGATAAAATTTTGGCAGAAAGAGGGTCGAGGGGTTAGGGAATAGGGACAAAAAAAAACGTCCGGATAAAACCCTACCCGAACGTCACTCATCACTCATCACTCATCATTCATCACTCATCACTCATCACTCATCACTCATCATTCATCATTCCTAATTCCTCATCCTCCCATCATGCTCACCACTCTCACCAAAAACGCCGCTACCCACGCCACGCTGGTGGTATACACCGCGGTGAAGAGCATCCATTTGAGGTTGGATTCGCGTTTGACGGCGGTGAGGGCGGCCACGCACGGGAAGTAGAGCAGGATGAACACCATGTAGCCGAATGCCACCCACGGGGTGAAGACCGGCTGTCCCATCTGCGGTCCCGACGACCACGTGTGGCTCTGCAAGCTCTTCTGGAGCGCCATGGAATGCTCGTCGGCCTCCGCGTCGCTGTGGTAGAGCACGCCCATGGAGGAGACCACGATCTCCTTGGCGGCGAATCCAGTGATCAGCGAAACGCCCATCTGCCAGTCGAAGCCCAGCGGACGGAAAACCGGTGCCACAAACTTGCCGAACCTTCCGATGTAGGAGTTCTCAATCTGGCACGCCGAACGGTCGAGCTCCAGTTGCGTGATTTGCGCAGTCTTGGTGGCCTCGTCCAACGTCTCGTCGGCCTCCACCTGCTCGATTTGCGCGGTGTAGGCATCGATTTGCGGACTGTGCTGCGGGAAATACTCCAACGCCCAGATGATGATGGTGGCCACGAGGATCACCGTACCCATCTTCTTGAGGTACTGCACGCTCTTGTCCCACATGTGGATGACGGCGTTGCGGAACGTCGGGATGCGGTAGGGCGGCAGCTCCATCACGAATTGGTCGCGCTCCTGTTGGAAGGCGGCCTTCTTGACAATAAGCGACGTGATGATCGCTGTCACGATGCCCAGCAAATAGATGGAGGTGAGCACCAGTCCCTGATGTTTGGTGAAGAAGGCGGAAATAATCAGCAGATAGACGGGCAGCCGCGCGGAACACGACATGAAGGGCACCGTGATGATGGTGAGGATGCGGTCCTTGCGATTTTCGAGCGTGCGGGTGGCCATGATGGCGGGCACGCTGCAGCCGAAACCTATAATATATGGTATAAAGGATTTGCCGTGAAGTCCCATGCGATGCATCAGCTTGTCCATGATGAACGCGGCGCGCGCCATGTAGCCGGTGTCTTCCAATATAGATATAAAGAAGAAGAGGATCAGAATGTTAGGCAGGAATGAGCAGACCCCTCCTACCCCAGCGATGATGCCATCGACCAGCAAATCTTTGACGATGCCGTCGGGCAACACGTTGGTAATCACGTCGCCGAGCCAGCCGAAGAAGCTTTCCAACCACGCCTGCGGGTAGGCGCCCAGCGTGAAGGTCATCTGGAACATAAACCAGAGGAAGAAGATGAGGATGGGGAAACCCAGCCATCTGTTGGTCAATATCTTGTCCACGGAATAGGCAGGCTGCTTGTCGCGGTCCCCGCCTTGGGTGAAGGTCTCGAGGAGAGCGCCGCGCACGAAGCCGTACTTCGCGCCGGAGATGATGGTGGCGGCATCCTCATGATACTGTTTCTCAATCTGTTTCCGTTGCTCATCGGCCACCTTGACGACGCTGCCGTCATCGTCGAACTTGCCCACCATCTCGGAGATCATCTTGTCGCCCGCCAACAGCTCGATGGCGAGGTAGCGGGTGGAATAGGCACCCGAAAGGTCCAGATGCTCCAGCATATCCTTCTTGACGATGTCGATGGACTTCTCCAGGTCGGTGCCGTAGTTGATATGGATGTGCTTGGTGTTCTCCTCCAAGTTCTCGTAGAGGTCCACGACCTTGGCCATCACTTCCTTGATGCCGGTGCCCCGCGAGGAGACCGTAGGGATGATGGGGAAGCCGAAGAGTTCGCTGAGGGTGTCGATGTCGAGCTTGTCGCCGTTTTTCTCCAGTTCGTCGTACATGTTGAGCGCCATCACCATGGGCACATTCATGTCAATGAGCTGGGTGGTGAGGAATAGGTTGCGTTCGAGGTTGGAGGCATCGACGACATCGAGCACGATGTCGGGGTGCTGCTCCATGATGTACTCGCGGACGTAGCGTTCCTCGGGGGTGTATTCGGTGAGGGAGTAGGTGCCGGGGAGGTCGGCAATCACGATGGTGTAATCCTGATATTTGTAGTATCCGAGTTTGGAATCGACGGTGACACCGCTGTAGTTACCCACCTTCTCGCGCATGCCGGTGGCGTGGTTGAAGAAGGAGGTCTTGCCGCAGTTAGGGTTGCCGACGAGGGCAACGTGGATGCGTTTCCCTTTATGTCCGAGGATGCGTTCGGTATCTTCGGTCACAGTGCCGTGGAAGGTATAGTTGTTGGCGATTTCCTCGCTCACGGGAACCACCTCCACGCGGCTGGCTTCGATGCGACGCAGGGAGACGTGTCCGCCCATAATCTCGTACTCGATGGGATCGCGCAAAGGCGCGTTGCGGATCACCTTGACCTTCTCGCCGCGAACAAAGCCCATCTCCAGAAGGCGGTGCCGGAAACTCCCGTGTCCCGTAACCCTCACAATCACACAATACTCGCCGGTCTTCACATCCGCGAGCGTCAACACATTCCCATGCTGTTCCTGTTCCATGTTGTTCATCTCTTTTCCTTTTCTAGTGGCAGTTGGCAGTTCGCTATTGGCTTTTGGCTGCTACCCTAAACCTTAAACTCTAAACCCTCAACCTTAAACCCTAAAACCAACCACGCTGCAAAAGTGCAATTTTGTGGGGACTTGGGTATCCCCATTTTTGGGGATTTTTCATCGTCATTCATCGACCCATTCATCGACCCATTCATCGCCCCTACAGCACCGTCACGCTCCCCTTCACAAAATACGGTTTCCCCGCTGCGTCGGTGTAGCGGATGACGTAGTTGTAAACGGTCTGGTATTGGGTTTGGCCGCGGTATTCGCCATTCCATCGGAAGTTTTTGTCGTTGGAGTAATAGACCAGCTCGCCCCAACGGTTGTAGATCCAGATTTCGAAGAGGTTGATGGAGCGGAGGTTGCGTTCGGGGATGCTGAAGTAGTCGTTCAGGCCGTCGCCCCGTGACGGGGTAATGGCGTTGGGCAACAGCAGCTGGTCGCCGTCGCAGTTCTCCACGGTGAAATGCGCTGTGCTGCTGCAATCACCAGAAGTCGCGGTCACATAGTATCTGCCAGAGTGCGTCACCGTGATGGTAGGTGCGGTTTCGCCCGTGCTCCACACGTAGTTCGGCATGTCGGTCACCACCATCAGCTCGGCACTGAGGTCTTCGCAGAAGTCCGGGGTCAGCGAGACGATGCGCACCGCCGTGTCGATGACCCGCAGTTGCAAGGTCACCACGCTGTCGCAGCCCGCCGCGCTCTGCAGGGTCTGTGTGCGCGTTAACAGTTCCTCCCCTACCGTCTCCATCGGAGCGATGCTGAAGCCGTTGTCATCGTAGCCGTCGCCCTCACACACCACGTCCTCGACTTCCGTCTCGAACAGCGGGTTGACTGTCAGGATCAGCACCACCACGCTGTCGCAGTGACCCGTTGAATGGTGCTGCTCGAAAGTGTAGTCACCAGGCGCAGCCGTCTGATCCGCCGTGATGTCAAAGCCGAAGCCCTCGTAAGGCTCGTTCTGGCACACCGCCGCCATGACGGTATCCATCGAGTTAGGCCATACGCTGACAGTCACCACATTGCTGTAATAGATGCCACAGCCCTGGATGATGGACAAACGATGCAAATAGAAAGAAAACGGAGCTGGATAAGGATAAGTATAATTCTGTGTATTGTAATCACCTTGCGCGGTGCTCCAAATTTCACCATCGGAAGAAAATTCCCAAAAGTATATAATGTGATCGCTGCCAGTAGCCGCTGTTCCGGTAAACGGTGCCGGCTGTTCGCCGACACATACCACCTGGTCGGCAGAGATAGTCCCGGGATCCACCTCTCCGAAAAGCGAAATGATAGTCACCGTATCCACGGCGGTACATCCGATAACATCCGTCACCGTAAAAGTGTAGAAGCCCGCCGGAACATCAATAAGAGTGGTAGTGGTGGATAAGGTGATATTCGCGGTATTTGTCCACGCGCATGTCATCGGAGGCTGTCCGCCCGTCACCGTGGCCGTGGCAAAGCCAGTAGAATCGCCATAGCAGACGATGTGGTCAACATTCCCGATAGTTGCGCTGATATTGTCCACAGTCAGCGTGTAGGTCACCACGCTGTCCGCGCCGTGCGTGGTCAGCAGCGTGTCCGTGAAAGTGCCCGCCTCCGCGAAAACATGCCCGCTCCACGTGTAGGGCAGCGCACTCGCGCACACCGTCGCATACACCTGCGCCGTGGTGTTGTGATAGACCGTCAGGTTAAGGGTCACGGTGCTGTCGCAGCCCGCCGCGTTGGTGAAGTGCTGGTAGTAGGTGCCCGTGGCGGTGTAAGTACTGTCGTTCAAGACGTAAGGTAGGTTGTTTTGGACAATTTCCGCATTAATCGTCGTATTAGTGGAGTGTCGTACCGTCAAGTGCAGGGTCACCACACTGTCGCAGCCCGCCGCATTAGTCAATGTAAATGTCGATCCGTCGGTACTTTCTGTGTAAAGATTTCCGTCTATCCAACGCAAGCTGTCGCATACATCATCTGTGTAATCTGTGTGATCTGTGTTCGTTATCGTCAGGTGTAAGGTCACCACGCTGTCGCAACCCGCCGCATTAGTCAATGTAAATGTCGGTCCGTCGGTACTTTCTGTGTAAAGATTTCCGTCTATCCAGCGCAAGCTGTCGCACACCTCATCTGTGTAATCTGTGTAATCTGTGTTCGTTATCGTCAAGTGGAGGGTCACTACGCTGTC
>ONHS01000107.1 GCA_900317715.1 uncultured Bacteroidales bacterium | reverse complement strand
GATGCGTTCCTCTTTTGTTAAATTCTCCATGTTGACTTGCTTTGGTTTTTTAGACTGTTTTTATACCATAGGCGGTCAACTTATTTCAGGCATTGACATCATTCATCATTCATCATTCATCATTCATCATTCTACATTCTGCATTATGAAAAGGGGCAAACGAACCTGTGAAATCCTGAAGGACGTGCGGCGGAAGGTCGCGCAAGAGAACGACATCCCGTTGGTGGAGCGCGAATGCACGCACGAAGGCGACTGTCGCGGCACGTGTCCCTACTGTGAGGCCGAAGTGCGCTACTTGGAGCGGGAGCTCTCCAAACGCCGTGCTTTAGGCAAAGCCGTCACCGTGGCGGGCATCGCCGTCTCCTCCATAATGATGGGGGCATGCCACAGTCCTAAGACACCCACGCCAGCCGCCAGCAACGAGCCGGAACCTGCAGTCGAGACTGTCTCCCAGCAAGTTCCAGAAACGACAGACGGACAAGAGGTTCCGCCGCCACCTGGGCAATCCGATCCGTATGTGGCGGACGGTATCATAGAAGAAGTGGGAGAAATACCAGACATCCCGGAAAATTCGTCTGAGTCCTCCCCGAACCGCTGCACACAAATACCTTCACAGCTGGCTGATCCAGATGATTGGGAGACTACCGAGGGGATAGTGGTAGGTAACGTCGAAGACGATGTATATTTCGAGAATTCTCCGATGATGTTCGTAGAGGAGATGCCAGAATTCCCCGGAGGAATGGATTCCTTGCAAGCCTTTTTAGTAAGGGAGATTCAATATCCATCAGTGGCGAAGAATAACGGCATCACGGGCACGGTTTTGGTTGAGTTCGTGGTGGAGAAAGACGGGCGTGTGACCAACGCCAAGGTGAAAGTCCCTCTCTTCCCCGAATGCGATAAGGAGGCATGTCGTGCCGTCATGTCCATGCCGAAATGGAAGCCAGGAAAAAACATGGGGAAACCGGTGCAATGCTATTACCAGGTGCCGGTATCGTTCCGACTTTAATCTCCGCGTACTACTTGTATTTGTACGAAATAATCCCTTCCCTATTTCGTTATCAGTTTCGACGGCAGAATCCTGTCCACAACCACCAAATCATCCTGAATATGAAAGACATAGTTCCATTTTCGGTTATGGGACAACATCCTGCGAGCTTTTGGATGGATACGCCGCAACACGACAGAACGACTCGGTTGATATAGCCCAGCAAAAACCGACAATGACAGTATCTCTTGTTTCATGGCCTCTTTATATCGCCAAGAGCCCTCGACAGACATAATAGACACAAGGTAATCGGATAAATGGTCTATATCCGCCAGAGCGGCGGGCGACATTTTAACTCTGTAGTTTTTCATACTTTGCTTCCACTACTGACCACAATCTGTCAAAATACTCATCCACACTCATTAATCCATCCGCATCGGCGACATCAGGAGTAGTGATAGGATTTGGGTGCCTCGCAGGCGGACAATTATAACCCACCACCGGCTCGCAAACCATTGATTCTCTGTTTTCTTGATTCTTTTTCTTTTTCATCGTTTTTACTTAATTAGAGTTTGCAAAGATATAAAAATAATGACTACTTTTGCAACCGAAATATGGAATCATTATGATGAACCTTCGAACATTGCGACTACTCTTACTATTGGCAATCTGCAGTTTATGCATACAGCTGAATGCGCAGACGGATTCAGCGTATGATGGATTCGTGCACCCGTTTTGGACGGGAGACGGCAATCACGTGCGTTACGGACTGATGGACACCACAGGGAACATCATCTGCCGGTCGAGCTTCAGCCAAATCGGAGCTCCTTTCTTTGATTTCAAGTCCGGGCCAGTTCCTGCAGCCAAAGGACGGAAGTGGGGCTATATCAATGCTAAAGGCGAATGGGTCGTCCGCCCGATGTTCGAATACGCTGGCTATTTCCACAATGGACTTGCCAAGGTCGTCGTCAAGGACAAAATCGGCTACATCCGGCAGGACGGCACCATGGCCATTGAGCCCCGTTTTGAAGAGGGGGATGATTTTCTTGACACCATTACCGTAGTAAGGGGATATTTCCAAAACAAATTTCAAAATCTATACATAAACACTTGTGGGAAAATCCTTTGGGAAGAGAAATTCTGCTTTGCCTGGCCATTTCAGGACGGTATTGCGGAAGGAAGCACATGTAAATTTAACGAAGGAGAGGAAGAATTATGGGGTGCCATTGATGCGAAGGGCGAATACCTTTTCACACCACAATTCAAGTCTCCACCGGAATTCCTTAACAAAAACGCGGCTTTGGCCCAAAAGGACAGTCTTTGGGGAATCATCAGCGTTGACGGACATTGGATTGTGCCGCCGAAATATAATGTTGGCTACCGTGCATGGGCGGGCGACCTCGCATGGGTTTTGACAGAGAATGACGACAAATGGAGCCTGATCGGCAGCGACGGAAAAGTCATCACAGAGCGGAAATTCGACGAAACGGATGCCTTCTACGAAGGACTTGCCGCTGTGAAGATCGGCGACCGTTACGGCTTCATCGATTCAACAGGAACTGTTGTGTTTACGCTGGAGCCGGAATACTATCCCATGCACTTCTCCGACGGGCTGGCACTGGTCGTCCAAACGGTTGACAGCACAGACAAATGGGGCTATATCAACAAAAAAGGCGAATTGGTCATTCCACCGCAGTTCTCTGATGCGGGTCATTTCTACGGAGGACTCGCATACGTGATTCTGAGCAACGACCCGAAAGACAGACGGTCAGGCTACATCAACCATCGCGGCCAAGTCGTCTGGCAGCACAAGGACAAGTACCCGATAGAGGTTTGGAGGTTCTAGCAGCAATGAAATATACAAATAACAATGGTCATATGATTACATTGACATTGTTATTCGTGTTTTAATGTTCACATATTTCGGGAATTAAATGTATCTTTGCCGCTGAAAAAAAGGACTGAATCGTCATGAAGAAAATGATCACTTGCATACTGGCCACCATCGGCCTTTTTTCCGCCTGCGGGCAAAAAGCAAACTACGAAACCGACGTCTTCACCACCAAAAGCGGGAAAACTGTCAAGATCTACGCGCTGATGCACTCCAGCATCCGCATCGAATACGATGGACGGGAAATCGAAATCGACCCGTGCGCGAAACTGCAGAACAGGACGGTGGACTATTCCGCCTTTCCCAAAGCCGACATTATCCTCGTCACGCACGAGCATTTCGACCATTACAACGAGGCCACGCTCCGACTGCTCTCCACAGCGAAAACGCAATTGGTGATGAATCAGCGTTGTGTCAAGATGTACGGCAGCGGCACGGCGATGGCCAATGGTGACAAGTTGCAACTCGCCGACGATATCACTGTGGAGGCCGTGCCCGCCTATAACACCACCCAGGGACATCTGCAGTTCCATCCCAAAGGGCGCGACAACGGCTACATTCTCACCATCGACGGACTGCGCATCTACATCGCTGGTGACACGGAGGACATTCCGGAAATGGAAAATATTAAGGATATTGACATCGCCTTTCTGCCCTGCAACCAGCCTTACACCATGACCCCTGAGCAGTTAGTGCGTGCCGCCAAGATCGTGAAGCCCAAGGTGTTGTTCCCTTACCACTACGGCCAAACCGATGTGAGCGGAATTCCTGCGCAGTTACAAGGCATCGATGTGAGGATTAGACATTACGAATAGGATCACTTTCCGTCCCGCCTCTGTCATCAGCCCTCGAGTCTATCAGTCTGGGCGGTGAGAGAGGATTCTTCACAGCACTTCCCAAAACACGAGGGGGAGATAGACGTTCTCCAAAGAAGCAGCTTCCCTGAAAAGAGGAGCCACCTCATCGGGGGTATAGCCCGCGATGCCGCAGCCTACGGCAGTGACGAGGAAGGTGAACTCGGGATGAGCCTTGGCGCAGGCGATGAAGTGCTCCACGACTTGCTTCAGCGAGGCATCGCCCTCCATGGTGGGCAGGGCGTAAGTGCGACCAGTGAGGCCTTCGCCGACGCCCCATTCAGCGCCGAACTTCTGGTGCGCATATCTCGCGGCACCGCCGCCGTGCGCCCCGTGGATATTACTGCCAAAGACAAAAATTTCGTTCTCGCCAAGTTCGGCGATGCGGTCAGACGCAATGCGGCGACCGTTGATAATGCTGGTGTTTTCCATATCTTTCATCTTTTTCTGTTGACAAAGGTGTTCGTTTTTTTTCAAAAACAATGATTTCTGGAACATGAAGGCTATCTATTATCGCCCTTATGTAGAGACGCAATGCATTGTGTCTCTACGACCGTCCTATCTCTTCCAATGCCCCCGTCTCCGAGTCAATAATAAACCCTCTGACCACAATGTCCTTCGGCACGAGCGGGTGGGTGCGAATGGTCTCAACGGTCTTGCGAACGGAGGTCGGGGTGTCCTTGAAGCCCTCTAACCAATGGTCTAGGTCGATGCCGCACTTGCGGATGGTATTCAGAGTCTCGTCCGTCACGCCGCGGGCAATCATCTCGTGGTGGAAGTGGTCGTAGCTCATGTGGCAGGCGCCGCAGTGCGAGTGCGCCACCACCATAATCTCCTGCACGCCCAACTCGTAGATAGCCACAATCAAACTGCGCATGGCGGAGTCGAAAGCGGAGATTACCAATCCTCCTGCGTTCTTGATGATTTTCGCGTCGCCGTTTTTCAATCCGAGTGCGGCGGGCAGCAGTTCCGTCAAACGTGTGTCCATGCACGACAACACTGCCAACTTTTTGTCAGGGTACTTGTCGGTAATATACTTCTCGTAGCCCTTTTGCGCCACGAAATTCTTGTTGTATTCGATAATTTGGTCAATCATAAAGCTTTAGAATAGAAATCGAAATGCAAAGATACACTTATTACTACGATATTTTTCAGACAGATTTCAAACACTTTTTTCCGGCTTTACCGCGTTTGCTGGCCACACAATCTTGCCATTACACGATACTGTCCACATCTCTCCGTAGTAATTATCTGTCATGTATTTCACGAACTCATCAATCCACTTGTCGTCTTTGTCCACAAACTGTAATAATCCGTCAGCATCTACCCATAAAGCTGACCAAAAGCTCTCTTCTCCAAGACTCTTACAAACATAATCTGGCATTTCCCTGCCAGGATAGTTGTCCACTACAAGCCCACGTTCGTTGACATTCACCACCATCCATGTTATTGGTCTGGGACTGTCCAACCGGGAGACGCATTCCTTATAGACCTCTTCCCACGGCTGACCAACGTGGGCATGAAGGAATTTGATTAACGGTGTATAGTCGTAACCTGTTCTATGGAATGAGTTGTGCTGCTTTATGGGCATCTTCTCCGGCAAAGCATCCTGTTTCTTTCCTCGTTCAAACCGGTACTTCAACTTGCCAACCTGAATATAATGCCAATACCCATTGTGGGTTCGCTTGTTCACCTTACGGTAAAGCGGAGGTTTGCCTTCTTTTCTATAGAATCCCATAGTGGAACAGTGTTATATTATCTGCGACATATATTACACCAACCCGTTTCGTCTCATCAACTGCTTCAGTTCTTTGTCGGTAATGTTAACTTGGTCGGATTTATCATAAATGGTGACAAGAGTGATATCCGTTTCGGTTGCTTCCATAAGGACAACGTGGGTAATTACTCTTGCTCCGCCACTTTTTCCTTTGACTTTGGAAGTGATAGGGAAACGAACTTTGCGCAAATGTTTACCGAGAGGTGTTCCCATTTGTGGTGTTTCACGCAACGCTTTAAGAAAAGCACTATAATCTTGCTTCATCGAAGGATAGTGCTTGGCCAGTTGCTTTAAATCGCGGGCGAAGTCCGGTGTGGTGGTGATTTTACAGTTCATTGAGCAATTCTTCTGCATCGACACCATTAATTTTCCCTTCCTGCATCTGCTTAAGTTGTCCAAAAGCATGGTCAACTTTGGCTAAAGCCTGTTCTTTCGGCGTGGCTTTCGTTTGCACCACGTCTGCCTCACTGTAAGTCCAACCCATTTTTGAAATCATCTTTTTGAAAAAGCTGACCTCATGGTTTGGTATGTTAATGGTAATTGCTGTCATATCTGTTTCTTTCTTAAGATTTCGGCTGCAAAGATACACTTTTTCCAACGAATAATCATCTCTCACTGCATTTTTCCAACGTTTATCCGATAATACCTCTTCCTGATCACCACGATTCGCACTTATTCAATTTTCAAACTGATTATCGCGGATTACAATACAATCCGTGACTACGGGCAATTTTGCTGATGGTCTCTTCAGGCAAGCGGCTATGAAAATGAAGGTAATAGTCATATCCGACATCCACTTGCACTTTTTTAGCCTCGTTTACCATTGCACACCAGAACAATTCCCTCAAACAAGCTTTCAAAACCGTATCTATCTTGGAAGCTGCTATACGTTGCCCCTCTTTCAAAGAGGATACAATCTGATA
>ONHS01000110.1 GCA_900317715.1 uncultured Bacteroidales bacterium | reverse complement strand
ATTATGAACGAGAAAATGTTTTGTTTCCAGTGTCAGGAAACTGCCGGATGCGCCGGCTGCAAGATTTCAGGTGTGTGCGGAAAGACCCCGCAAGTGGCTCATGCTCAAGACCTTCTGATTTATGTCATCAAAGGACTTGGCGTTATCGCCAATCACCATCAACATGGTTGCGGTCACGACTATTGCGACTTCCGCAAGAGCATCCACGCTTTTGTGAACGACGCGCTGTTCTGCACCATCACCAACGCTAACTTCGATGTGGGGAGCATCTACTCCCGCATTGACAAGGGCTTGGAAATCCGCGATATGTTCAAAGATCGCGTGGTCAACAAGCAAGGCATCGAACTGCCGAAACTCGATGTTTTGGAATGGAACGGCACTCGCGAACAATACGACGAAAAAGCCCAAACCGTGGGCGTCCTTGCCGAAAGCAACGAGGATATCCGCTCTCTGAAGGAACTCACCATGTACGGTCTCAAAGGTATGGCTGCCTATCTGGAGCATGCTGGCCGTCTCGGTCAGGTTGATAGCGATATCAACGAGTTTATCCTGCAAACCCTCGGACAGCTTGTCACCTGCAACGATGCCAACGAGCTCACCGCCCTTGCGCTGAAGACCGGCGAATGGGGCGTGAAGGCAATGGCCCTGCTCGACAAAGCCAACACCACCGCTTTCGGCAACCCCGAAATCACAGAAGTGAACATCGGAGTGGGCAACCGTCCGGGTATCCTCATCAGCGGACACGATCTGAACGACATCGAGCAACTGCTGGAGCAGAGCAAGGACGCGGGCATCGACATCTATACCCACAGCGAGATGCTCCCTGCACACTACTATCCCAAACTTAAACAATACGCCCACCTGAAGGGCAACTACGGCAATGCTTGGTGGAAGCAACGCGAGGAGTTTGAAGCCTTCAACGGTCCTATTTTGTTCACTACCAACTGCATCGTGCCGCCAACCGGCAGCGCCACCTACAAAGACCGCGTGTTCACCACCAACAGCACGGGATTCCCGGGTTGGAAGCACATTCCCGCCGATGCCAACGGCAAGAAAGACTTCAGCGAAATCATCACATTAGCCAAGACCTGTCAGGCCCCGAAGGAGATTGAGACGGGCAAGATTGTGGGCGGTTTCGCGCACGAGCAGGTGTTTGCCCTCGCCGACAAGGTGGTGGAGGCCGTGAAGAGCGGTGCCATCCGAAAGTTCGTGGTGATGGCGGGCTGCGACGGTCGCATGAAGAGCCGCGAATACTACACCGAGTTTGCTAAAGCGCTGCCCAAGGATTGCGTCATCCTGACGGCGGGTTGTGCCAAATACAAATACAACAAGCTCGCCTTAGGCGACATCGGTGGCATCCCGCGCGTGTTGGACGCCGGCCAGTGCAACGACAGCTATTCTTTAGCTCTTATCGCATTGAAACTCAAGGAAGTGTTCGGTTTGGACGATGTGAACCAACTGCCCATCGCCTATAACATCGCGTGGTACGAGCAGAAGGCCGTCATTGTGCTGCTGGCCCTGCTGAGCCTTGGTGTGAAGAACATCCACCTTGGCCCGACCTTACCCGCATTCCTCTCGCCCAATGTGGCCAATGTGCTCGTCGAGAACTTCGGTATAGGCGGAATCAGCACGGTAGAAGAGGACATGAAGTTGTTCGGTATCTAAGGTTTTAAACCTACGTCCAGCATCTCCGGTTTCACGGATGATGCTGGCAAGGTTTTAATGAAATGCTATTCCTATAGAGAAAACAGTATAAATATATGAGAAAAGCAAGCCGCCAAATGGATGCTGCCTTCGCATTGGAGGTGCTGGACAAAGCTCCATACGTAACCGTCAGTTTCACCCGTCCTGATGGGACACCTTACGGATTGCCCCTGTCGTTGGCGCGGACTGATGAAAGGACGTTCTATTTTCATTGCGCATTGGAGGGCGAAAAGCTCGACTGCATAGCACACTGTCCGACGATTTTCCTGTCGGCTGTCACCAAATGTGCGCCTACTGTTGGCCCGAAGGACGGCAACTTCACGCTGCAGTACAAATCAGCCACTGCCGTTGGAAAGGCGGAGTTGGTGACCGACCGCGAAGAGAAGATCGAGGGTCTGCGGCTCATCTGCCAGCGGTTCCTTCCCAAACACATGGACGCTTTCGATGCTGCCATTGCCCGCAGCCTCGAACGGACGGCCGTAGTGCGCATCACCCTCACAGAGCCTCCTGTTGGCAAGCGCAAACAGTACGACAAACAAGGCGAGGAAATGACGAACGAGCAAGAGCAGAGCTGAACTTGTTCGAGCTATACCGAGCGAGGAGGAATTCGACGATAGTCAAATGAAATGGGGACGGATGGAATGACCGCCCGCAAGAGGTTGTGACTTTTGCGGCGGTGTAATTTTGTCTGCATTACAAAATAATGCGTATTTTTGCGCTCAAGTTCTAAATTCAGAAATGAATTAATTATGACAGAATTAGAAAAATGCAACGCAGGGTTACCCTATTCGTTTGCTGACCCTGAGATGATCGCTCGCAAAAGTGAAGCGATTCGTCAATGCGAGCTATATAATGCTATTGACGGCGAGGATTATGATGCGCAATACAGACATCTTAAGCAGATGTTAGGTGCTGTGGGCGAGCGCGTCTGGATAGCAAAAACCTTTGGCTGCGATTGCGGAAAGAATATTTTCATAGGCAACGACTTCACCGGCAACTTCAATCTGACGATTCTCGACATTCGCGAAGTGTATATCGGAGATCATGTAATGATTGGTCCGAACACTTTGATTACGACTGTTGGTCATCCATTGTCGGCGTTAGAAAGGCGTGATTATATGGCGTATGCCAAACCCGTGCGCATCGGCAACGACGTGTGGATAGGCGGCAACGTCACCATCCTGCCCGGTGTAACCATCGGCAACAATGTGGTTGTGGCCGCAGGCGCCGTCGTCACCAAAGACATCCCTGACAACACGCTCGTTGGCGGTGTGCCTGCGAAGAAAATCAGGGATTTGGAACCTGCTCTCTGACTATCGTGAAATTCAAGAGACAGAGCAATGAAACGTTTATCTCTCTGGCTACCCATACGTTCAATAGCTTTCCTGCTGGTGGTCGGTCACGCGCTGATTGATTTGGCAACGGCCGCACAGATCGTGGCGACATCTTTTGTCCCGGGACTGTATCAAACTATGTGTGGGCAATAACGACTGACCGCTGTAAGGGCATTCGCGCCTTTGTGGCAGTTTTGTTATGTACAGCATGGCGAAAAAAAGTGTACTTTTGCAGCCTTTTTAGATAAAGCGGCATGACAATAGTATTAAACACCATAGGACTTGAAGCGGCATCCGAACAGATTCGCACGCTAATCAAAGACCAAGAGGCGGAAATCATCGACACCTCGGAGATGAAAATCGCGCATTGCATGGGCTGCAACCAGTGCTGGCTCAAAACGCCGGGCATCTGCGCCATCAAGGACGATTACGAGAACATTCTGAAGAAACTGGTCAAGGCCGACAATCTTTGGCTGGTTTCCGACACGCATTTCGGCTTCTTGGACTACAAAGGCAAACGGGTGATGGACCGCATCATGCCCTTGCTGAACATGTATATCGGCTTTCGCGACGGCTGGATGCGGCACGAGTTGCGCTACCACCCGCTGAACATCGGACTTCTCTACAAAGGCGAAGCCTCTCAGGAGATGATGGAGGATTGGTGCAAGCGCACAGCCGCCAACATTGCCGGTCACTCTTTGGGCGCGATTGCCCTTGATGGAACACAGGGTTCTGCCTGCGCCTATAAAGAAGCTCTTCCCGTTATGTCCGGTCCAATCGAACATTTGGTGATCATTAACGGCAGTCCGCGCACGGCGAAATTCAGCAACACGGACAAAATCATCCACTCTTTTGCCAAAGGTCTGGAAGAGGTTGGCGCCACTTGGGAACTACACAACATCTCCAGCCGAACTGAATGGGATGCGGCGCGTGAGGCTTTTCTCACCCACCCGCGCACCCTTATCGCCCTTCCGCTCTATGTGGAATGTGTTCCTGGCCTGCTGTTGGAATTCATAGAGACGTTGCCAAAAGAGCGTCAGACCCCGGGCGAACTCTCCTTCCTGCTTCATGGAGGCATGGACGAGGGGAATGAATTCCGCTTGGGCGAGCATTTTCTGCAAGGATTGCCTGCGCAGTTAGGATGTAGTTATGGCGGAACGATGGTTCGCGGCGGCAGTTTCCGCATCCGCACCGTCGAAGGTGAAGAGCGAGCCAAAATGGTGACCCCTTTCCTGAAGATGGGCCGTGTGTATGCGCAGAAAGGCACTTTCAACACCCCCGAAGCCAAACGGTTCACCGGCCCGGAACAATATCCCTGGCTGCTGCGCAAGATGGTGAGCCTGCTATTCATGAAGAAAGTGAACAAGAGTTTTGAAGACTTCGCCCAGAGTTGGGGCTGTGCTCGGCCGCTGGACGACAAACCGTATTGAAAAGAATGAATATCCGTTTAGAACAGACGAAAGATTATCGTAAGGAGGAGCATCCAGAAGCTTTCGAGGCTTACGAAGAGACCTTCCCCAAGAAGGAGAAACTGCATCTGCCCGGACAATTAGTATAGATGACTGCTATGGAATACATCAGAGTAACAAGGCCCGACCCCAACGAGGCGTTCCCGAATCCGAACCTCCCAAGACTTTGCTTCATCAAGAATGTGGTGAAGAATCCCCGTATCATCATCGGGGACTACACATACTACGATGACGTGGATGGTGCGGACCAGTTTGAGAAGCACGTCACGCATTTCTACGACTTTATCGGTGACAAACTAATCATCGGGAAGTTTTGCGCCATTGCCAAAGGTATAGAGTTCGTTATGAATGGAGCCAATCACAGGATGGACTGCATTACGACTTATCCTTTCTACATTATGGGTGGTGACTGGGGAAGTGCCATTGCGCCAGTCAAAGATGAGTTGCCGCTAAAGGGTGATACTGTTGTCGGCAATGACGTTTGGATAGGTCAGAACGTAACCGTGATGCCAGGTGTTCACATAGGCGACGGTGCTATTATCGGCACAAACTCTGTCGTAGCGAAAGATATTCCGCCTTATTCTATCGCTGTTGGGAATCCCTGTCGAGTCGTCAGGAAACGCTTCGATGACGAACTGATAGAATTGTTGCTTGAATTCAGATGGTGGGACAAAAGCATCGAGGAAATAGAAAGCCTCATGCCGATATTGTCTTGTGGCGACTTGGAAAAGGTAAAGATGGAAATAAGGGCAAGACTATGATAATTCTGTGAAAGCCGGAGAGCAAGCGACTTTGATTGATGAGAGCTTTGAGCAGATCTTCGAGTCGTTGTTGAACTACTAAAATATCGTGTCTTTAGCACGCGGTGGAAACGAAACTGACTGCCGCAAGGATTTTCTTAACCTTTGCCAGCAGTTTCATTTTCGCAAAAAGAGTATCTTTGCCGAACCAAATGTCATTCGATGAAAAAACGCCACCTCTTACTGCTTTTGATAGTTTCTGCTTTGCTTGGTTGCAGCCGCCATTCGTTTCCGACGCAGACAATGCCGCCTGCTGCCACTGCGACACAGGTTGACGGGCGATACGAAGCCCGGCTGCTGGAGACTGCAGCCGGTCCGCTGCCGTATCGAGTGGCGCACTTTAATCCCGATTCGTTGCCAGACAAACCCGCGCTGGTGCTCTATTTGCACAGTGCTAACGGTCGCGGGGTCGACAATATTGCGCAGTTCCAACGGCAGAAAGCCATCGATTCGATCTACAGCTACATGTTGGATCGCCGCATGAACGTCCTCTTCCTGATTCCGCAGTGTCCTGCCGACCATAATTGGGCGGGCAACCGGAATTTCCCGTCCTACCTCGGACCGGTGAAAGAGCTATTGAAGCTCTATGCCGACAGTACGGACCGACAACATGCCTATTTGTTTGGCGCCTCGATGGGCGGTAGTGGCGTGTGGCGGATGTTGAACGAGTGTCCCAATACCTTTGCCGCTGCATTCGTCGCATCGGGAATGTATCGGAATTTTGACCCTAAAACGGTTGCCAAAACTCCGCTGTACGTCACCTTGGGCGGCGCGGAGGATGCCAAACCGCGAGCTGATTTCCCGGCGATAGTGGAAGTGGTCAGGAATGCAGGCGGCGAGGTGATGTTCGACATCATCCCCGGCCTCAACCACCCCCAAACCTGCGAGCAGTCGTTCACGGCGGAGCGGATTGGGTGGGTGTTCGGACATGAGAGGCAATGAGTGTTTCCGTTTGCGGAGTTCTCGAAATAATTATTTTCAACAAACTGCAACCTTTTGACTTTTTTGCATCTTACCAATAGACAAAGATAGTATCTTTGCCACGCCGTTCTTTTCAGATTCTGTTTAACGGACCTTGCAGGATCTGGAAGTATGACGTGAGAATGGTAAAAATGAAGGTCCGCTAAAAAGGCTATGGACATTAGAGAGAATGCCGTTAAGGTTTACAGGGATACCGCTTTGGCGTGGTTTTGCGTCATTTTTCTCGTCTCTATGCTGGCCTTGGTTATATACCTCGTGTTCACAAGTGATCTCTCCACATGGGGCTATGTCGTGTTTGGTGTTGCCTTTATCGTGACTGTGTCCTATTTCTTTGACATCAGGAAAAACCGAAACACCATCGTGGTCTATCCCGAATCTTTGCAGATTGAACATGCGCAGAGAATGAAAAACGATTTTGAGGGGGATGATGTCGGGACGGTCGAAATCGAATGGTCGGAAATAAAAGAGTTTTCAAGAGAAGATACCCGATTCGAAATTTATAATTGTTATAAAATTGAACTGCAAAATGGGAAGAGCTACCGCTTTACCGTCCTTGAACCGGCCGAGTTTTTCTTGAACCGGCAGTTGAAGAAATATCATAAGCAATACAAATAGACTATGAACAGACAAACTAAGGTCTTAGCGCATACAGATTATGGAAGATAAAATGAAACGTGGTTTCCTGTTTTTCGCAGCGGCTCTCATCGCTGTGCCGAGCTACCTGATGTGGCGCGAGGCTCTTGTTGAGGGTTGGCCGCATGACTATAACGGCTGGCTAGGACTTTTTATGATGCCGATATTCTCTATTGTGGCACTAATCTACGCCATCTTCTACCGCCGCGTCAAACAGTTCGACGACGAGTTGCAGCAGGATATGTACGAACACACCCGTCGCGGCAATGTCATCACCATTGTGCTTTTCTCCCTTATGTACATCCTTGTGGGCGCCGAGTCAGTGGTGTCACACGTCGTGGAGCACAAGCCGGTACAGGTGTGGGAGTATTACGCATGGGCCTTGATGGCATTCATTTTGATCGTGGCAATAATCATCGGTACAACAGATCTGATGGACAAGATGTGCGACAGGCTACACAACTTCCTGACAAGGAAAGGTTGGATAAACTTAGACCGAATGATATTCGAAGATATGTATGAAGACGAAGAAATATATGACGACGAAACCGATGAATAAAAGGATTCCTGAAAGTTGGTGAGTTTTGTTCATTGTAATCAACAAAATTTCGCTATTTATGTGCGGAAAATTTTTGCAGTCTGGCGAGTGGAATAGTGTCAAAAAAAAACTGTGTGACATGTTGAAATTTTTAGTAATTTTGCACCCACATTCCTAAATTTCGTATGAAAATCGGGAATACGATTCAGAAATCACTAAAATATGTACAAGAGAATCTTTG
>ONHS01000112.1 GCA_900317715.1 uncultured Bacteroidales bacterium | reverse complement strand
TGCTAACTGTACAGCCCTCCGTTCACCTGCAACACCTGGCCGGTGATGTAGGAGGCTTCCGGGGAGGCGAGGAAGGCGACGGCGGCGGCCACCTCGTCGGGGGTGCCGAAACGCTGCGCCGGAATCATCTTGCTGAGGGTTGCCTCATCGAGATTCGCGGTCATGTCGGTGGCGATGAAACCAGGAGCCACGGCATTCACGGTGACTTTACGTTTAGCCACTTCCTGCGCCAAAGCCTTGGTCGCACCGATGATGGCAGCCTTGGCGGCACTGTAGTTGGTCTGTCCAGGCACGCCCTTCAATCCAGAGAGCGACGCCATGTTGACGATGCGGCCGTCACGTTTCTGGATCATGGTCTTCACCAGCCGACGCGTGATGTAGAAAAAGCCGTTCAGCGGGGTGTCGATCACGCTGTGCCAGTCTTCGTCGCTCATCATAATCATGAGCGTGTCGCGACGCGTGCCAGCATTGTTGACCAGCACGGAGATATAGTCGTCAGGATGGGCTTCTTCCCACTGCTGAAGCGCGGATTCCACCGCCTGCTCGTCGGCGATGTCGAACTTCAGGAGTTCGCACGTACCGCCCTGATTCTCAATCATTTGCTTGGTTTCCTCAGCGGCAGCATCATTGCTGACGTAGTTTACAATCACGGGCATACCATCGCGGGAGAGGCGCAGCGCCACTGCGCGTCCGATACCGCGGGAGCCTCCGGTTATGAGTGCGTATTTCATGTTGGTTTGTTTAGGGGTTAAGGTTTAAGGGTTAAGGTTTAAGGGTTAAGGGTTAAGGGTTAAGGGTTAAGGGTTAAGGGTTAAGGGTTAAGGGTTAAGGGTTAAGGTTTAAGGGTTAGAGTTAAAAGGTTAGAGGGTTTAAGGTTTCAAGGTTCAGGTTTCAAAATTCAGTTTTCAAGGTTCAAAGGGGCGTATATGAATTACTCCAGCGCCAGCGGGTTCTCCATCAAGAACGCCTCCACGTTGCGGATGTCCTCGTAGAACGGGGTGTCTTCGATGAAGACGGGGCAGATTTCGCGGACTTGCTTGTAGATCTGGCGGGAGATGGGGGCGAGTTTGTCGGCAATCTTCAGGATGTCAACGGCTTGCGCGAGGGCGATGTACTGGATAGCCATCACCTGCCAAGCGTTCTCGATGACGCGTTTGGTGAGCAGCGCGGTGTTGGTGCCCATGCTTACAATATCCTGATTATCATTGTTGTTCGGGATACTGTGCACGTAGTTAGGCATCGCGAGGGTCTGACACTCGGCGGTGGTGGAGGTGGCGGTGAACTGGCACGCCTGCATTCCGTAGTTGAGTCCCAGTTTGCCCATATTGAGGAACGGCGGCAGAATGCCGTTGATGCGGTCGTGGAAGAGGTAGTTGAGCTGTCGTTCGGCGGTCATCACGAGGCGCACCATCGCGATTTTCACCTTGTCTTGCTCCAAGGAGATGTAGTCGCCGTGGAAATTGCCGCCGTGATAGACATTACGGGTCTCAGGATCCACAATCGGGTTGTCGCAGGCGGAGTTGATCTCCTCTTCGAGCACCCGACGGCTGTTGAGCAGCGTTTCGTAAATCGGTCCCAAAATCTGTGGAGTGCAACGTAACGAATAATAAGCCTGCACTTTATGTTCAAAGGTTTCCTCCGTATGATGACCGTCATAGAGCAGATGTTCGCGTTTTTTCAAGCATTTTCCGTCACGGGCGAGAAGGCGCATACGCTCGGCCATCACCTGCTGGCCTTCGTGGCGGCGCACCGTATTCAGCGGTTCCGCCATCCAATCGTCGTAAGAACCTGCGATTTCGTTCATCATCACCGCAGCGAGCGTGGCCCAGTCGAGGAGTTTCTCCGCCTGGAACTGGTTCACCATCGCGATGCCGGTCATCACTCCCGTGCCGTTGGTGATGGAGAGGCCTTCGCGGATATGGATTTTGAAGGGCTCTAACCCGTTCTCTTTCAAGACTTCCGCAGCGGGTCTCCATTCGCCGTGATAGTGGACACTCCCCTCGCCTATCATCGTCAGGGCGAGGTGCGCCAACTGCACGAGGTCGCCGCTGGCCCCCACGCTGCCGTGCTGGGGAATCATCGGGAGAATGTCGCGGTTAATCATCTCCACGAGAAGCTTCACCAAGTCGGGGTGAACGCCGGAGCGCGCCTGCAGGAAAGTGCCGAGACGGGCCACCATGGCTGCCTTCACGCAATCGTCGGGCAGGGGCTCACCCGCGCCTGTGGAGTGACTGAGGATGATATTGTATTGCAAGGCGACAAGGTGGTCGTCCTCGACGCGCCACTGCGCCATCGGGCCAAAACCCGTGTTGATACCGTAGATGATCTTGTCCGCACTAAACGCTTTCAAAAAGTCGTAGCACGCCGCCACTTTCTCCATCGGCAACACGGAAAGGTCTATTTTTTTGTCTCCAAAGACGATATTTTCAACGTCAGAGAGTGTAAAAATGGTACTCATTTATACTTTAGAATTTGAAGCCGCGAAAATACTATTTTTTTGCGAACCTTTGGCATTGGAGTTGAAAGGTGAGGGAATAGGGAACAGGCAATAGGAAGAGTTCAAAGTCAAAGTTCAAAGTCAAAGTTCAAAGTTCAATGTTCAATGTTCAAAGTTCAAAGTCAAGTCAGTCTTCTCCGAGCGGTTCCACATGTACTGCCACGTGGGTTTCCTCGCCGTAACGTTCCACCAGTCGGCGTTCGATTTCCGTGGCTTTGTCGTGGGCGGCCTTCAACGAGAGGTTGCCGTCCATCAGGATATGCAGTTCGATGGCGTAGTGGTTGCCGATACGGCGGGTGCAAAGGTCGTGAGGTTCAGACACTTCCGGAACAGAGCGCACGATTTCCAGAATCTCATTTTCGACTTCTTCGGGCAGAGACTTTTCCATCAGTTCGCCCACCGCGTTGCGCATCAGGTCAACGGCGCCTTTGATGATAAACGCGCCCACAATGATGGACGCGATGGGGTCAAACACCACCCATTTCTCGCCACAGAAAATAGCACATCCGATACCCACTGCCGCCGCAATCGAAGTGAGCGCATCGCTGCGATGATGCCACGCGTTGGCTCTCATCGCCTCAGAGTCAAGCTGTTTCGCCTTTCGATTGGTATATTGGTAAATAATCTCTTTCAGCACAATAGAGACAATGGCCGCCCAGAAAGCTATCATGGTGGGTTGTGCCAATTGTCCGCCGTTGGCCCACAGGAAGATACGTTGCGCACCGCCCACGAAGATGCTGACCGCCGCAACAAACAACGCCAACCCGATGAGCGCTGTGCCTAAGGTTTCGAACTTGCCGTGACCGTATTCATGGGATTTGTCTTTGGGCTTGCTGCTGATGCGCACACAGGCGATCACCACCATGTCGGTGGCAAAATCGGAGACCGAATGGACGGCATCAGCCATCATGGCGGCACTGTTGCCCAGCAAGCCGGCCACAAACTTGAACACCATCAACAACGCGTTGACGAGACTTCCCCACAGGGTCACTTTATATATCTCTTTTTCTCGGCTCATGTTTCAGAAAATCGAGCGGCAAAAGTAAAAAAATTTCAACAGGGTGCAACCTTTTGTGTTTTTTGCATCATAAAGAACGTGAATATACGTTTAACAAAAATCTTATAGAATGGAAAAAATGAACACATTATTCAGAAAAGTGATGGCCATCATCTTTTTACTGATGGCTTTTATGCCCATAAAGGCACAAACCACATTGACTTTCATAGGAAAGGATGACAATGGACAGCCAGTGCAACTCGATAGCGTGCGGGTAACCAATCTTAGCCGTGGCTGGACAGAGGTGCTTGACGCTTCCGATCTTACGTTGTCTATGACGAATTCGGGGGTCAATCAGCATGAGACACAAACGGTTTTGACGCAAAATGTCCCTAATCCGTTCTGCGGGGTCACGGACTTTTCTGTTCATTTGAAAAGATCAGAGAAGGTCAATGTTGCTGTTTTTACTTTGGCTGGTGAAAAAGTGGCTGCCTTCAGCCGAAAACTTGATGTCGGGAACCATACGTTCCGGATTCACCTTTCAAAACCGCAAGCCTATCTGTTGAGCGTGCAGACAGGGACGGAAACCAGTTCCATTAAGATGGTGAATACGGGAAACGGAGGTTTTGACAAAATTCAATATGTTGCAGGGAAAGATTCGGAAATCGGCATCTTGAAATCTGAAAAAGGAAGCACTGACGAATTATTTGTTTTGGGTGACACCTTGTCGTTTATCGGATATTCCACCATTGCAGGCGAGTTCTGCACCAGTTCGGAAGTCATACGGCAGATACTCTCCTCGCAAACCATCGAACTTCAGTTCACCGTGGCGGAAACTTTCGTCTGCGGGACCTCCCATGTGTTCGACTATGACGGCAATGTGTATAATACCGTTCAGATTGGTGCACAGTGCTGGATGAAAGAGAATGTGCGTGCTACACATTTTGCCGATGGAACTCCTATCCCGATAGCGACAACCAACAGTACTACGAATGCTTACTGTTGCTATCCGAACAACGATGCATCTACAGTGCCGACATACGGTCTTCTATACAATTGGCCTGCCGTGATGCAAATGGATTTCAACAGCGGAGAATCCGACATTCAGGGCATTTGTCCTGATGGCTGGCACGTGCCCTGTGAACAGGAGTGGTACACGCTGCTATATTACATGATGGGACAGAGTGATTTGCAATGTGACAACCAATCTGACAACATAGGCAAGGCGTTGGCTTCCACATCGGGTTGGCAATCCTGTGGCAGTAACTGCACGGTGGGAAATGACCTTTCCACGAATAATGCATCTGGTTTTTCTGCTATGCCGGCTGGCTCTTACGATGGATACTACGATAATGAAAACTTTGGTTACAAAGCGTTTTTTTGGTCTTCTTCGAAATCATTGTACAATAACATGGCGGACATAGAATATTTGGTTTATGACAGAGCATCACTATCTCATTGGGCTTATGGGATGATGTATTTCTTGTCGGTTCGATGCCTTAGAAACGAGACGGACAGCGTCCATTCCGGCGGCCAACCCTGCCCGCAACATCCCACAGTAACGGACTACGATGGGAATGTCTATAATACGGTTCAAATCGGTACTCAATGTTGGATGAAAGAGAATCTGAAAACATCACATTATGCTGATGGCACCTATATTCCGGTTGCCGACACCATTAGTCATAGTATTTCCTATCGTTATTTCCCTGAAGATGACAGCAGCAATGTCAGCACATACGGTTGTCTCTATAACTGGGCGGCGGTTATGAATGGGAATTCTGCATCCTCTGCTGTTCCGAGCAATGTACAAGGTGTTTGTCCCACAGGATGGCACGTCCCCTCTGCTGCGGAATGGATTGTCATGCAAGATTATGTTGGTGCGCAGAACGATTGTCAATGCGGACACAGGAGTGATTTGATAGCCAAAGCGTTGTCCTCCACCACAGCGTGGGAGAGCAGTACCATATATTGTTCACCAGGGTATTTGCCGATGTACAACAATGCCTCTGGTTTTAGTGCTTTACCTGCAGGTTATTATTATGGTGGCGGATATTCCGTTTTGGGAAGGGAAGCTTGGTTTTGGAGCACGGATGAAGTAGGAGTAAACGGTGCTGCTTATAGGAATATTCAAAATGATTTGGCGAACTTTCAAGAAGTGGGTATCTCGAACTATTTTGGCTTATCTGTCCGTTGTCT
>ONHS01000115.1 GCA_900317715.1 uncultured Bacteroidales bacterium | reverse complement strand
CACGGACGCGGTGGTATGGAGATTGCCGTTTCCTATATCTTCAAGAAGCGGACAATCACGAGGGCGGGGAAGGAGCCGTGCCCGTATGATATTATGTGACGTGTGATGTGTGACGTGTGATTTGTGACTTGTGAGACTTTGAACCTTGAACTTTGAACCTTGAACTTTGACCCTTGACCCTTGAACTTTGAACTTTGACCCTTGAACTTTGAAACCTGAAACTTGAAACTTGAAACCTGAATGTGGACTAAGTTGTTTATAAATAGACTATTACAGATAACGACTCTGGCGCTCTTGTGGGGTTCCGCGAGTGCTCAGGATGTTTTGCCCACGTCGGATTCTATTATTGTGACGATTAACCCTTTGCCCTCTTCTATCAACAGTTCTTTTTTTGTTGCCGGATTCCACGTTTCTTTTTACGGCTATGCGCAATGATGCGGCGGAGGATGTTGAACATTTCTTCGAAACGAACTGGTATTGTTATCTTTACGAATCAAAAGCGTTGCCGGAAGGAGGGTTTGTGTCGGTCAAGCCGCTACCGATGACGGTCAACCATCCCAAGTTTTTCAACAGCAATTTCTGTCTCAGCGAAGAAGGGGACCGGATGTTGCTGACCCGCTGTGTGCGTTCCGGGGAGGGCGACCTTCAATGCTCACTGTGGCAGTCGGAGAAGCAAAAAGGCAGTTGGAGCAAGCCCAAACACCTTCCTTCGCATATCAATCCCAATGGCTATTCCGTGATGCAGCCTTGTTTAGTGCAACTTTCTGATTATGAGGTGCTCTATTATGTTTCAGACCGACCAGGGGGCTACGGTAAATGGGATATTTGGTACTCGATTGTCAAAAACGGCCATTATCAGGATCCGGTGAATCTTGGTCCGATGATTAACACAGAAGGTAATGAGATCACGCCGTATTACGACCGAAACAGCAAGAGGCTCTATTTCAGTACCGACGAACGGAATGGCATCGGCGATTACGACATCTTTAGCAGTGAGGGGGCGTTGGGGGCGTGGAAAACCCCGCTGCATCTTCCAGCACCCTTCAATTCTCCCTATAACGACTTCTATTTTACGGTAAATCAGGATGGTGAAAGCGCCTTTCTCAGTTCCAACCGTCCACACGACGACATGGCCGACGAGGACACCTGCTGTAATGACATTTTCTTCGTGAATTGGAAACTGCCTGTGAAAGAAGAAGTTGTGGATACAATGCCGTTGCCCGACATCCATGAGAAAATTGCTTCGGTGTTGCCCATCACGCTCTATTTCCAGAACGACGCTCCCGATCCGAAATCCCTGTCAGACACCACATCCAAGGATTATCTCGAACTTTACAATGCCTATATTGCAGATATTCAAGAGCATATTCATCAAGCGGGACAGGGTTTGACGGGTGATGAGCAGCGGGCGGCGATGTATGCAGTGGCGGCGTTTTTGCGCGACTCTGTGCAGACAGGCTATGCGCGTTTGCAAAAGCTCACGCAATATTTGCAGGAGGCGATGGCGAATGGTGACACGATTGAACTGACCATCAGCGGCTTTGCCAGCCCATTGCACAACAGTGATTATAACAAGCATTTATCCTCCAGAAGAATAGTCAGCCTCCTCAACTATTTGCGGAAAGCTGACCATAGCACTCTTTCTCCCTATATTAACGGAGAAAAACCAGGAATCACCTTGTCTGTATATCCAGAAGGTGCTGTGAATCACACCTTTGCCACCGATGAAGTCCGCGAAACAGTCTTCGGCCTGAAAGCGGCAAAAGACCGGAAGATTGTAATTTCCGGACAGTAAAAAAGGGGTTATTATTTCTAATTCTCAGTTATTAGCTGTATGCCAACAGGCAACAGCTAATAGCTAACAGCTAACAGCCAAGTTATTGCACCTTCACAATCCCAAACCTCTTATCCAGCCAAATCGCCAATCCCGCAATCAGCGTTGCAATCAACCATCCGCAAAGAATGTCGAAAGGGTAGTGCACCCCGACGTATATGCGGCTGTAGCAGGTTAACAAGGTGATGGCAAAGACGGCCACCGTCAAAAGCTTCCGCCGTCTGACTTTCGGGGCTAGAAAATAGAGAAACAGCAGAGAACTTGTCAGATAGTTGATGGCGTGGTTGGAAGGACAACTGTATTTCCCTCCATAGTAGTACGTTCCATCCTTCTTTTGCAGGAGATGGACTTGATAATCCCCGTGGTATTCGGGGTCGTGTGAGGGTCGAAGTCTTTGCACCGTGGGTTTGAACACCCGTGCGCCGATGGCGTCGGCCAGCAGACAGACCACGGCAATGGCCAGCAGAATTTTCCAAGCTTGCTTGCGGTAATAATAGCAAATCATCAAGGCACCAATCAGGAAAAACAGCACTCCGAATTGAGCACTGGTGATGACCCACATCACTTTGTCCCAAAAGGGCGAGTGATGGCTGTTGATGTATTGGAACAGATGTTTGTCCCAATCGAAAGCGGGGGAGTGGAAAAGCTCGGTCATGAGAGTTTAGAGTTTATGGTTTAGGGTTAAAAAAAAGAAGAGACGTGCGGTAGCGCGTCTCTTCTTTTTTGAGGTCTCGCCCAGATTCGAACTGGAGTAAACGGTTTTGCAGACCGGTACCTAACCACTCGGCCACGAGACCTTGATTTTGACGCGGCAAAGATACACTTTTTTTTGAAATGCAACTTCTTTACAGAGAAATTTGTTAGTCCTCTGATTATAAAGAAGTTGCATTTTCTTTGCCTAGTATGTCGCGGGAAAATCGACTACTTGTTGGGATAAGGAATCACGATATCGTCGCAGTATTCGCAGCGGTAGGAGCGTTTTTCCTTGTTTACGAGATGGAAGACGTGCGGGAAGTAGTGCTCCACTGAAGTGACGCAGCGCGGATTCTTGCAACGGATGATATTCTCCACTCTGTCAGGTACTTCCAACTTCACCTTCTTGATGGTTTTCCCGTTTTCGATGATGTTCACCGTCGCGTTCGGGTCAATCAATCCCAAGAAATCGTAGTTGATGTCAATGACATTGTTGATCTTGATAATGTCTTTCTTGCCCATCTTCTCACTGTAGGCGTTGCAGATGAGGGCGACATTATAATCGGCCTTGTCAAGATTCAGATAATTGAACACTTGGATACCGTATCCGGCGGTAATGTGGTCGATGACAATACCTTTTTCTATGCTGGTGATTTCTAACATGATGCTTTTTTCTTTTGAACTTTGAACTTTGACTTTGAACTTTGACGTGAGACGTGAGACGTGTGACGTGTGATGTTTGATCATACGTCACACGTCATACGTCATACGTCTAATAAATTCCCAACAGCTTCAAAATCAACGCCATGCGGACGTACATGCCGTTTTTGGCTTGTTGGAAATATTGGGCGCGGGGGTCGTCATCGACCTCGGTGCTGATCTCGTTCACGCGGGGCAGCGGGTGCAGGATGTAGGTGTCCGGACGGGCGTAAGACATCTTCTCTTTGTCGAGGATAAATCTGTCTTTCAAGCGGATATAGTCCTCTTCATTGAAGAAACGCTCGCGTTGCACGCGGGTCATGTAGAGGAAGTCGAGCTGACCCATGTAGGGTTCCATCTGATCGACCTCTTCGAACGGGATGCCCTTCTTCTTGATCACCTCTTCGCGGATATATTCGGGGACGCGCAGCTCCTCGGGAGAGATGAGGATGAACTTCACGCCTTCGTAGTTGCTGAGGAATTTGATGAGGGAGTGTACGGTGCGGCCGAACTTCAGGTCACCGCAGAAACCGTAGGTCTTGTTCTCCACGTTGCCACGCAGACGTTCGATCGTCAGGATGTCGGTGAGCGTTTGGGTGGGGTGTTGGTGACCGCCGTCGCCGGCGTTGATCAGCGGCATGTGGATGTAGTGGCTGGCCAAGCGCGGTGCGCCCTCTTTGGGGTGACGCATGGCCGCGATGTCGGCGTAGCACTCCACGGTGCGCAGCGTGTCAGCGATGCTCTCACCCTTCGCAGTGGATGAGGATGCGGCCTCGGAAAAACCGATGACCTGACCGCCTAAACGCAGCATGGCCGTCTCAAAGCTCAAGCGCGTGCGCGTGCTCGGTTCATAAAAAAGAGTTGCCAGGATCTTGCCTTCGCAACTCTTGCTGTATTTCTCGGGATTGGCGACGATCTGGTGACCCAAATCGAAAATTTCGCGGAATTCCTCGCGCGTGAAATCGGACGGGTCAATCAAACTTCTGTTTTTTAACATAATGGAACCTCCTATATATTTAATTAATAACTCTTTCCGCTTTTCTTCTGGCCTTTTCTCCCCCTAAATTTACCTAAACTAATACCAATGCAAAAATAGTATTTTTTTTTTTGCATCGTCAAGGAAAATTATTTTTCGCTTAAACAAAAAATATGTCCTTGATTGTCAATATAATACAGTCCTCCGGCGTTGACATCGAAATCCTTTATATTGGGCCAGGCGAAAATAACCGCAGGCTCTCTTAAAGGCGTCGTGGGGGAGGGCATTCTGTAATGAAAAATCTGACTGTTTTGGTAATAAACGACCCCATCTTTCTCCAATTGCATGATTTTGATGTCTGGAGTGGGGATTTCTTTTTCAAAAGTGCCGAAAAAGTCGAAAAGACAGATGCCGTGCAGCGTGTCCAACAAGGCGATGCGATGATCGGGAATCACCTGCATGTCGGACGGGTGAAATTCACCGGGGAAAGTGATATGCGTGCGCGTTAACACATTCAGACTCAGGTCGGTGATGAGCAAATCCTGGTTCGCTTCATCGTACAACACGATTTTGTTGGGGTTGCCCATGGCTGCCAGACTCACCGTCATCAGCGACCTGTCGAACAGATTCAGGGGACTGCTGATAGGCGCTAATTCGTTGTTTAGCAGTACGATGTTGCCGCTTTCACGATAGAAGACGAGGATCTTTGAGGCAATGCCGGCATCCACGTGCGTGATGTTGCCCCAGGTTTGGTCGCTGTAGTTCAGATGCCGCCTCCCGTCGGGCGTGAAAAAGTCCAGATGCGTGTCGAAAGTGAGGTAGAGGTTCCCTTGAAGGTCGGAGGTCACGGATTCGTACACATTATCCGCAAAAGGAAGGGTTTTATAAGAATAGTGCCGCTCTTGAGCGTTTGCACAACTCAAGGCGACACTGAATATGATAAGAAGGAGTTTCTTCATTCAAATTAGAGCTTGAAGCCGATGGTAGCCACCACGTTATGGGTTCTGGAACTGACGCTGCAGGGTTCTCCAACAGGGTCATAAAGCCAGTAGGAGTCTTTGTTCATGCGATAGACGTAGGCAAAGTCGGCAAAGAAATTCTCGCCACGGAAACCGAAACCGGCCGAGATAAAATGCGTGGTGTTGTTGTAGGGAGAATCGGACATCTTGTAGGGGGAGGATTTGAAGCGATAGCCGGCACGCAGGGCGAAACCTTGGGTGACGTTCACCTCCGCGCCGACACGCACGCTATGTGTGGCGCCGAATTTTGCGCGGACGGCTTCGTTCTCATGACCGTAATCGTAGTTGTCGCTGTACAATGTGGCCATACCATAGTCCTGGAACTCATACTCAGCCGCGATGAA
>ONHS01000132.1 GCA_900317715.1 uncultured Bacteroidales bacterium | reverse complement strand
AATGATTAGCGTATCACCCGGCACAACTGGCACACCCGCAATGGCAGCAATGGCAAAAAGAACCCTCTCCATGTTGTAGTCCTGCACAAAGAGATTCTTGGCCTGCTCGTTTTCATCACAGTTGATATATGCGACATACTTATAGTGCTGTTTCCCGAAGTCAAGCAGACTATATGTTTTGCCGACCTGCCGAGCCCCAAGCACAATAAGCGGCTTCCTTTCATCCGATTCTTTCCATTCAATCAGTTGATTTACAACATTTCTATACATATTCCTTGTAATATTTTACAATGCAAATATACAAAAAAATGAACGAATAATCACGTATTAACTACAAAAAAATGAACGAAAACCTGTTCACTGATTACATTTTTATGAACATGTGTCCACTTTTCATTGACTTTCCCTAGAATTGGTTGACAGATTTGGGACGGTTAAACTGAATTGGTTTACAATATTTAGGCCATATCCCTAATCCGGCTTACACCATCACGGTATCGGTTTACACTTTTCGGTTCTTTCGCCTGTTCGAGTTTACAATTACACTGAATCGCTTGACACCCCCTACTTCATTACTGGGGGACAATCCAGAGTGACTTCTCTTTTGGCAAAATCCAGGCGGGGCTCGATGCCCCGCTGGATTTTTCATCACTGGTGGCATAAACCGTCGTGATTCTCTTTTGGCGGTGCAAAGTTACGCACTTTTTTTCAATCCGGAGGTTTCTCCCATGAATTTTTCCAGCATCTTTTCTGTAACCCGGTCTGGACGTGTGCTTCGGAGGGCGTCTGCCAGCCCACACTCATGTGCGGTCTCTCGTCGTTATAGAAGCCGATGATGCGCTGCACCTCGGTTCTGCATTTCTTTCCGTCGGGGATGACCATGCGGCAGAGCCACTCCGTCTTGAGAATGCCGTTGGCGCGTTCGGCGACGGCGTTTTCCAGAGGGTCGCCACTCTGGGTCATGCTTATCTGTATCCCTCTGCTTTTGAGTGTCTCCACATAGATGTGGCTGCAGTACTGGCAGCCGCGGTCGGAGTGGTGGATGAGATATGGTGCGTCGCCTTCCGGCAGCGTGGACAGTGCCATGTGCAATGCCTCCAATGGGTATGTGGTGTCAAGCGTAGGTCCTAGCGACCAGCCGACAATCTTGTGTGAGTAGAGATCCGTCACCAGGGAGAGGTAAAATACCCCTTCTTCCGTCTCGATATAGGTGATATCGCTCACCCACACCCTGTTGGGAGCCGTCACTGCCATCCCCTTGATGAGATTGGGGTATCTTCTGTAATTGTGGTTGGAGTCGGTGGTGACATAGTGATGCCGCCTGCGTATCTTCACCATCAACCCGTGGCGGCGCAGCAGTTCTATGAATGCGTCCCTGCCCGGGAAACATCCCGTGTCCTCAAACTGCCGTTTCAACATCAGCCACAGTTTCACGCTGCCAAGCCGCGGGTTGTCATTGCGGTATTCCTTGACCCGATCCACAATCATCGGCTCGAGCGCCAGTTGGCGGAAACCCTCGTCATCGACGCGCTTGTAATATGTCTGCCTGCTGTAACCAAACAGTCCGCACAGCGTACCGAGCCCGAAGCCCGGCTCCGCCTCGCGGAGCAGACTCACTGTTTGGTGCCAGCTTTTTTTCTTATGGGGATGTTGAAGTTCGCCTCCGCCACGTCTATCATCGTGTCGTAGGCCCTGGAACGCAGCTTCTCAAGCTCAAGCGCCTCCTGTAGCCGCTTGTTCTCGGCCTTCATCGCCTTGAGTTCCTCTTCCAGTTGCTGTTTGCTTCTCTTTGACATGTCGGTATCGTTATCCGTTTCCTGCTGCAAAGATACGCAAACTTTTTCATTCAGGTACTTGTCTAACCACCCGTACAGCACTACCGCGCTGCTGATGTGGTACTTGGCAACTATCTCCGATGCCGGGCATTTGCGCTCGTAGTACTCCCGCGCTATCGCAATCTTGTCTGTCTCGTCGAAAACATACCTGTCCGTCTCGACCTCTTTCCACTCGTAGCATCCGAGCTCTTCATTGTACACTTGTCGTGTCTGTGTCTTTTGTCTCATTTTTACTTTTGGTATTGTTCCCAAAAGTGTCAACTTTTTTCAGGTTAAGACAACAAAAGCGTATTTCGCATCTTTTTTCACCTTTCCAGAAACTCTATTACCTCTTAAACCCAAATCGGTCATTAGGGTTTATGACAGATTAGTATTTGTTTTGAACAGATTGGTCATATCGCT
>ONHS01000116.1 GCA_900317715.1 uncultured Bacteroidales bacterium | reverse complement strand
TTCCCCGTCAACAACCCCTGAATCTCATTCAATTTCATCAGCGCCTCCACCGGGGTGAGGCTGTTGATGTCGAGGCCAACGATGGTCTCCTTGACCTCAAGCAACAGCGGGTCGTCTAAGTTGATGAAACTCAGCTGATAGCTGTCGTCCTTGGGCTTTTCGATATGCACCTCCTCGCCCTTCTCTTCGCGGCGGGCGCGGGAATCTTCCAACTGCTTGAGAATCTCTTCGGCACGACGCAGCACGGCGGGAGGCATGCCGGCCATGCGGGCCACGTGGATACCGAAACTGTGTTCGCTACCACCCTCTTCCAACTTGCGCAGGAAATAGACCCGGTTGTCGAGCTCCTTCACTGACACGTGGTAGTTTTTGATGCGCGGGAATTGCGCAGCCATATCGTTGAGCTCGTGATAGTGCGTGGCAAACAGCACCTTGGCATGGTGAAGCGGGTTCTCGTGTAGGTACTCGGCAATGGACCATGCGATGGAGATGCCGTCGTAAGTACTTGTGCCTCTGCCGATTTCGTCCAACAGCACGAGGCTTCGGTTGGTAACATTGTTGAGAATGTTGGCGGTCTCGTTCATCTCGACCATGAAGGTGGATTCACCTGTGGAGATGTTGTCAGAGGCACCCACGCGGGTGAAGATCTTATCCACGATACCGATGGTGCACTCGCGGGCAGGCACGTAGCAGCCCATCTGCGCCATCAGCGTGATGAGGGCGGTCTGCCGCAGCAACGCCGACTTACCCGACATGTTCGGACCCGTGATGACTATGATTTGCTGCTTGTCGTTGTCCAAATAGATATCATTGGCGATATAGGGTTCTTCAGGAGGAAGTTGCCTTTCAATCACGGGATGCCGACCGTCTTTAATGTCAATACTTTCGAAATTACTGATGGTGGGTTTCGTGTATTGGTATTGAACGGCGCAGTAAGCGAAAGCGTTGAGCACATCGAGACGAGCGGCGAGACGAGCGTTGTTTTGAATGTTGGGAATATAGTCCGTCAAGCTGACAACCAGCTCGTTATAGAGTCGCATTTCAATTTCCAAGATTTTTTCTTGAGCAGTCAAAATCTTGGTTTCCAGTTCTTTAAGTTCTTCAGTGATATAGCGTTCGCTGCCTGTAAGCGTCTGTTTGCGGGTCCATTCCGCCGGCACTTTCGACTTATAGGTGTTGGTCACCTCAAGATAGTAGCCAAAAACGTTATTAAAGCCTATTTTCAACGAGCTGATACCTGTTCTGGCGGCTTCGCGTTGCTGGATGTCCGCTAAGATGCTGCGACTGTTTTTGGCCAAATCGGTGAGTTCGTCCAATTCGGCATTAACACCGCGTTGGAAGATGCCGCCTTTGCTCGGCACCACTGGTGGCTCCTCACAAATTTCATCCTCGATGCGCTTGCATACATTCACGCAAGGGTTGAGTTTTTCTGCAATATCTTGAAGAATAGGTAATTGCGATTTTTCGCAAAGCATCTTCAGCTGTTCGGTAGCACGAAGGGATGCCGCCAATTGCAGGGTTTCACGCGGATTAATCTTACCCGTAGCGATTTTGGCGACCATACGCTCCATATCGCCCATCGGCTTGAGAATCTCGCCTAATTTACAGGTAAATTCATGATTATTAATCAGATATTCAACAATAGAAAGCCTTTCTTCAATGAGCACTTTCTCCTTCAGCGGCATCAAAATCCACTTGCGCAGCATACGCGACCCCATTGGCGTGAGGGTCTCGTCCAGCACATTCAACAGGGTAACGGCATTCTCGTTGGGCGAATGAATCAGTTCGAGGTTACGGATGGTGAACTTGTCGAGCCAAACGTACAAATCCTCTTCAATTCGACTTATCTTAGTGATATGCTGTATCTTATGGTTCTGCGTTTCATAGAGATAATGGAGCGCGGCACCCGCCGCGATGATGCCATTTTTCAACTCTTCCACCCCAAAACCTTTCAGTGACCGCGTATGGAAATGCTTGTTCAGCAAGTTTTTCGTGTAATCGGTCTTAAAGACCCAATCGTCGAGTTGGGTAAGCAGCATCTTCTCCCCGAAACGCATTTGAAAATCCTGCGCTTTCCCTTTTTGAATCACCAACTCCATCGGTTTGAAATTCTGGAAGAGCTTGTCGAGATACTCGTCGTTGCCTTCCGCCACATAAAATTCGCCCGTAGAAATATCCAAGAAGGAGATACCACTCTGTTTATCCATAAGATGGATAGCCGCCAAGAAGTTATTTTCGCGTTGTTCCAGCACTTTGTCGTTAATGGAGACACCCGGGGTAACCAATTCTGTGATACCGCGTTTCACCAGTGTTTTGGTGAGTTTTGGATCCTCCAGTTGCTCACAAATGGCCACACGATAGCCGGCGCGGACGAGACGCGGCAAATAGGTGTCGAGCGCATGATGCGGGAAACCCGCCAACTCGGTCTGCGACGCACCTTTCCCGTGTTTGGTCAGCGTAATACCTAAAATTTTGGACGATTTGATGGCGTCTTCGCCATACGTTTCGTAAAAATCACCCACTCTGAACAGTAAAATGGCATCCGGATGTTTCGCCTTGAATTGATTATACTGCCTCATCAGGGGAGTCTCAGCACACTTTTCCATCTTCTCAATTTTAAGATGGCAAAAGTACTATTTTCTTTGGAAGTTTGACCATCCTCTATTCTTTTTCTTCCGCTTTAATGCATTATTATGATTTGTTAACACATTTTATGCAAAAAACGGGTGTTTTTTGGTTACATGGTTAGATGGGTTGTAGAGACGCGTCATGGCACGTCTCTACGGGAAAACAATCAAAACAGATCGTTCAAAAGACGGGTGGCGTTGCCCCAATCGTATCGTTCATGCACAAAATCGTGGCCCTTCTGGGCAAGATTCCGGTAATATTCCTCGTCCGTGAGCAATTTGTCGAGGGCATCCACATATTGACGGGTGGTGCTGCAGGTGGCAATGGCACCCTCTTCTGCAGCAGGATCGAGCGGCTTGCCCGCCAACGGTGACGTGACACACGGCAAGCGCATCGCCATAGCCTCCAACAGCTTGTTTTGCAGACCCGTACCCAATCGCATCGGGGCAATGAAGATGCGCGAAAGAGCATAGCAGTCGGTCATGGAAGGCACCCAACCCGTGACAGTGACCTGTTCGCTTTGCAGGGCACGGACTTTCTTGGCAGGGTCGGCCCCGGCGAGCTTCAGCCGCACATCGGGATGCTTTTTCCGCAATTCGGGCAGAATCTCCTTGACGAGATAGACGGCCGCATCCACATTGGGTGGGTAGTTCATGTTGCCTGAAAAAATGAGGTCGTAGGTTTTCGGCACCTCCTCGTGACTGAATTTGGCGAAATCGACTCCATTCGGAACAATCACAATCTCCTCTTTCATAGGATGTTGGATGCAGTCACGGTCCAAGGCGGTAATCATGGTCTTGTGTTCGAAATCGTCGAAAATGTCGGTTTCGTAGTGGGCGATACGATGCCCTTCCATCCGCATGATAGGCCGGAAGAGTGGGAAGGCCTTCTGCGCCCGCCGCTCCATTCCCATGGAGAAAGCATCTTGATAATCAAGCACTTTCGGAATTCGGCAGTGGCGTACGTATTCCGCCATCCGGAACAGCTGACAGTAAATTCGGTCGGGCTGCACCTCCTGGATGATTCTGTCAATTTCCTTGTGGTTGCGATGGCTGTAGAAGTAGCCGCACTGCACGGGCAGTCCCACCAAAAGAGCCGCCCCCATGTTGAGGACGCTGCGCAGGGGAGACTGTCTCAAAAAGTGCACCTCGCGGCAATAAGGGGTCAGTTCCCGCATCGCCTCCGCAGGGATGCGCTGGTTGTAGAGCGCCACCAGATAAAGATCGTGCTGCTTCGACAGCTCCCTGATCTGGTAGTAGGCTCTCAGCTTGTCACCCTTCTCCAACGGGAAGGGGATGCGGGAAAGGACCACTAGTATCTTCATTTTGACAATATTACAACTTAAAATGCCGAACGTTTTGTTCGGACGGCAAAGATACAATTTTAATGGTTATAGGTTATAGGTTATGGGTTATGGGTTATTGAAGCCAGGTTGTGGATTATATCCCGCCGAAGTCGCTATCCACCAGTACCCATCTTTCTTCTGTTTTCGAGTAAATGTATTTACAGGTAATCCAATCGCTTACACCAATAGTCCAACCTTTTCCATGCCACTTCCCATTACGGTACTTTCCCCAGCCAAGATAAGATGAGCGGATATGTATGGATATAGTGTCGTGATAAAATTTTATAAAAGGTCCATCCAAGATATTAAGAGTCATTTCTTTGGGCAATCTGACTTTTTTTGTAAGATGCCATTTTTGCTCGCTGTATTCCTGGTAGGAATAAATCCAAGCACTACCATTTTTTTGGGTATAAACCATATTAGGCTTATGGGTCATATACTTGACTATGCTATTGGAAAATCTATAATCTTTCAAGAAATACACCGCAGTGTCGTATAAACGTCCGCTTTCCACGTCATTATATCTGGGTAATGAAAACAACCAGTCAACAAGCGCATCGGCGGTACTGGCAATGAGCATATCCAACGGCTGTCCCTCCTGCGCCTGGAGTTTAACCGGACAAAGAATGACCAACAGGCAAATGCTATAGAGCAAGCGTTTCATGACATATAACTATTTTGTTCTCATACTTTTTTCTCAGTGTGGTTCTGATTTCATCAAAATATTCCGAAACGGTCATACGATTCGACTTACAAGTTGCAGCGTCAAAGGGTTGACATTCTGCCGAAGCACTATCGTTTATATTAACGATTTGCTGACCGTAGGCAATCGCCGCATCCTCTACACACGTCACTGTTTTTTCTTTTGTCTGATATGGTTTCTTTTTCATAAATATGATTTTAGAATAAGTCCGCAAAAATAAAAATTTCCTATTATTATCAGCAAACAAAAACGCCGCCGTGAATCCGTGCCAAAGCGCAATTCCACGGCGGCATTCTCTAACGTCTTACGTCCGACGTCTCACGTCTCTAACAACCGATCACCTTCTCCGTCAACCTCATCAATCTCTTTTCGATGCGGTCGGCCTTCACCACATAGTCGTGCGCCTTGGTGATCATCATCTCGGCCCACTCTTTGTCTTTCAGTGAGGAGGCGTTGATTTTAACGTTCAGGTAGGCGCCGTGGACGGCTGCGCGG
>ONHS01000120.1 GCA_900317715.1 uncultured Bacteroidales bacterium | reverse complement strand
CAGAGGATGGTGTATTTCGTCTGTATCTCGTTGGTGGAGTGCTGTTTGCCATCAATATCGAAAGCGGTGAGCTCGGGAATCTGCGCGCCAGGAGCGAGCTTGCGGATGCGGTCCATCTGCCGCTTGATGCGACGCTCTTGATCCTCGGGAATCCAACCGCGGTCGTAGGTGTCGTAAATATGCAGCATCACCGGCTCGTAGTACGGATCGCCGGTTCTGTCGAAGATGCCGTACAGCCACTGCGCGTACAGTCCGCACTGGTAGCGCCCGCCACGCGCCGCACGCGTAAGGATGGAGTCCACTTCGGTGATGATTTCGGCGACAGATTCGCGATTATCGGATGTCAAATAATCTTTGATGAATGGGAAAAGTAAGGAGGAGGTATGGCAAAGACGAGCGTCCGTGAAGTCCACCAATGACAGAACATGATGAAATTCAGAAGGGGAAGCACTTCCTATGGCAAAATAAACCGCTGGATCATCCGACTGAGCCGTTTTGAGAATCTCATCCTCTAAAAGATAGTATTGTCCCAAAAACGACTGCGGCATGGCAGATGTCAACTCCGCCGCCGCTTTCGCACCTTCAAATGCATCCTGTTGCTCATTCCAAGCTAAAGCGACAGTCTTACGCAACTGATTCTCATCGGATTTTCTAAAAGAGTGATTGGTAAACTGATTGGGATTATGTATATCCACTTCAACATCAAAACTATTTTGCTGGTTTATGATTATTTGAAATGGGAAAAGACCATCACCAAATATATCATAGAATCCTTTAGGAAACTTTTCTGAAATCTCATTTTTCGTTTTTGCTGAACTGTTTTTCCGAAAACAGGCTTTGCCGTTTTTCACTTCCGTACTATCAACCACACCCCAGTTTCCACAATAGTAACCCCATAGGTATAACATATAGTGATCCGGCACATCCTTCAACACAATGGATATGTTATACCCATCGCAATAATCCCGCTCCAGATTCTCCTTCCCGTACTGGACCGTCTCATTCTGAGCGCACACCGTTCCCGCCGTCCCCAAAACCAGGGCCAGCAGCACGGCGATTGTCCGGATATGTATTCGTTTGGTCATTCGACCGAGGCATTTTCGTTCAACTGCTAACTACTAACTGCTAACTACTAACTAGTAATTACGCCATCAGTTCCCGGATGTCCCCCATCAGCTTGTTTGCGATGTTCTCGGCGATTTGCGGGGTGAGGGCTTCGGCGTAGATGCGCATGATGGGCTCAGTGTTGGAGCTGCGCACGTGCACCCAGCTGTCCTCGAAGTCAACACGCACACCATCAACGGTATTCACTTGATAGTTCGCGTATTTCTGGGCTATCTTCGCCAAAATGTCCTTCAGGTTGACGGAGCTGTCCAATTCGGTTTTCTTCTTCACGATGCAGTAGTCGGGATAGAGCGCACGGATTTGGCTGCAACTCTTCTTGGACTCAGCCATATAGGTCAGGAAAAGCGCGATACCCACGAGCGCGTCACGACCGTAGTGCAGTTCGGGATAGATAACACCACCGTTGCCTTCGCCGCCGATCACGGCGTTGGTCGCCTTCATCATCTCCACCACATTGACCTCGCCCACAGCGGAAGGCGTGTAAGTCTTTCCGTACTTGTCCGTTACGTCCTTCAGAGCGCGTGAGGAGGAAAGATTGGAAACTGTATTTCCGGGCGTGTGTTGCAGCACGTAGTCGGCCACAGCCACGAGGGTGTTCTCTTCCACGAAGAGTGTGCCATCCTCCTTGACGATAGCGAGGCGGTCTACATCGGGATCCACCACAAAACCGACATCGTAGTTGGAGCGACTCATGGCATTGCAGATACCCGCCAAATTTTCGGGAATCGGCTCCGGATTGTGTGCGAACACACCGTTCATTTCGCCGTTCAGGATCGTCACATCGTTGACACCCAATGCTTTGAGTAGCACTGGAAGAGCCAAAGCGCCAGTAGAGTTCACCGTATCCAGAATCACCTTAAAGTTGGCCTTTGCGATGGCGTTCTTATTCACCAACGGAAGTTTCAGAATAGCATCCACATGATCTTGGATAGCATTCTCGTACAGCTGATAACTGCCAAGTTTATCGAAAGTTGCATACGACAGCTCATCCGATTCAGTCAGTTCAACGATACGCTTAGCCTCCGCTCCGGAAACAAACTCGCCCGTACGGTCGAGCAGCTTCAGTGCGTTCCACTGCATCGGATTGTGGCTGGCGGTGATGATGATGCCACCATCAGCTTTCTGTTGGATGACGGCCATTTCCGTGGTCGGGGTCGTGGAGAGACCGAGGTCGATCACGTCAATGCCCATGCTCTGCAACGTACTGCAAACCAGACGGTTCACAATGTCGCCAGAGATGCGGGCATCGCGCCCGACGACCATGCGCATGGGACTGTCTGTTGGCTCCCTCTTTTCAAGCAAAAAAGTGGCAAAAGCCGTTGTAAATTTCACCACATCAATGGGGGTCAGGTTATCGCCAATGTTACCGCCGATGGTTCCCCGAATTCCGGAAATCGATTTAATCAGTGTCATTTATACTAGATTTTAATTTCTAAAAAAATTGGCTGCAAAATTAAGAAAAATCGGCAAACCCCGAAGGGTTATGCCGAAAAAAATTATCTCATATCGTTGACCTCCACACCGGGATATTTCGCCTTGTCGAACACGAACAATTTGTCATCCAGCGGAATATCATTCTTGAATTGCTCAATATGATAATTGTAGATAGTATTATCTTTCTCGTAGATGGAGACTTTTGTGATCTTGAGCGATGATTTCACGATATACACGCGAATGCGATAAAACGACTGCGCAGTCTTGGGGGTCAGATCAACGATGCTGTACTGGACGTTGTTCTGGAATTCGTCGCGGATGAACTTGGCGCGAAAATGGGTGCTCCAATCCTTGAGGATGCGCTGCGGGTTGAGCAGATTTTGGTCATCTTCAGCGTCATATTCGTAAATGGAAACCTCGTTCGCACTCTTGTCGTAATTCCAAATCGACACACCGTCGCAGAAATACTGCAAATCGCCGTATGTGGTTTTATACTTGTTGCCTTTGATATAGACATCGCCCTGCTTGACACTCAAGGTTTTCTCATCCTTGGTGGTTTTCAGGGTGTAATGGAACTGCATAGTGCTGTATTTCTGGTACTGCAGGGCAACCTTCTTCATGAGGTCGTTGGCCCCGCCATCCACATTCTGGGCGTTAACCGCAACCGCCATCACGGCCACTATCATCAAAACTGCTAATTTCTTCATATTCTTTATTTTGGTCTTTGATTGATTTTATCGTTATTCGTTTAATTCATTCATCGCTTTTCATCGTTTCATCGTCTTTCATCGTCCATTCATCACCCCAGGGTTGCGGCCTGAGGCCTTACCCCGGGCTACCGAGCTCTTGCCCCTATCGGGGCTGCTCAAGGAAGAGGGTTAAAACAAAGCGGCAAAGATAGCAAATAAAGAGACATACAGAGCGGTTTACGGGAAAACCAGCGCGAAAACCGCACCGGAATCAGTCACATCCAGTAACGCGGCTGGCTCCCCCTACCCATAGGGTTCCCATATATCTGGCATACCGTTCGCAAGGAGATGCCATACTGATGCCATACTGATGCCATACTGATGCCATACTTAAGAGTATGGCATCTCCTTGCCAAATGCTTGCCATATACTTGCCAAATACTTGCCTGCTCCTTGCCTGCTCCTTGCCAATGCGGTGTGTGATGGAAGGTGTGTGATTCGCTGATTTAGGTTGTCACTTTTTAGTCTTACGACTGATCCGAGTTGACGGGTTAATAATTTGCGACTGATTCAGGTTGTCGCTTGTCCTTT
>ONHS01000121.1 GCA_900317715.1 uncultured Bacteroidales bacterium | reverse complement strand
GTCGCGATAAAGCTCCATTGTGATGGCTGTCAGGCCGGGGTGTACTTTCTTCTGGTAATTCTTGACGGTGAGGTGCTGTGCGGAGACACCGGTGGCGCAGAGCCATAACAACACGCAGAGGAGTTTGCATTTCATAATCTTACATTTTAAAGAGCGGTTCTTTATTGAATAAACGTAAGATTCGGGGCGAATCTTGGGTGGGATGAGGGATTTTATTTTGTTGCGGGGGGGGGGTAATATATTGAATGTCAATAAAACACGGGTTGATATTTTGGATTGTAGAGACGCGCCATGGCACGTCTCTACAAAGAACCGTTTGACCAACCGTAGAGACGCGCCATGGCACGTCTCTACATCGAAACGGTCACCCCGAAACCGAATATTTGGTATTTATGACTCCATACATTGTATAAAAAAAACAATGAATAATAAAAAAAATATTATTTTTGCAGCCGAATCATTAGAACAAAAATAATAATGTCAGAAGAAAGATTTCAAAACCTGTATCGCATCCCGTCTGCTCGCGCCAAATGGCACAACTACAACGGAGGAACGTATTTCGTGACTGTATGTACACAAAACAAGGAACATTTTTTTGGAGAGATTCAAAATGGGGCAATGCATTTGACAGAAATTGGAAAATACACGCAGGATTGTGTCCAAAACATTCCATCACACAATCCATATGCAGAAGTTCCATTATTTGTTATTATGCCAAATCATATCCATTTGGTTGTAACAATTGACGGTGGGGATTGTAGGGACGTGCCATGGCGCGTCTCTACAGAAGGAAAAGACAAAATTATGCAGGAAATATCTAATCGCCAGGGTAAGTTGTCAACCACAATAGGTGGAATGAAACAGGCCATCACTCGTTTCGCCCGCCATCATAACCTCCCGTTCGCGTGGCAACCCCGTTTTCACGACCACATCATTCGTGGCAACAAAGATATGAACAAAATCGCGGATTACATCGAAAACAATGTGGCGAGGTGGGAATATGACAGATTTTACGGGTGAACTTTGTAGAGACGCGCCATGGCACGTCTCTACATCGCCCTGTCACCGTTTCACCGCAAACGCCGTAAATGAAATAAATGTATCTTTGCGGTCGTTTACCTAATTGTGGCCCTTTTATGTTTTTTTGCGTCTTAATAAAAAACGAGCATTAATTTTATGAATATGAAAAATATACGATTGACAACCATTTTTCTTACACTTTTACTGTCATATGGACACGTTTGTATGTCCCAGCAGTTAGACAAGCATATTTTGAAGACTCAGCGGGATATTGACTTGTTTTTTGAAAAATATGATGAGATTTATGATGTGTATCATGACTTTTACAAAGATAAACAGTTCGATAAGGCGATTCACTCGCTAAAAGAACTTGTCACATTCTTTGACACAACTGCTATTGACAGTCAGTGGGTGGATGCTAGGATCTACAAGGAAGAAATGACAGCCGATGTATATTATAATCTTGCATGCTGCTACGCATTGACGGCACAAAAGAAACTTGCATTGGAAACACTGGAAAAATCCATACGCGTAGGTTACAAGGATTATCGTAATATGCTTAACGACAGCGATTTTGAGAGTATCAGAGAAGACAAGAAATTCAAATCCTTACTTGAAGAGATTAAGCAATATGACCGATTGACGATTTTGCAAAATTCGTCTGCCTATATCAAAGATGACAACGATTCGCTGCCGCAATTTGTTTATCAGGATTCTGGAGACTATCGTTTGTTGAATGTCAGAAAGTTTTTTGATCTGGACTCCGTTGCCGGTGACGGTGATGAGATTTCCAAGATCCTGAATATCCTTCATTTCGTTCATAAAGCTATCCGGCACGATGGGGGCAATTTTGCGCTGTGTGAATTTGATGCTATCGACATCTACAATTATCACAAATCAACAGGAAAAGGTGTCAATTGCCGTCATCTGGCCATTGCTTTGAATGAGATGTATCTTTCGATGGGCATACCGTCGCGATATGTGACCTGTATGCCATACGACGAAAAAGATCAGGATTGCCACGTCATCAATTCGGTTTGGTCGTCACAATATCAGAAATGGATTTGGATAGACCCCACTTTCGAAGCATACGTGAAAGACGAAAATGGTAATTTCTTGAGCATCCCGGAAGTGCGGGAGAGACTAATTGACGGTCGGCCTCTTTTCTTGAACGAAGATGCCAACTGGAATTATGAGAACAAGCAGACAAAAGAGTATTATCTGGAGGGCTATATGGCCAAAAACCTATATTGGTTTGATTGCGTGACAAATTATTGTTTCAATCCGGAGAGCAGATACAGATATGTGAAGAATAAACACGTGGTTTTAACACCGTCAACATACAAAACGCCATCAACATACGAAAATTCCAGCGATTGGGCCGTTATCACCCACGATGCCGATTATTTTTGGCAAACTCCGACAAAATAAACGATATGTAACGGTGTGGGGGCGAGGATAATCATTCGTCCCTAAAATGCAATTATACCATTTTTGGTCCGTTGTAGAGACGCGCCATGGCACGTCTCTACATCACCCCCGCCTCCGTGCTCACGTGCGCGATGTAGAACCGAATCAAAATTGGAACGAGTACACAAAATAGAACGTGGAGTTGTAGTGTTTCTTGAGGATTCCGGTGGTGACTTCTTGTTCGGGGGTGCCAATCCTTTAACACCGAAATTAGGTTTGGAGCGGGTGCCTTTCATTGTAAAGTTCATATCCAGCTGCAGCAACATACGTACATTGTAGTTGTCAACAAGTTTCACATTGCCGAATAATCCAGCTGTTATTCCTGTTTTCCAATATCCAGGAATATTATCCGCAGACATCGCTGAAAATGTATTGCCGAATACAACACCTCCGCCGAAATAGGACTTTTGGGAGAAGCCTTGCAGAAAGCACAGGCTCAACGCAAAAATCAGAATCAGTCGGTTTCTCATTGTCTTTTTTTACTGGATTGTTAACGTGGGAAAAGGGAATGTAGCTTGGATATGGATGTGTGCGGTGTGACGGTAGATATGTTCTTCCGATTACCAAAGGGCAACACGTCCGAGACGGCCGAGGTCGAGAGTGGCGGTCTCTGCGCCGAGAGCTTTGAAAGCCCGCATGATGGTGCTGTAGGTGATGCTTCGCCCGCTCTCAATCTTGGATACTTCCGCCCGTTTCACCCCCATACGCTCTCCCAGCTGCTGCTGCGTGAATCCGATTTTCTTCCGAGTCTGTTTGATGGCCTCTCCAATGCGATATTCCTCCACTCCTGCTCGCACTTGCGCGTCAAAAGCGTCTCTTTCAGGAGTGCCGACCTCGCCAATGTATTTGACGAGCATTTCTTTGTGTGTCTTAATCTCCATTTTCTTCTCGTGTTTTATAATAGTTGTCTCTAATACTTTCTGCATGTTCAATCTCTTGCTTTGGCGTTTTTCGGGTCTTTTTGTCAAATCCGTGCGTTGCCACTACAATCCTTGCCTTATCCGGCATAGCATCTATATATGACTGAGCTTCTTCGAGATATTCAACATCAATGTTCATCGCCTTGTTTTTTCAAAACGCAAAAATACAAAAAATGTTACAATATTGGAAACAAAAAAAAGAGTAGGTTAGCGACAAAAAGTTATCTTCACATATCGCTCGTATCTTCACGTATTATTTCATTGTTATCTACTATTCTTAACTGTTTCATCCTCCGACAACTATTCAGGACATCATTTACGACATCAGAGGTGTCAAGGTTATGCTTGACTATGATTTGGCGTCAATGTATGAAGTGGATGTTTCGCAACTTAAACGTCAGGTCCGCCGCAATATCGATCGTTTTCCCGAAGACTTTATGTTTGAGCTGACCTCCGAAGAGGTATCCGCTCTAAGATGCCAAAATGGCATCTTAAAGACAGGCCGAGGCCAACACAGTAAATACCTTCCATTTGCATTCACTGAAGAAGGGGTCGCTATGCTGTCGGGAGTTCTTCGCAGCAAAGTTGCCGTACAAGTAAACATCAACATTATGCGTGCCTTTGTTGCTGTGCGTCAAGCCATTGCTGCGTTGCAATCATCAGAATTGAGGTATGAGCAGATTTCCCGCAAGGTTGACCAGCTGAACGCGCATGTTGAGGAGATTCTGCACGATCAGAACGACATTAACCAATTGCAGTCGCAATTCAACAGTGAGGTTGCCCTGCAAATTGAGGTAATTAACGATGCATTGGATCAGCTACGCGAGAAAAAGACGGAACCGGAAAACCCGATAGGATTCAGGGTGCAGTAATGATCATTATCAACCCCGATTTGTCTTTGAGCAATTTTCAACTGAATTGATATACTGTATTTTTATTATGTATGCACAATTCCAAAAGATTCCAACCATTTTACAACCATCTCGCTATCCCTCCATAGAGGCCAGCATGTAATGGCAGACACGACACATTCTTTGTACATTCCAAAGGCAATATTATCATCCATAAATTTCTCCAAAAGCTGAACATTAACAGCGTTGGGAGAATAAAGGAGAATGTATGCGGAAATAGCATTGTCTATCTCTGCGTCGTATGGAGGGGATAAAGAAGCTGAAAGAATGACATTACGGATATATTCTGCTTCGGTTCGAGTAACGGATTCACACCATTTTGCCTTATTAAAAATATCAGAAGCATTTAAGGGCTTTTTCAAATCAAGCTCTTCTTGGATGTATTTGGGTGACCGTTTTTTTGCCATGAAAAATGTAGAAACGTGCCGACAGTACGATAATAATGGTAGAATGGACTTCGGGGTCGTATTAACGCTGTTGTTCTTGTTATCTTTTAGACTCACAAGAATGTTTTCTCATAAAGATCTTTAGCAGGAATTTCAATAATATTGCCGCTGGTATCTTCGGTTATAATATTTTGCCCAAGCATTGATTTTTGCTTAATAAGCTGATAGTCAGCTTCTCTTAGGCCTTTCATCAATTTGTTGGTTTCCTTTATAATCTCTTTATTTGACATATTGTTGGATTTTGTTGAATAAAGACTTGTTGTAAATAGTGGATAACGCATCCATGTATCCTACCGCCACAATTTGCCGAGGCTGCTCAGTGTTGTCTATAATAGACCAATAATCGGCTTTCTTCATATACATTTTGAAGAAATTGTTGATTCCGGCGTGATATCTCCGCTTGATGATGTTCACCGGTACGGAATGGCCGCCTTCAGACACACGTTGGGCCACGCGACGGATAGCCATTTCGGGGGAATGAAGCCAGAAGAACAGCAAGAATACGACAAAGCCTTTTTCATGCGCCCTATTGATGACGTTCACGTAATACCGGGACGACAAGGTGGTCTCTACGGCGAACGATTTGTTACTTTCAAGCAGTTCGTCAATGCGATTCAGCATGATTTTGCCTGCCTGTATGTTGACCGATTCGGGACGGAATGGGGACAAACCTTTTGCAATTTCATCAGAATTGACAAACTCCTTGCACTTGTACATTTCAGGCAGCAAAGTGTATGCGGCAGTGGTTTTCCCCGCCCCGTTGCAACCAGCTATAATATACAAGGTTTTGCCCATTGTTTCAGTTTTATATTGACAATTGCAGGGGCGAATAATGATTCGCCCCTACACCGTCGTTACATTACACTCTCTCAATCTTCACCCTAATCTTCACATCCTCCAGATCCATCTCCACGCCGTCGGAAACCGTGTCGGCGATGGTCAGGGAGGTGCAGAGGGTCTCGTTGCAGATGTGCTGCTCGAAGGCCTTCAAAGCGGGGGTGATGACTTCGTTGTTCTCCACGGTGATGGCGATCTTGTCCAGCACCTCGAAGTTGTTCTCCTTGCGATAGGTCTGCACCAACTTCACGAACTCGCGGGCGTAACCCTCGTTCTTCAGCTCTTCGGAGACCTCGATGTCCAAGGCCACGGTCAGCGCACCGAAGTTGGCCACCACCCAGCCGGGGATGTCCTGCGCCTGGATCTCCACGTCGTCGGTGGTGATCTCCACGGGCTGACCCTCGATCTCGAACCTCATCACGCCCTCTTTCTCCAACTGCGCGATCTCCTGCTGCGAGAAGCCAGTGATGCGAGCGGCCACGAGCTTCATGATTTTGCCGTATTTCGGTCCCAACTTCTTGAAATCGGGTTTGATACGCTTCACGAAGACGCCGTCCTCGTTGCTGACGAACACCAGCTCCTTGACGTTGACCTCGTGCAGAATCAGATCCTGCACCAACGAGATCTGCTGTTTGAAATGCTCGTCCATCACGGGAATCATGATCTTGGAGAGCGGCTGACGCACCTTCAGGTTGGTCTTCTTACGCAACGCCAACACCATAGAACTGAACTGCTGTGCAAGCTGCATACGCTCTTCCAACTCTTTGTCAATCAACTCCTCGTGTACTTCGGGATAGTCGGCCAAATGCACGGATTCGAACGCTTCCTTGCCGGTGACGCGGTTGAGGTCCTGATAAAGCTTGTCCATAAAGAAAGGCGCGATGGGCGAGGCGATCTTGGCGATGGTTTCCAAGCAGGTGTAGAGCGTCTGGTAAGCGGAAATCTTGTCCTCGCTGTATTCGCCCTTCCAGAAGCGGCGGCGACAGAGACGCACGTACCAGTTGCTGAGGTACGCATCCGTAAAGTCTTGAATCTCACGGCCCACCTTGGTCGGCTCGTAGTCGATGTAGTTCTCCTGACAGTGCTTCACCAATGTGTTCAGCTCGGAGAGAATCCAGCGGTCGATTTCGGGACGTTTGGCGAACGGAATCTCCGCCTCTTTGTACGTGAATCCGTCAATGTTGGCGTACAGTGCGAAGAAGTTGTAGGTGTTGAACAGCGTGCCGAAGAACTTGCGCTGCACCTCGCCGATGCCGGCCTCGTCGAACTTGAGGTTGTCCCACGGGGAGGCG
>ONHS01000125.1 GCA_900317715.1 uncultured Bacteroidales bacterium | reverse complement strand
CTTCCTCTTTCGCGTTAGCAGCCGCCCGATACGGTTCTTGCCGTTCAGCTCCATCACCGCCAAAATGCCGAAGGCGATGGCCACGGTGACTTTCAACGCCACGAAGCCGGTCCCGACGGCGGCGGAGTATTGGTCGGCGACGATGTTGTAGCTGGTCCAGAAGATGCCTGCGCCAGGTACCAACGGGAAAATGCCGCAGATGAGGTACACCGTGACGGGACATTTGCGCAGAATGGACAACAGCAACGCCGTGAAGGCGACTTGCGCGGTGGCGAAGAAGACCACGAAGGGCACCGACAGGTCCGTGTGGCGCACCAAGATGAGGTAGAGCAGCCAGCCTAACATGCCGCATAATCCGCTGTCGAGGTAGTACTTACGGGGTACGCCAAAGAGAATGGCAAAGGCCAACGTTCCGACGTAGGCCGCTATCAGCTGGACGAACATGCCCGCCGTCTCAGGGGCTGCCGCCAAATTCTCCATGAGTTGCATCTTTCCGGCCACGGTTTCATCCAAGAGAAAGGCCAACGCCACGCCCATGGCGATACAGAAAAAGACGAGCAGGGCATCCAACAGACGCGTGATGCCCGCAATGTAGTCCTCGTTGGCGATGTCGCGAATGCCGTTGGTGAAGGGCACTCCCGGAATCAGCGGAACGACGGCCCCGATAATCATGTTGCTCAGGTGCGTGCCTAAACCCAGTTTGTACATCACCCCGCAGAGCACTGTGGCCAGCAGCCCGCCCGTGATGTTGCTCGCGATGCGCGAAAGGTGTTGGGAACCGACATACAGCAGGTAGCACCAAAGCACCAGTCCCGCGATGAACGCCACGAGACAATCGGCAAAGCCGCCGCCGAAGATGATGCAGAAGGCCGCGCTGCCGAACGCAGAGGCCGCCACCTGCTCCCAAACGGGTTTGTGTCTCATGGCCCGAATCTTCTTGAGCCGCTGTTCCAGTTGCTCCAAATCGCACTTGCCCTCTGCTACCTCACGAGATAACTGGTTCACCGCCACCACCTTGTCGAGACTCGCGCCCTTGATGGGGATGAACTTCGTGCGGGCGAACCCTTTTGCCGTGGCCATGATGCCGTTGCTGAGCACAAAGAAGCTCTCGTCATCCACCCCGTAATGTCCGGCGATGCGCCGCATGGTATCAATCACGCGCGAAATTTCCGCCCCGTTCTCCAGAAGGATGCTGCCGGCCTCGTAGGCCAAGTCCATTATTTTGCCGTTATCGTCCATTTTCATTCATTTTTGTTTAGTATCTCCACGTATTTTATCTCCACGTATCACACGGATTTGCACGTATTATTATCTCCGCGTATCACGTGTATCTACACGTATCTTATCTCCGCGTATCGCGCGGATCTGCACGTATAATTCTGCGTTAATCAGCGAGTTCTGCGGGATTATTTCTTCCGCTTCTCATGCCACTCCCGAAGTTTTTGCATCTCCTCCTCCGTGAACGTGCTGTTGCCGTAGCGGTCGATGAAACCGCTGAGGCCGTTCCAGGAGTCAGGGGAATAGCCCCCTACCATAAACCAACCGTTCACTTTTGGTGAAGTGATATAAGCGTATGGTCCTGAGATGATTAACTGGCCTTGCTCGTCAATCAAGGTGGTTTGGCCGTCACCCATATTCACATATCCGTACCCATCGCCTCCAAATATCGGAGTTTCATATTGGCACGGGATAATCAGTTCAAAGTCTCGGTTGACGAAGCCCCACTTGCCGTTGCGTTTCACAGGAATCATGGAGATGTAGGGCATTAGTTCCTCCTCATACTCAATTCCTTCAAATGCATCCACCTTCTTGCCCTGCCGGTCGTAGATATCGCATGTCGCGTTCCAATCCTGATCACGAGTCAGTATCGCAATGCGCTCGCCGGATTCACTTAGGATACAGTCGTCAAAGGAAGAAACCAGAATTTCCCCTTTTCTGTTGAGTAACTGACTTTTTTCCCCTGGAATTACAAGTTCAATAATATCCGATTTTGGAAAAAAACACAGGTATGATGCTTTGTAAAGGAAAGGGACCACCACATTGTTCGCCGAATCCACCACGCCCCACTTTCCTCCCTGACGTGCAGCGAAATAGCCCATATCCGAGCCCCAAATCATTTCGTACTTGCATGGGATGATTTCCTGTCCTGTGACAGAAAGCACACCGTATAAGTCTTGCCTTTCTGCTTTAAGATAATGATCGTTGTAAGCGTACAAGAGATTATAGACAAAAGGTATCACGGTGTCGCCGTGATGGTTGACTGCACCGGCAACCTTTTCATTCCTTTTTTCAATGATAAAAAGGTCTGGACCGGCTATTCTCACCCAGTCATACTGGCAGGGCAGTACCTCGCGACCAGTAGAATCCACCACACCCTCTTTCCCGTTCATATCTGTTAATGCGATCATCCCGTACTCAAAAAAGTCATCAACCTCTTCAAAATCGTACCATCCCCTACCGTCATATTTCGGGGGGATTACCCATTCCAGTTGCCGATTCATAAAGCCTAAAAGGCTATCTTTCATCACAAAGATCAGGTCGGAGTGCTCTTGGAAACGGATATCACTGTATTCGCAGGGTAAAATCTGCCTCCCATAGTCGTCAATAATGCCAAAACGGTTTGGCCATGCTTTCTTTGCATTGTCGTCCGAACGTACGCTCACGATTATCCAGCCGTGGCGGTCGAGGTAATCGAAGTAATCGTATTTCCGGAGGGAATCTCCGAGTTGCTGCAGCCGTGCCTTGCTCTCTTCGGGCGGAAGGGGTGCAGTAGGTTTTGTCTGCGCCCACGCGAGGAGCGGGAGCAGAAGGCTTAACGTGAGCAAAACGATAGTGCAGTGTTTGCCTAAAAACAATACCCTTTTCATATTACGTATTTTTTCGTAATGAACTTTTTCGTAATGTCAATAATATCTCCGCGTATCACACGGATCTACACGTATATTTTTCTGCGTAAGTCTGCGAGTTCTGCGGGAGAATAGCTTATTTCGGCATCAACTCCTCCAGATAGGACTTCAGTGTCCCTTTTTCGCGCATTTTGAGGAACTTCTCCGCGCCTTTGTCTCTTCCAAGCTCTTTCTTGTACTTCACGTAGTAATTGAGGGCGGTGGTCATTCCAGCGAGACAACCATCCAGCTGGTCATCGCTTTTGTACTGAATGGCGTATTGTGCCCAGCCCCCGAGTAGCAGAATCAGCAGGTTCCTGTTCTCAAATCCTGCCGCTGCTGCGTTAATCTCAATGCGCACATCGGGAGTACCAACGAGCCACCAGACCGCAAACTCCGACACTCTCTTCCGGTGAGGGTCGTTCGGGGAATGTGTTTTTAGCCATTCGATGCAGTCCATGGCGGGAAGTGTGTAGTTGGCATACTCGGACTTTTCGATTTCTCCCGGGATTTCCGGAACGGTGAATGTTATGTTCTGTGCACTCACGCCTTGCGCGAGGAACAGGCTGAAAAGGATAACGGCAATTTTTTTCATATCAAGAATT
>ONHS01000127.1 GCA_900317715.1 uncultured Bacteroidales bacterium | reverse complement strand
TCTAAGAACACAATGTTTTCATACACGCGTCCACAATCCATGTTTCTTCTTACAAGAAAGGCATATCGTATAAGGTTTCAAAACTGTGTATTTTTTTTACTTTTGAAACTGAGTGCAAAAATACAACTATTTTTTAATATGACAAAAAATTCGAACGTGTGAATGCGTGAATGTGTAAATGTGTGAATCGATTAACGAATTAACACATTTTCAAATTAACGAATTCTTATATCCATATCTGGCTGTCTTGAACGGAATTAACTTGACACTTTTTTGCGCAAAAAAGCAAAAAAGAGATGGAAACCACAAAAAAGAAATGGACGCGGAGGATGTACACCCCGGAGTTCAAGTTGGAAGTTCTGAGCTACTATTACACGCACGGAGAACACCGTCGAAAAACGTATGAGAAGTTTGGGATCAGCGAGACGAACTTGCGTCAGTGGCTGAAGAATTACAGGATTGAAAAAAAAGGCGTATCTTTGCAGTCGGAACTGGAGAATGCATTCCAAATGAGACATCAGCAAGATACAGACAGCCAGGAGGCCATGAGGCAGCGGATAGAAGCCCTCGAGAAGGCTCTTGAATACGAGCGCATGCGCTGCCGCGGGTACGAGAAGCTGATAGAGATAGCCGAGAAGGAGGAAGGGATCAGCATATTAAAAAAAGATGGTGCCAAGCAGTGACGGCGCTGCGCGAGGAGTATCCGCACACCAGTGTGGAAACCCTCTGCAGTCTGTTTGGCAAACGTCGCCAATGGTATTACAAGAAAAGCACGGTCGTGGTTTCGGAGAACCAGCGGGCGAAACTGCTGACGGCCCTCATCGAATACTACCGGGGGCTGTGTCCGAGAATCGGAGGCGTGAAACTTTACCTCCTGCTCGCCAGTGACTTGGGGAAAGAGGTGACGCACGGGAGAGACGCCTTTCTGAAGTTCTATGCCGAGAAGAACTTCCGCCTGCCCCGCAACAAGCCGATACACACGACCAACTCGAACCACGTCTACCGCAAGTACCCCAACCTGGTGAAGGGCTTGGAAGTGAGGCACGTGAACCATGTATGGGTGGCCGACATAACCTACGTCTGGATAGAGGGCGACGTGCTTTACCTGCACCTGCTCACCGACGCCTTCTCGCACGCCGTCATCGGCTGGTGCCTGACCGAGACCCTCGAGGCCGACGGCACCGTCAAGGCGCTGGAGATGGGCATCAAGACGGCCGGAGGGGGCAATCTCTGCGCCACCATACACCACTCCGACCGCGGAACCCAGTACGCCTGCTACCGCTATGTCGACACCCTCGTCTGGCACCACATACGGATCAGCATGACAGAATGCTACAAGCCCACTGACAACGCCGTCGCAGAGCGCATGAACGGCATCCTCAAGACAGAGTGGATATACCATCAGGAACTCTTCCACGACAGGCAGGAGGCGGAAGACGGCATCGCCCGCATGATACAATTCTACAACGAGATACGCCCGCACATGAGCATCGGGATGCTCACCCCGATGGAGGTCTACCGCGGTGCAGAACCAGGCAAAAACCTATGGAGAAAAGAAAAATATGCCGACAATTGAAATAATAGTCGTAACTTTGCACCGCCAAACAGTCAGGGTGGCGACCGCTTTAGGCCATCGTCATCCTAAAAGTCGGGCGGGGCATCGAGCCCCGCCCCGACTTTGCCAAACAGTCAGGGATGGCTCTGCATTATCCATTGTCATCCCCTCTGTCAAGCGATTCAGTACGGCAGCAGATTTATTTGACAAGCCAATCAGTTTAACTAGCAAAAATCTGTCAAGCGATTTCAGGAAAACACATTTAATCCATTTCACTTTCTTATTTCGGGATGGCTTCATCTATTAGTCGCTACTTCGACGATACATAAACGTTAGTTTAACGCTATAAAAGCGTAGAATCACCGTTGAAATATTGTTGGAGTAGTGTTGAAATATTGTTGATATGCTGAACTCATAGGGAAACTTACCTATCGATAATATCTAGAGATAGCAGTTGTGCGGCAGCTCACTATTCTTATGTGATTCCCTATTCGCTGCCCTTTTTACGTTACTGTAGAGAAAGAAAAAAGGAGTTGAATGACGTGGTGTCGTCCAACTCCTTGGTGTTTCGGATTAGAAGTGCTCTTAGCCGAGGCGCTTGAACTGGCAGGTGAAGTGGCGCATCAGTTCGGCTTCCCAAGTGATCTCAAGACCGCGTTTGATTTCGTTGCGGCGGTCGTAGACGTTCTTCAGGGCAGCGGCGATGACGTCCATGTGGTTGTTGGTGTAAACGCGGCGCGGGATGCAGAGGCGGACGAAGTCGTTGCCACCGAAGCGGTTCTCGCGGGTCACGGGGTCGCGGTCGGCCAGGACGTAGCCAATCTCGCAGGCGCGGATACCGGCCTCAAGATAGAGCTCGCAGGTGAGGGTCTGGGCGGGGAATTCCTCTTTGGGGATGTTGGTGAGCACCTTGTCGGCATCGACGAAGATGGCGTGGCCACCGGCGGGACGCTGATAGGGGATACCATACTCGTCAAGTTTGGCAGCGAGGTAGTGGACCTGCTTGATGCGGGTCTCGACCATCTCGAACTCAATGTTCTCTTTCAGACCAACGGCGAGAGCGTCCATATCGCGGCCGTTCATACCACCATAGGTGAGGAAGCCTTCGAAGGGGATGCAGAACATCTTGGCTCCTTCGTACCACTCTTTCTTATTGGTAGCGATGAAACCGCCCATGTTCACGAGGCCGTCCTTCTTGGCGCTCATGGTCATGCTGTCGGCATAGGAGAACATCTCCTTGTCGGCATAGCCTTCCTCGCGGGTCTTGATGAAGTAGGCGTTTTCGATGAAACGGGCACTGTCGACGTTGACGGGTACACCGTATTTGTGGCAGAGTTCGCAAGTCTCGCGGATGTTCTTCATGCTGACGGGCTGGCCACCCACGGTGTTGTTGGTGACGGTAAGCACCATGAAAGGTACGTTGCCCTTGTTCTCCTGCAGAATCTTCTCCAGTTTCTCCAAATCGACATTGCCTTTGAAGGGGACTTCAAGCTGGGTGTCGTAAGCCTCGCGGACAGTAACGTCGATGGCGAAGGCCTTGCGGCTCTCGATGTGACCCTTGGTGGTGTCGAAGTGGGCGTTGCCGGGGACAATCATGCCGGGTTTCACGAGGTAGCTGAACAGCACGTTCTCGGCTGCACGGCCCTGGTGGGTGGGGATGACATAGTCGAAACCAGTCAGCTCGGTGATGGTGTCCTTCATGTGATAGAAGCTGCGGGCACCGCCGTAGCTCTCGTCGCCCATCATCATGGCTGCCCACTGGCGGTAGCTCATGGCGCCGGTGCCGGAGTCGGTCAGAAGGTCGATGTAAACATAGTCGCTCTTCAGCATAAACACGTTCTGGTGTGCTTCGTTGAGCCATTTTTCGCGTTGTTCGCGGGTGGATTTCTTAATGGGTTCTACCATCTTGATTTTCCACGCTTCTGCAAATGGTAATTCCATGATATCTGTTTTTAGTTGTTGATTAAATAAAATTGATTTCCAAAATGGGTTTCCGTCCGGTGAGGACAGATACAGAAAACCATAGGGAGCAAGCTCAACCTATGGTTTATAGACAGTCATACACGTCTCTCTTCTTTATGTTTAAGAAGCAAATTCTGACGTTGATATGTTGACTGAGATTATTCATTTTGGATTTGCAAAGATACACTTTTTTTTTCAATTGGTAAGAACTTTTTTCTAATTCTGCAGAAACAGCCCCAACAGAACGAGAAGCAGGGGCTCCAAAAGGAGTCCCTGCTAAGGTAAGATAACTAAAGATG